>CAYNLA010000028.1:0-17168 GCA_964397915.1 uncultured Polaribacter sp. | reverse complement strand
GCAATGGAAGCCTTGTTGAAGCACCCATTGACGGACATCGGTTTGGCGAAATTCTTGGAAGATCACGCCAAAGCAAACGGGTAATTTTAACCCAATACTTAACATCGAAAGCCTCGCCTACCGCGGGGCTTTTTTGTATCTTTTACCTAATCAAGAAAAGAGTAACCATGGTCTACACGATCTATCCCGATAGTTTAAATCCCAAAACCATTGAAGAATGTGCTGAACGACTTCGTAAAGGAGATGTTGCCATTATCCCGACCGATTCCGTTTATGCCATCGCAGGAGACTTCCAACACCCCACAGCGTTGGCAAAATTGGCTAAAATCAAGGGGGAATCAGTGAAAGAGGCCGAGTTTAGTTTTCTATTTACCAACCTCAGTCAGGTCGCTGAATACACGCAAAGCATGAATGGCCCTACGTTCAAACTGGTAAAGAAGTGTCTACCGGGGCCCTATACACTCGTGTTGGAAGCAAATATCAATCTAGCGCGGAAGTTGGGACAAAAGCGCAGCACTATTGGCGTTCGTATCCCCGACAATCCTATCGTTATTGCCCTAGCAGAAGCCTTAGGACGCCCTCTAGCCTCCGCTTCATTGCACCATGACGATGACATCATTCAATACCCAACAGATCCGGACGAGATTGTTGCAAAATATGCCGATAAGGCGGATTTTATTATTGACGGAGGATGGGGTGATAATATTCCCTCTACCGTCATCGATTTGAGTGGCGACCTACCTATTTTGCTTCGATCGGGAAAAGGCGATCCGGATGTGATTTAATCATTGCTGCCAAGGCGCGACGATCCAGTTTACCTCCCACAGTCTCTGGTAATTCAGCACAAATGAAATAGTTCCTTGGCCGGGTATTTTTCTCCCATTTGACCAATTCCGCCCTGGCCAAAGCCAGCGCCTCATGTTCCGTAAGCACTAATACAGGTAGTTGGCCAAAAACGGCGTCCTCACGGAAAGAAATAACGGCGGAAATACCTTTTTGAAGCAAGGCGCGCTCACCGACCTCAGGCTGGATCTTTATGCCGCCAGAGTTAATCACGAAGTCCAGCCGTCCCTCTACCGTAAACGAACGTTCATCCTGTAGGCGCACCGCATCATTGGTTTGCAATAAATCGATGCCTAAATGTGGGGAATGAATGCACAAGGCCCCTGCCTCTGAGCATGAAAATCGCGTACTACCTATGGCCTCATACAAAGAGGCATCTAACCTGCGCACAGCAACATGAGAAGCCGTTTCAGTCATGCCATAACCTACATAAACGGTCGTTTCCTCGGGCATTGCCATTACAGGTACTGCCCCACCACCTAAAAGTATATTTTTCGCTTTAGCACGAGCTTTTGAAGACAACTGCTCGTATTGCGGCAGGGTTACGGGTAAAAAATCTATGGGTTCCTCGGGCAATTCTAAGGCAAGTTTTGGTTCAAGCAAGTGGAGTCTTAACTCCCCAACAAGGGCTCTGATAATCATCATTGCCCCTCCTATTCTGTTCGCTGGAATCCCAAGTGCAGCCGTCCCTCCCGGCATTAAGTTAAAATAGCCCAATGTAGCTCGAGCCGATGCCTCAAGACGGGTTCGTGGGTGATGCCAAACCGCTGGCGTTCCTGTACTACCGCTGGTTGAAATTGGCAGCAAATCCGCATTAGAAATCCAAAATTTCACCACCTTTTGAACGTCCAACAAAGAATCATTAACCTCCTGTAATTCAAGAAGTTGATGACTGTTGTATTGATTTTTATTCCAAATAAAAGTTGCTGACATTCAAAAAGTACAAGTTGGGTATAGTTTTTGCTTCCGTGTGCGCACTATGGCCCGATTCAAATTCTTTTCAATATACGTCTTCACGGTGTTTTTTGCGCTCTTAGGGAACGCAACAAATGTCGAGAAGTTCATTTGGGTCACCGTATTGACGGAGGAAAGCCATGAAGCCATTGAGGGGGTCTCCGTAACCATTAATCAAAGTTTTGTTGGTGAAACGGGCCCTTTTGGTCGGATTCTCATTCCGAATGGTCAACCTGGAGATCTGATCATATTTTATCACGCCAGTTATAGCCCTTCATTCCATTCAAGGAAAGAGTTAGAAGAATTGGACTACAAAGTTCACATGCAAGAAAGTGTGCTGAACATTCAAGAGGTAGTGATCAACGCCAATAGGATTACTCAGAACTATCAAAACATCTCGAAAGAGGTGCGTACAATCGATTCTAAGCGCATGGACGAGCAATACCAAGCCAACGCTGCTGATGCATTAGGTATTGATCCAAATATTTTTATCCAAAAAAGTCAAAGCGGCGGTGGTTCCCCCATGATTCGTGGGATGAGTACTTCCCGAGTTTTACTGACGGTAGACGGCATCCGCATGAATAATGCCATTTTCCGTGCGGGAAATGTCCACAATGTCATCAGCTTGGATCCAGAGTCAATCGCCAATCTGGAAATCAGTCTTGGTCCAGGAAGCGTATTGAACGGATCGGACGCAATGGGTGGTGTAATGAACATCAATACCTACGAGGCGCATTACGGGGACTCTACCGAGATTTTACAAAGCCTGGTCTTCACACTTTCAAATCAGAGTGGCCAATTGGCCCGACGCCCCAACTTCCGCATTAATTATGGCGGTTTGAATTGGGCCGGCATGACCTCAATCACCTACTCACAATTCCAAGACATAAGAATGGGGAAAAACGTCTTGGCATGGACTCCAGCATACCATCTACAAAATACCCTATCCAACACCTACCCCGTTCGTTTCGGTAATCTCGATACCGTCTTAACAAACGACAACCCTTACATCCAAGCAAATACCGGCTACGACCAGCGCAACTTCACCAATAAATTCAAGCTCCGTATCTCCCCTAGAACAGAGGTGAAAGCTGGCCTTCACGGCAGTCTCACTACTGACATTTCGCGTTATGACCGCATGATGGAAATGAACAGGGACATGCCAAAATATGCCAAATGGAATTACGGACCTCAGATTTGGTCATTGGCTTACATCGCCCTAGAAAATAGAACAACAACGCGACTCTCAGATTGGGTTAAAATCACCGCATCGGGACAATACTACGAGGAGAGTCGTGACGTCAGGAAATTAAAAAATCTTGAAGGGAAGGTTCAGCGCGAGCAAGTCTACATCGGCCAATTGAATCTCGATGCACGAAAGAAATTAGGCCTGCACTCCGAGGTGGTCTATGGTGCCGAATATATTCAAAATAACCTGAGCAGCACATCTTGGAAATACCATGAATTGGTTCCTGATACCACATGGCCGGCACAAACGCGCTATGCGGATGGAAGCCTTTGGCAGAGTACTTCAGCCTTTGCCATGCTTCACTCCGATCTCGGCGAACGATTAAGTGCAAGCGGTGGTGTTCGGATCAATAGTGTCCATCTGTATACACCTATTTCATTCAATGGATTTTCAGAAAATGCAAACCTTCAATTTCTGGCACCCTCTGCAGAATTTGGTTTAACCTATTACCGCCCCACTTTCAAATACTTTCTCAACCTAAGTACCGGATTCCGTGCCCCAAACATCGATGACGCGAGTAAAGTATTTGATTCACAGCCAGGGGCGTTAATCATCCCCAATCCCGATCTCCATGAAGAGCGTTTGTATAGTGCCGAACTTGGCATGAAACAAAAGCTCGGAGACCGTTGGGCGCTGGATGCGAGCTTCTATTACAGTTTTTTGGATGAGGTAATGGAGCGGGCTCCGTACAACTTTGGAGGTCGCGATAGCGTTTTTTATGAGGGCGAGCTTTCCCAAGTATTGGCCGTTCAAAATATCGACTATGCTTGGATTTGGGGCTATCAGTTCGGCGTCCGTTCAGATATCACTAAAAACTTACATTTCCTTTTGCATTGGTCTCACCCTTTTGGCAAGGACAGTCAAGGCAATCCATTGCGTCATGTCAATCCGTTCAACGCTACATCGACGTTGAGCTACACAAAGGACAAGTACCGGGCGAACCTAATCATTCGTTACAATGGCTCAGTTGATGCCGAGGATATGGCATTTACAGAAGTTGCCAAAAGACACATGTATGCGATCAATGATTTCGGGCTTCCTTATTCGCCATCGTGGTACACCATCAACATACATGGCTCGTACCACTTTAGCAAAAATGTCCTCATTCGCGTAGGCCTAGAAAACCTTATGGATGTGCGTTACCGCCCCTACTCTTCTGGGATCGCATCGCCAGGAAGATCCATCTTCCTTTCCATGCGTATGTCGGTTTAAAGGAGCACGCTCAAATCCCAATCTTGCTGAACATCCCCGGGTATGGAAATTTCTCCGCCACTTACCAAATGTGGGCCTGGAATGTTATTAGTGTAGAGACTTCCCGTACCCAATCCTTGAGGCAGCGAATTCCCCTTAGTTGAAGCCCATTGCGCAATGGCATTCAGGCCGATATTACTTTCTAATGCACTGGTTGCCCACCAGCCTATGCCGCGCTCCTCCGCCAATGCAATCCATTGATCAGAACCTTGCCAACCGCCAATAAAACTAGGCTTCAGTATGATAAAAGGGGGCCTAATGTCGTCAAGCAACTTGGACCTTGAAGCCTCATCAACCAACCCAATCAAGCTCTCATCCAAGGCAATCGGAACTTTCGTAGTTGCAGCCAATGTTGCTAATCCTTCACGATCATTTACAGGTAAGGGTTGCTCAATACTGTGAACCGCTAAATCCGCTAATACCTCATCTACGAGCAGCGCTTGCTGCAGATTAAAAGCCCCATTCGCATCGACACGCAAGACCAACTTATCCTCAGGAAACTCCCTTCGGATTCCTTCCAAAAGTTTACGTTCCGTGGTCCAGTCGATCGCCCCAACCTTCATTTTCAGGGTGGTAAACCCTTCGGCGAGACGTTTACTGATTTGATCCAACATGAATGCTTCATCGCCCATCCATATCAAACCATTAATTGACATCGCAGCTTCCCCACGACTGTATGGGGTATCGAAATGTTGAAAGCCATTTTCCAAATGACTAAAAGCTTGTTCAAGGGCAAATTGGATGCTAGGAAACTCCGTATTTGCTCGATACAGCTTTTCTAAGCCCAATTGAATATGCTTTGCAGTCCAATCCAGCTGGTGTTCCAATTCTGGCACATCATCCATACTTAAGCCGCGCAATACGCCTACCTCTCCCCATCCTACAGGATAACGGGCCGATGCATCAGTAATCTTTAGAAAATAGCATTGCTTGTCACGAAGTACACCCCGGGATGTACCAGCGGGCTGCTTAAAACCTAGCGTATACGATTTAACCTCCGCCTTCATCACTAAAGATTTAAGGCAACTGCGGTCCCCACGCAAAACAGCAAGGTCATCATGGCCATAGGCTTTAACAAGGCGTCCAATGCCAGGGATTCTTGAGCTTTCGTAAACGGTTTAAACACCACTCGAGATAGAAGAATTCCAAAAACAATATGAAACACGAGAAGGGCTTGATTTCCATCGAGGAGCGCCCAATAAAGTGCAAAAATCAAGCTCAGCACATTGCCCAACATCAACAAAATCTTGAAATAACCGCGACCCCATTTACGACCAAAACGAACCACCAAGGTTCGCTTGCCGGCTTTCGTATCGGTATCAATATCTCGTAAGTTGTTTAGCGTAAGAACCGCTGCACTGTAGGCCCCAGCGACTAAGGCAGGTAAAACAAAACTCCAATGAATTGGACCATAGAGTGCTGCCGATCCTAGCACACCCACCAAACCGAAAAATAAAAAAACAAAGAAATCACCTCCACCCCAATAGGCATATGGATTGGGACCCATGGTATATGTAGTAGCAGCGATCACCGCCCCGATGTTCAAGAGCGAAAAAATTGCAAATAAAATGGGCTGTCCCCAAAATGACAAATACACCAATACCCCTCCACTAAGAAGCGCTGAGATAGTCCAAAATCGAACAGCATTTTTCATCTCCGATGCGGTGATAAGGCCACTTGCAATGGCTCTTTTCTCGCCGGTACGATGGTCGTCCGTTCCGCGTATTCCATCACCTAGATCGTTGGCATAATTGGACAATACTTGATACGAAAATGCCGTGAAAACGGCGAGCATAAAGACCATCCATTGGACCCCTTCGTTTACCTTGAAAGCCAATCCCGTTCCCAGGGCGATCACGGCGAATGCTAAGGGCAGCGTGCGCAAGCGTGCCGCTTCGACCCAATGTTTAAGCTCTGCCATCGTTTTGAAGTATTTTCAATGCCTTAAGATTAGTGGATTGTTCCGTGATGCAATCAATAACACGTAATCCTTGCCTTTGTGCGAGTGCAGATGCCAATTCTTGGATACTTTGAACTCGAACATATGCCGCACCAAACGCCGTTGCCAATGATTTTAGATCCACATTCTGGGCATTGGCAAAAATGCGTCGCGCCTCTTGGCCCGTAGACGCTGTTCCCGGCAGCCAATCAAATATGCCTCCCACCCCATTGTTCAATACGCAGATGGTAAGATTGTGCGGCAGTTCTCGTGCATACAATCCATTATGGTCATAGAGAAAACTCTGATCGCCTAAAACGAGGATATGCTCACGCTCTTTATCCGCCAAAGCCGAACCAACTGCCGTACTTAAACTACCGTCAATACCAGCCACACCTCTATTTCCATAGAGCGATACGTGTTTTGGGAAATAGTTAAAATAACGCGCTACAGAACTGTTGCCAAGATGCAAGGTCGACTGAGCATGCAGTACATCCATGACGCAACGGAAAGCAGCTGCGTCAGACCAAGGAAGCTCCGATATGGTCAGTTCATTTTGTGAAACTCGAATAAAATTCGTTGCCGATTTCCAACGCTTTAAGAGGTTCGGCGAGAATCGTATATGCTCAACGTTGGCATCAAGAACATCCCAGCATTGAAACGTGTCAACATGAACATGTTTCGTAATGCCGATCTCCCGTAAATACTGCTTTGGCTTTTTATTGATCCATTGTCCCCCGATACTTAATACCGCATCAGGCTGCACCTGCAAAAGTGCTTCCATCGGGGTAGCGTTAGGATGATCCAAAAGACCGCTCATGGGGTCTGCAAAAAGTGTCCATTCAACGCCTTCATCCAATAGCTCACGAACCATCGCAGATTCTTCAGGCATCAATTGTCCAGCAATTACGGCCACCGCCTTGAAATCGTCAAAATCGGGCGAAGGAAAGGATTCTGGCAAACCATGCTTCACGAACGAATCGGCGGGCAATTCCAACTGCATGGATTTTGGTGCCGTTCCCCGCTCATACAGCGGCTCATCAAATGCGATGTTGATGTGTATGGGGCGCATTTCGAAGTGCATTGCCTGAATGGCATATTGTAAAGTTTTACGAGCTTCAGCATAGGTTGAAACTTCATCCAATTGGACGCTGGCTGCAACGTGCGGCTCATAAAAATCGCGTTGCACGCAAGTCTGGCCTTCACCTTTGTTTATGCGTTCTTCCGGTCGATCTGCACTCAATACTATAAGGGGAACATGAGCATAATATGCCTCGAGAATGGCCGGATAATAATTGGCCAAGGCGCTGCCTGAAGTACAACACACAGCTACGGGATTTCCCGTTACTAAACTCTGGCCCAAAGCATTAAAAGCTGCACTGCGCTCGTCTCCGAGTACCTGCATATCGAAACTGCCCAATGCTTCTGCTGCTATGATTAATGGGGCATTTCTGGAACCTGGCGAAAAGACAATAGTTTTAACGCCCGCTAATGCCAGTGCTTCTAAAGTCCAATGCGCCGTTGCTTTTGTTGAGGTCATCTATATTTAACTGCGTCCTTGAGGGCCGAGATCTTATATTCTGTCTCCATCCATTCATTCAAAGGTACGCTGTCCTTGGTAATCCCCCCGCCTGCGAAGAACTGAATTCCGTTCTTATACCATTTCATTGTTCGCAACATTACATTCGCGTAGATTGGCCCATCAAGCCAAGCAATGTACCCGGTGTACAACTCGCGTGGATAGGATTCTATTTCTTGTAAAATATTCAATGCTTCAACCGTTGGGGTACCGCAAACGGCTGGCGTTGGATGCAGCGCCTCCAAAGTATCAATAACTGCAAGGTTGCGGTTATCTGTGTTGACCCATGTCATTAAGTGTTCCACTGGCCCTGCTCCAAAGGTGGTTTGTGGGGTTCTTTTGATGTGCCCACCCATTTCTTTGAGGGTTCGATGGATCTCTTTGGTAACAAACTTTTGCTCTTCAATCTCCTTGTCACCCCATGTCAATCCACCAGCTAAACGAGTGCCTGCCAATGACATAGATCGATAACCCTCATCCGTCTCTTCAAGCAACACCTCCGGCGTAGCCCCCATCCAAGCACCAAAGTGATCGTGATGAAAAGCAAAGACGGTGCAGTTTGGAAACTCCGCACAAAGTGCCTCAAAACTTTCCTGCGCTAAAACCCGGTCCGATTCCATGAAGTGTGTCCTGCTCAACACCACTTTGCTAGCTTGTTGTTGCTGAATGTATTGAATGACGCGTTCAACAGCAGATCCATAGGTCTTCGAATCTTTATTCTCCCAATGCTCTAATTTCTGGGTACCAAAGCCCGTCCAAAATTTTTGCGGCAGCAGGGATTCATAACGTTTGAATCCTAAGGTATCCGAATTAAATCCACGGATAAGCAAATCAGATTCCGAAACAGGAGCCGCGGTATAACTATGCGACTGAAGCGCTTTTCCAGGGAACTGGACCAGGAGTTCGAGCATCATTTGCGTTGCTTCACAAAATTCAACAACTTAACCATGGAGATTAATTCTCCTTGCTCATTTTCAACTCGGATCTGAAAGAGATGAGAGGTGCGGCCTTTGTGAAGACATTCTGCTGTCGCTATCAACATACCCGTACGAGCACTTTTGACGTGATTAGCACTAATCTCTAACCCAACAGCAGCCTCTTTGGTCGGATCAATCAACATCTGTGATGCCGCAGAACCCACACTTTCCGCCAAAGCGACCGTCGCACCGCCATGCAAAATCTGCATAGGTTGATACACCTGTG
Organism: uncultured Polaribacter sp.; assembly: GCA_964397915.1. GTDB lineage: Bacteria > Bacteroidota > Bacteroidia > Flavobacteriales > Schleiferiaceae > UBA10364. The sequence continues at coordinate 8,150 of CAYNLA010000028.1, read as the reverse complement.
GTCCCACAGGCATGGTGGCAACTAGCTTTCCAGTGGCTGGATCGGCGTCTATGTATTTGATTCCCAGGGTTTCCATCAAAGTGCCCGGACAGGCATCGTTGAATTTTCTAAGAACCGTTTGTTTGTCGAGTGGGGTATTCATCAAGTGCAAAAATACTATCCTTTTGGGTCGTTGGAAAATCGGAACGAAAAAAAGCCCAAATCCCCGAGAACCGAGTTAAATTTGCCCTTCTGTAACCTTAGGAAAACAAAGGATAAAATGATCACTGTAACGTTCCCAGACGGCAACCAAAGAACCTACGAAAAAGGGACTAGCGCTATGGAAGTAGCGATGAGTATCTCACACGGATTGGCAAGAAACATTCTCTCTGGCACCTATGATGGGCAAACCATTGAGTTGAATGATCCTTTGACCACCGACGGCACGTTGCAGTTCTTCACGTGGAACGACAAGGATGGAAAGAAAGCTTTCTGGCACAGTTCTGCACACGTTCTCGCGCAAGCCATACTCCACTTCTACCCTGATGCGAAATTGACTATTGGACCCGCCATCGAAAAAGGGTTCTACTACGATGTCGATTTCGGTGGGGAGATGATCTCAGAGAAAGATTTCGAAAAGATCGAAAAGCAAATGTTGGAGTTTGCCCGTCAAAAATTTGAATTCAAGCTTCGCGCTGTAACCAAAGCAGAGGCATTAGAAGCGTATAAAGACAACCCGTACAAAACCGAGTTGATAGAAAACTTGGAAGACGGCACCATCACATTCTGTGACCATGCCGATTTTACCGATTTGTGTCGCGGGGGGCATATTCCTCATACCGGTTATATCAAGGCGGTTAAGATTATGAACGTTGCCGGCGCTTACTGGCGCGGGGATGAGAATAAACCACAGCTTACTCGTGTTTACGGGGTAAGCTTTATGAAAGCCGGAGAACTCAAAGAATACCTTGAGTTATTGGAAGAGGCGAAAAAGCGCGACCATAGAAAGCTAGGCAAGGAACTTGAATTATTTACCTTCAGTCAACGCGTAGGCCAAGGTCTACCGTTGTGGTTACCTAAAGGAGCCATGCTTCGTGAACGCTTGGAGAACTTCTTGAAGCGCGCTCAAAAGAAAGCAGGATACAGCCCAGTAATCACACCGCATATCGGAAACAAAGAATTATATGTTTGTTCCGGCCACTACGCGAAATACGGGAAGGACAGCTTCCAACCAATCCATACACCGGAGGAGGGCGAAGAGTACTTGCTCAAACCCATGAACTGTCCACACCACTGTGAGATATTTAAAGCCACACCGAAATCATACAAGGATCTCCCTGTACGCTACGCGGAATTTGGCACCGTATATCGCTACGAGCAAAGTGGTGAATTACATGGCTTAACACGTGTTCGCGGCTTCACTCAAGATGATGCACACATTTTCTGTACGCCAGACCAACTCAAGGATGAATTTAAAAGCGTTATCGACCTTGTATTGTACATCTTTAAAACATTAGATTTTAAAGAGTACACAGCTCAAGTAAGCTTGCGTGACCCTGCGAAGCCTGAGAAATACATTGGCTCGGACGAAAACTGGGTAAAGGCAGAAGCCGCCATCATTGAAGCTGCAGATGAAAAAGGTCTAAATACTGTCGTGGAATACGGTGAAGCGGCCTTCTATGGCCCTAAATTGGATTTCATGGTTAAAGATGCCCTAGGTCGCAGCTGGCAACTTGGAACCATTCAGGTGGATTATAACCTTCCGGAGCGTTTCGAACTCGAATACAAAGGAAGTGATAACCAGGTACACCGCCCTGTCATGATTCACCGCGCACCGTTCGGTTCCATGGAACGCTTCGTCGCTGTATTGCTCGAGCACTGTGGTGGAAACTTCCCATTATGGCTTACACCAGAGCAAGTCAAGATTTTGCCGGTAAGCGACAAATACAATGACTACGCAAAAGAGGTAGCACAATTCCTAGAAATTTCCGATATTCGCGCCCTCGTAGACGAACGTAACGAAAAGATTGGCAGGAAGATACGCGATGCTGAAGTATCAAAAACTCCATTCATGTTGATCGTTGGCGAGAAGGAAGTAGAGAGCGGTCAGCTGAGTGTTCGTCGCCATAGTCAAGGAGACCAAGGCGCTATGTCCAAAGAAGAATTTGTAAAATTGATTGCGGATGAGATTTCGCAACTTATTGATTAATAGAAGTTTAATTTAATTTAAAGTACACTGAGAAGAGGTAAAAGAAAGCAGCCGAAAGAGAAACTGGCCGCAAACCACAGAATCAACGAGAAGATTCGCGTACCTAAAATACGCCTCGTTGGAGACAATGTAGAACCTGGTGTTTTCAACACCCGTGATGCCATGCGTATGGCAGATGATATGGATTTAGACTTGGTCGAAATTTCGCCAAATGCAGATCCACCGGTATGTAAAATCATTGACTACAGCAAGTTCATGTACGACCAACGCAAGAAGCAAAAAGAGCTCGCTGCAAAGGCCGTTAAAGTGGTTATCAAGGAGATCCGTTTTGGACCCAACACCTCAGATCACGACTACGAGTTCAAAAGAAAACACGCCATTGAGTTTTTGCAAAGTGGTGCCAAGGTAAAAGCCTTCGTTTTCTTCCGTGGACGCTCGATTGTCTTCAAGGATCAAGGCGAAATCCTTTTGTTGCGCCTCGCGCAAGACCTTGAGGAATATGGAAAGGTAGAACATATGCCTTCCATGGATGGTAAGAAGATGAACATTACCATCGCCCCGAAAAAGTAAGTAACTCCAATAAATAACAGTTGAATCATGCCAAAAATGAAAACCAAATCCAGTGCTAAAAAGCGTTTCAAGCTTACTGGCTCTGGTAAAATCAAAAGAAAACACGCTTTCAAGTCACACATTTTGACTAAAAAAGCAACGGACCAGAAACGTCGTTTGACTAAATCTGGCTTGGTAGACGCTTCTGACGAAGCGAACATCAAGAAACAATTGGGAATGAAGTAATTCCCAGAGTTAGTTAATAACCCTGTGCTGGGTAGCTAAACCTTCTTGTAACAGTAGAAGTACCTCTCACAAAAAATTAAACAATTATGCCACGTTCAGTAAATGCTGTAGCTTCTAGAGAGCGCAGAAAAAAATTGATGAAGCACGCCAAAGGGTACTTTGGTCGTCGCAAAAACGTTTGGACGGTTGCTAAAAATGCGGTAGAGAAAGGTCTAACGTATGCTTACCGCGACCGTAAGAACAAAAAACGCACCTTCCGCGCATTGTGGATCCAGCGTATCAACGCAGGTGCACGTTTGCACGGAATGTCTTACTCTCAGTTTATGGGAGCAGCCAAGAAGGCAAACATTGAATTGAACCGTAAGGTATTGGCTGATTTAGCCATGAACCACCCTGAAGCGTTCAAAGCGATCGTTGATAAGGTGAAGTAATAATTTTTGGAGTACTTAAGAAATGCCTCGTTCCTTTGGAGCGGGGCATTTTACTTTTTAAGAAGTTCCAGTCCCTTCCATGCAAGCAGTTGCATTTGACCTGATGGAGTCGTGAAGACCTCCAAAACCTCAGCACCTTCAAGCGCTGGTAATTCATGCGCAAACAACCACTTCTCCTCCCCGTCCAAACGCCATGAACCAGGAATGTCCACATCACGCGGCACGACATTAATATGATCAAAGAGCCCTGCGATTGCATGACTTTCAGGTTGATTAACAATAGTCTTCGGATGGCCCTTCTGCACGAGCGCGCCATCTCGTATTACCCAAAGCTCATCCGCAATCATTAATGCATCCGTTGGATCGTGCAAAACCAAGATTGCTGCAGTCTGCGTCTCACGAACCATGCGTTTGACATCCAGTAGAATAGATGTTTTTGTCCTTAAATCCAGCTGCGCTAAACTCTCATCCATAAGCAATACGGGCGGCTCGTTGGCCATCGCCTTCGCAATACTAACCCGTTGACGCTGACCACCACTTAGAGATCGAACTGGCAAGGCATCATATCCTTTTAAGTGCATTGTCGTTAAAAGACGATCCACGCGTTCCTCACGCTCTTCCTCGTCCAAACGAAGTAGATGATGTGCAATGTTTTCTCGCGCACTCAGCATGGGTTGCAAATCGTCTAACTGAGGAACCCATCCCGCTCTCGTCTCATTCAGAACCAAGGCCTTCTTGCGCGTTTGAACTTGTTCTCCTGTAATGTGAACTGTACCTTCTAGTGGATCCAATTCCCCGCGCAACAAGCGCATCAATGTGCTCTTTCCGGCACCACTTGGCCCCAAAAGAACCACTACCTGACCTGGCTGAATTTGGGCGCTCCCAAAATCGAAGGTTGTGGTATCAAAAGCGAACTTTAGGTCTTGGATATCTACTGCTGGTGTACTCATAAACAGGCAACAAAAAAGCCGCCCCAAAGTTGGGGCGGCCGTATAAATATTCCTAACAGGTTTTATAGGTGAATCACCTCATCGTACGCCGCAGCAGTTGCCTCCATAAAGGCCTCGCTGAGGGTTGGGTGCGGGTGAACAGTTTTCAATATTTCGTGACCTGTAGTTTCAAGTTTACGAGCAACAACTGCCTCAGCAATCATCTCAGTTACATTCGCACCGATCATGTGCGCACCTAAAAGCTCGCCATATTTTGCATCATAAATCACTTTGATGAATCCGTCCTTGTGACCTGAGGCAGATGCCTTACCAGAAGCAGAGAATGGGAACTTACCCACCTTAAGCTCATATCCAGCCTCTTTCGCAGCCTTCTCTGTGTAGCCTACTGATGCTACTTCAGGGAAACAGTACGTACATCCCGGGATGTTATTGTAATCCAAGGCTTCTACGTGCATACCTGCAATCTTCTCAACACAAAGAATACCCTCTGCTGAAGCGACATGGGCAAGTGCTGGACCTTTAACGATATCACCAATTGCATAGTACCCAGGAACGGTGGTTTGGTAGAAGTCATTCACCAATACGCGACCACGATCCGTAGCGATACCAACCTCTTCTAGACCAATACCTTCAATGTTTGGTGTGATTCCAACAGCTGAAAGAACGATATCGCACTCGATTTGCTCTTCGCCTTTCTTGGTCTTTACATTAACTACGCAGCCTTTTCCAGAAGTATCTACTCCCGTTACCTCAGCGTTGGTCATGATGTTCACTCCAGCCTTCTTGAAGTTGCGCTCAAGCTGCTTGCTTACTTCTTCATCTTCTACGGGCACGATGTTCGGCATGTATTCAACGATGGTTACTTCAGTACCCATGCTGTTGTAGAAGTATGCGAATTCAATACCAATGGCACCAGAACCTACAACCACCATTTTCTTAGGTTGCTTATCCAACGTCATCGCTTGACGGTAGCCAATGATTTTCTTGCCATCCTGAGGCAAGTTTGGCAACTCGCGTGAACGAGCACCAGTGGCGATAATAATATGGTTTGCAGAATATACCGTCTCTTTACCATCGGCGGCAGCAACAGCTACCTTTTTTCCAGGCTTCACCGTTCCAAAACCATCCAATACGGTGATTTTGTTTTTCTTCATCAAGAATTGAACGCCACCGCTCATGCCATTGGCAACTTCACGAGAGCGCTTCACCACAGCACCAAAGTCTTTATCGTACTCTTTAATAGAGATACCAAAATCTTCAGCGTGCTTTACATATTCAAAAACTTGTGCGCTCTTCAAAAGCGCCTTGGTAGGAATACAACCCCAATTCAAACAAACACCACCGAGGTTTTCTTTTTCAACCACTGCAGTTTTAAGTCCCAATTGAGAGGCGCGAATCGCCGTTACATAACCACCAGGGCCTGAGCCCACAACTATTACGTCAAAATCCATGAAGATGTGTTTTTAATGAGGGTGCAATTTACATTCTAAATCCTTAACGCTTTCGCATTGCAATACAGGATATCTCAACATTTACATTTTTTGGTAAGGTCTTCACGGCCACGGTCTCGCGAGCCGGGTATGGCTCCTTGAAATAGCGCGCATAAACCTCATTGACTACAGGGAATAAATCCATGCTGCTTAAAAAGATAGAGGTCTTGACTACACAGGATAAATCGGCCCCTGCCGCTAGAAGAACGGCTTGCAAATTATTCAATACTCGCTCGGCTTCTTCTGCCACATTGGCGCCTAAAGCCAATTCACCTGTGTGCGGATCCATAGCGATCTGTCCCGAGGTGAAAATCATATCCCCGTACGTGATGCCTGCGCTGTAAGGTCCTATGGCTGGAGCAAGTCCTTTTCCTTCAATTGCTTTTTTCATGCGTAAAAATTTATACCTCAATTTAACCCATATTTGCGTCCATGAAAGTCTTGCTCATCGACAATTACGACAGTTTTACCTACAACCTCGTTCATTACTTGGAACAATTGGACGTAGAGGTACGAGTATTGCGAAATGACAGCCCTGAACTTAATGGCATCCAGTGCTCAAACTACAATGGTCTGGTACTAAGTCCGGGACCCGGTCTTCCCAAGGAGAGTGGCCAATTAATGACGATTATCGAAAAAGCATTCGGGACGCTTCCTATTCTAGGTGTTTGCCTCGGAATGCAGGCGCTTGCAGAACATACCGGTGGAACTCTTTACAACAGAGATGGTGTAATGCATGGCAGAACGGCCATACTTCAAAGAAAGAGCGAGAGCATTTTACTCCAAAACATCAAAGACCTCCAAGTAGGTTTATACCACAGTTGGGCTGTACGTCCGGAAAGCCTCAAAGGTTGGACGCTCTGTGCGGTGGCACTGGAAGATCATGCCCCCATGGTCATGGAAAACACAGCTGCTCAGGCCTATGCCGTCCAATTCCACCCAGAAAGTGTGCTAACACCTCAAGGGTTGGATATGATTCGGAACTGGGTAAATCTTTTAGACTAGAAATCAATAGCCGTTCGACGACGCTGGGCTTTGACTTGTTGGAACTGCTGATTCTTCAGGTTGATACCAATCATATAAGAGCGTGTCGTTCCAAAAGGCACCCATGAAATCTTCATCTCCCAACAGTGAAGGTCACGGACCGCATTAATGGTGGTAAAGGCTGCTGTCCGCTTGGCAATATCTACCCCGGTACGGTAGTTTAACGACCAATGATCCGTGGGACGGTACGATCCACTTAAGCTCAAGGAATGGGCAGCAAATTCGTGCATGAAATCCGGAACGGTCTCCCCTACGGCCGCGGCTTCAACATTCGTCACCAAACGCACATCGTAGTTGATGCGTATGTCCCAATCGGTCCGAAGCGGAACCATATCGGAGTAATTGTAATAATCGATGTCGCCCTCTGTAAATGCTCCACCGCGCTGCTCATACATTACCGCTTGACGGCTCGTTTTTCGGTTGCTGCGCAACTGGGTACTCGCCTGAAATTGAGAAGTTCGGTGAATGAGTGGACTCTGGCCCATAGTAAATGCCAAATTGGCGATGCGCTCCCCTGCCGCATCATAACCGTAGGGATCGAACTGTCCTTGATAGCTGATGCGAAGTTTTTTGTTGAAGAGCGCACTTTGTGCTGTTACTCGGACAATGTTCCAATTAAAGCCATTGGCCGCATTCATGTTGTAGTCCGTACTGAGGTTAAAACGCTCTAACACACTAACCTTCTTCAATGTCCCGGTAGTATCCGAACGGTCAACCACTTTCGCCTCAACATTATTATCGAGGTTAAAATTGATGGAGCCATTGCTCCCACGCCCTGGAGATCCATATAAAAACCCATTGTAGCGATTGTAATACAGGTCATTGCCAAGAGTGTCGGTAAAACTTTGATAGTAGTTCCAAGCGGGATCGCCAAAATCCGGACGGTAATTAAACGAAACCCGTGGGGTAATCATGTGGCGAACCGCCTTTACAGGGCCACGAGAGAATAAGAACGTTCCGTAAATTTTTGTGTTTAATGAAGCGTTTAACCCAAAATCACGCACCGCTGTAAAACCAGGAATGGTATCCGTCAACGTTGCCTTGTTCAAACCAGGATCAAAAGTGTAGTCGTACTGTTGGAAATACCACCGTTCGGTAATGTTTGCATTGGGACTGAAGGTGATGTATTTCAGTAAGGTTGCATTCGTGCTAATTCCGGCCGTATGCTTCAGGCCATATTGGCCATAATCGCCCAATACATCTTGCCAATCATAACCTGGCACACTGTCCAATTGTTCCGCAATGGTGCCCA
>CAYNLA010000027.1:11203-17245 GCA_964397915.1 uncultured Polaribacter sp. | reverse complement strand
CAGTTGAACCCTATCGTCGGTGGTGATTTGCCATTTGACGGAAACTTCGATGCCTCCATCGTTTGGGGGCCTATTATGGGTCGTCAGGTCTATGCCGGTTGGCGGTACGACCTTAGATTTCAGGAATAAAAAAAGGCGCCCTGCGGGCGCCTTTTTTATGGAGTCATAAATTTTGCGCTACGCGCTGTTTCGAGAGGCATTGATGTTTCCATAGAGCGACCGTACAACCATCTTTTCGTAAATAGAACGCTGCGCATCTGTGAGTTGCTCCTCTCTCAAAGAGATCAACGCATACTGCTGAATGACGAGCAAAGGAAGTACGATATTCTCGCGTAGAGCGATAGAGGCCTTAATACCTGGGTTGTTGCTCAATAGCTCCGGCTGCCCACTTACCTTCAACACCCACTTCTCCGTCCGTTCGAATTCATCGTTCAACACATTCCAAAAGCCGCCAAACTTGGCATCATCTGCCATATACGCAGTTAATGGGAAGAAGGTCTTACACATGCTCTGCATTGAATTTTCGATAAGCGTGCGGAAGAACTTCGACTTGCGGTAGAGGCTTTGCACTTCGTGTAATCGGCCAGCCTCTGAAAGGTCTTGGAAAGCCTTTCCTAGACCATAAAATCCAGGAATGTTCATTTTGAGCTGTGACCAAGCACCCACAAAAGGGATCGCACGCAGATCATCAAGCTCGAGTTTCTTGGCCTTACCGCGTTTAGAAGGGCGTGAACCAATATTCGCCATACCGTAGTACTTCAGAGGGCTCATTTCCTCTAGGAATTCAGTGAAGAGCGGGTGTTCCTTAAGTTCGGTGTAATGCTTTAAGCTGATGTCGCTGAGCTCTTCCAAAAGTTGACGCTCCTGTGGCTCAAGTGTTTTGGTCTCATCCGTCAACAGAATATTCTCCAGGCCAGCAGTGATGAGCTGTTCCATATTGAACTGCGCACTCTCCGGAGTACCGAAGTTGCTCGAGATGGTTTGCCCTTGTACGGTAAGTTGAATTTCTGATGAAGCAATCTGCGAGCCCAAGGAAGCATAGAAGTTATGGGTATTTCCACCTCCACGGGCTGGCGGCCCGCCCCGACCATCGAAGAAGAGCACATCGATATCGTGCTGCTTAGAAATACGCGTTAGGTTTTCTTTAGCACGGTAAATATTCCAATTGGCACTCATATACCCACCATCCTTAGTTCCGTCGGAGAACCCGAGCATGATGGTTTGTTTGTTGCCCCGTTGAGTGAGGTGTGCACGGTAATTTAGCTCAGAGTAGAGTGTATTCATTGAGGCTCCGGCACCAACGAGATCATTGATTGTCTCAAATAATGGAATGATATCTACACTGATTTTTTCGTCGCCAAATGCGGTCCAACGAGCTATTGCGAATACGCGAGCGACGTCCATAGCACCCCTACAGTTTGAAATGATGTATCGGTGCGCACCTTTTGGTCCATTCTTCGCTTGAATTTCGCGAATCACTTTAAAACTCTGTAAGGTATCATCTATGCGATCGTCACCTGTCAAGGTACCGTCCCACTGGGCATCAAGTGAGAATAGTTCTCCAGGAGTTTCGGGCACCTCTACCTTTAATTGTTCGGCTAAAGCATCAAATGCACGTTTGATCTCACGGCTATCCTGACGGATATCTATACTTGCAAAGTGTGAGCCGAAAAGGGCCACACGATCCAGTAACTCTTCAACCAACTCTACAAAAATGCTATCGTGTTGTTCGTGCAAATCTGCTAGAACCTTATGAAGGGCACTTCTAAATCGGACAAAATCCCATTCTTCTTGATGGCGGATGCATTTCAACACCATTTTTTCAATGTCCATCAAATCTTCATAGACGCCAGCAAAGGAAATTCTTCGACGTAAGTTTCTCAGATCTTGGTAGTAGCATTGCAAGAGCACATCGCGCAATCTATTTGCTACCTGTAAAGTTGTATCGATGCTCACATAAGGATTTCCGTCTCGGTCACCACCCGGCCAAAAGCCAAGATTGATCAAGTTGAGCGTACCGTCCCAGTTTGGTAAGGAACGGCGCATTTCCGCGGTGATATCCCCAGCACTTTGGTAGAACACGTTTTGCAAGTACCAAATTAGGTTAATGGCCTCATCATATGGGGTTGGTTTGGTCTTTTGGAAGAACGGCGTTTTCCCAAGCTGCTTTAAGTACATGCGAATGGCCGTGAGGTCATTGGCCTGAATGGCGTCGGTCAAATCCGTAATGATCGCCAAAACACGGCCTGGATAAAACTGCGTTGGGTGCGCAGTAAGGACCGGGCGAATCGAGAATGCTTGCAAGCGGTTCATCAACTCGTTTAAGTTACCCGCGCGCTCCATGCGAATCATAAACTCACTCAAGGAACCTTTTCCACCAAGGTTATTAAGTTTCGCGTAGGCCGCATCTTCAAGGGCGTCAACAAGCACAACCTGACGCTCTATGTATTGAATGACCTTAAAAAGGAAGTCTACATGTTCTTGGTCGTTATCGCCGTCCTTGTATTCTTCGAAGAATTGCTCAATGATTTCCTTGGGGCTGTGGCCTTCTGCTAATCGATTAAGACAATATTCATTAAGGACGGGAATAAAAATTCCTGTATTCTTAATTCCATCCAATGGAAGGGTCAAAAACAGGGAATTGTAGAGTTGGAATTTGAGTCCAACGTGACTTTCATAATTGGCTGCGCCGGGCAGTAAGTTTTCAGTGTGCTCCATAAATTAAGGCAAGCTTGTTCCTGTAGATGCTTGGTAAATAGAATACCATTGCTGGCGGTCCAATTGTATGTTCAATGCTTCACGCACTTCTGTGAGTCGTTCTTTTTTCGAGGTACCTGTTACAGGTAAAATGCCTGATGGATGCTGTAACAGCCATGCAATGGCAAGCACTTCCGGGCTAACCCCAAAATCCTGTGCCATGGACGTTAAGGTTTTCATCAATGACTTAGGTAAGCTACCACCCCCAAGCGGAGACCAAGCCATCGGTATGATATTGTCCATCATGCATTGGTCCAATCGGCCATCATCAAAGGCACTGACCTCCTTTACACTTACCTCTATCTGATGCACTCCTATCGGCACAGTGGTTTGCAATAGTTTCACTTGTGACGGAGTGAAATTACTTACTCCAAAACTGCGGACTTTTCCGCTCTGATAAAGTTCTTCAAAGGCCTCTCCTACTTCATCCGGATCCATTAACACATCTGGACGGTGCAATAACAACACATCGATATAATCTGTACATAGATTTCTAAGGCTGTCCTCTACACTTTGTAGAATATGTCCCTTGGTGAAATCATAGGCCTTGATGTAGTGATTGGGCTTCTGATCACAAACGCGAATGATTCCGCATTTTGTCACAATTTCCATATTCGAACGCCATTCCGGGTGCTGCCTTAAGGCTGCGCCAAACTCTGCCTCCGTCGTATGGTCTCCATAGATATCAGCATGGTCAAAGGTGGAGAATCCCAATTCCATGGCGTGGGCAATGATCTCTTCGTATTGCGCAGTAGTGAACTTGGCATCCCAAATTCCCCAGCGCATTGTGCCCACAACGATATCGCTCATCCAAGGTGTGCTATACATGATGCGTGTGTGTTGAGGGTGCAACTTAATGAATTCTGCCCTATTCTCGAATGCGAATCTTTTTCAACCATTGCCCATTCTTTCGCTCAGCGCGAACGGACCGATTATTCCAATTAAAAACGCGCTCAACATCCGGGTGATCCGCACCCAACCAATATATTTTGTGTGGGCCCATACCTTGTAATAATACGGGCTGGTGACCAGGAAGCACATCGGGTGGAATAAAGAAATAGCCCGGCGCTCCAGAGGCCTCCAACCACCCCTCTCCAACAGCCATTAAGGGATAGAAACTGCTCTTTGGATAACAGGCCTGCTCGAGCGGCACACTTTGCTTATAAATGGCTAAATGGGGATCCAATACATTGCCGATATAATGCTGATCACAAAAGGTTTGGACGTTCATGGTTGCAAATCCCAGGGTGTCCACGTATAATCTGCTCTGGAATGATTGAGCTGCAATTCCACTAGTTCTGAAGTCAAAAACGACGGTATCTCTAGATAGGGATTCCGCGCCCAGCAAAGGAAAGGACAATAAGCTAATAATACTCAGTGGCACAACAAGTTGCACCATTTTCAAGGCGATTTTCATAATAAAATGGGTTAAGGGTTAAAACTGGTTCTTAATAAGTTAGTCTAACGGAATAAAAGAGCCTACTTTTGCCGCAAATTTTTCAGCACATGAATTTGCGCAACATCGCCATTATCGCCCACGTTGACCACGGTAAAACCACCTTGGTAGACAACATGCTTCATACAGCGAAGCTTTTCCGTGACAATCAACAAGTGGATGACCTCCTCTTGGACAATAATGATCTCGAGCGTGAGCGCGGAATCACCATTCTTTCTAAAAATGTGAGTATTCACTGGAAAGACACAAAAATCAACATTATTGATACCCCTGGTCACAGTGATTTCGGAGGTGAAGTTGAGCGTGTATTGAACATGGCAGATGGTGTAATCTTGTTGGTTGATGCCTTCGAGGGCCCTATGCCACAAACGAGATTCGTACTACAAAAAGCACTTGCATTGGGTAAAACACCCATTGTAGTGATCAACAAAGTTGATAAACCAAACTGTACCCCAGACCTAGTACACGACCAAGTATTCGAGCTTTTCTTTAACCTGGATGCAACCGAGGAGCAACTTGAGTTCACTACCGTTTATGGTTCTGGAAAGGAAAAATGGATGGGACCAGATTGGCAGAATCCAACGGAGGACATCACCTACTTACTCGACACCATTATCGACATTATTCCAGCACCTGCGGTTAGTGAGGGCACATTGCAAATGCAAATCACCTCATTGGATTTCAGCTCTTTCACTGGTCGTATCGCCGTTGGTCGCGTGACCCGCGGGACCATTCGCGAAAACATGCCGGTGAGCTTGTGTCAACGTGATGGCACCGTCAAAAAAGCGCGCATCAAAGAACTCATGACGTTTGAAGGATTGGGTAAGAGCAAAACCACTGAAGCAAATGCAGGTGAGATTGTAGCGATTAATGGAATCGAAGGATTTGAAATCGGCGACACTATCGCAGATGCGGAAAATCCAGAGGCATTGCCAACCATAGAAATCGACAAGCCAACAATGAGCATGTTGTTCTCAATCAACAACTCGCCATTCTTTGGTAAGGAGGGTAAGCACGTAACCTCACAAAAGATTCGTGAGCGTTTGATGCAAGAAATTGAGAAAAACCTCGCATTGAAAGTAGACGAAACCGGTTCTGCAGACCAATTCATTGTACACGGACGTGGAATTCTTCACTTGGGTATCTTAATTGAGACCATGCGTCGTGAAGGTTACGAACTTCAATTGGGTATGCCTCAGGTGATTTTCAAGACCATTGACGGGGTTAAACACGAACCTATTGAAATTCTCACGGTGGACTGTCCTGAAGAAACCTCTGGTAAGGTCATCGAACTTGTAACGCGCCGCAAAGGTGAACTTTTGGTTATGGAGCCTAAAAGTGATCTCACCCGATTGGAGTTTGAAATTCCATCACGAGGAATCATGGGATTGCGTAACAACGTTCTAACTGCAACCTCGGGAGAGGCCATTATGGCGCACCGCCTAAAAGAGTATCAACCCTACAAAGGTGATATGGAGCGTCGCATCTCAGGTGTACTGATCGCAAAGGAAGCAGGAAAGGCAAGTGCATACTCACTAGATAAACTACAAGATCGCGGTAAATTCTTTATCGAGCCAGGTGATGAGATCTACGGTGGCCAAGTTATCGGTGAGCAAAACAAGCCGGGTGACCTCGTTGTCAATCCATGTGTTGCCAAGCAATTGAACAACATGCGTGCGGCAGGTAAAGATGACAACACCGCTCTTGCAACCCCAATTAAATTCAGCTTGGAAGAAGCCATGGAGTACATTGGCCCAGATGAATTCGTGGAGGTAACACCGGAAAGCATCCGTTTGAGAAAGATCTTGCTGAATGAGCATGATCGTAAA
>CAYNLA010000027.1:0-11103 GCA_964397915.1 uncultured Polaribacter sp. | reverse complement strand
CTCGTTCGGGCTTCGCGCCCACTTTAGAACATAAATAAAGAAGCCCCGCATTGCGGGGCTTCTTTATTTACTGAACGTCAATGAGAATATCTAAAATCGATTTTGCCGCCTTGGCAATGGCCGTCCCTGGACCAAAAATTCCTGCCACACCTCTATCGTATAGGTAATCATAATCCTGCGCTGGAATAACACCACCAACGATGATGAGAATGTCCTCACGACCGAGTGCTTTGAGTTCTTCCATTACTGCTGGAACAAGCGTTTTATGCCCAGCGGCTAAAGAACTGATCCCAAGAATGTGCACATCGTTTTCTACAGCTTGCTTTGCTGCCTCTTTAGGCGTTTGAAACAACGGCCCCATATCGACATCAAATCCCAAGTCTGCGAAGGACGTTGCCACAACCTTGGCACCTCTATCATGGCCATCTTGGCCCATCTTCGCAATCATGATGCGCGGTCTACGACCTATCTTTTCGGCAAAAGCATCCGCAGCTTTTAGGGCTGCCGCAAAGTCTTCGTTTTTCTTCATTTCATTTGAGTAAACCCCACTGATGGTTTGTGTTTTCGCCACATACCGACCCCAGTGGTTCTCCAAAGCTAGCGAAATCTCTCCTAGTGTTGCACGGACACGCGCCGCCTCAACAGCTAACTCTAGCAAATTTCCTTTTTGATTCACCGCGCATTGGGCCAATGCATCGAGTGCCTTAGCAACTGCCTTCTCATCACGGTTTGCCTTGAGTATACGAAGTCCCTCCAACTGCTGTTGAAGCACTTCATCACCTTGAACTTCGAGAATATCAATTTCCGTTTTCTGGGTGGATTGGAATGCGTTCACTCCAACGATAATATCTGCCCCACTATCAATTCGCGCTTGCTTTTTAGCAGCTGCCTCCTCTATTCGGAGTTTGGGAATACCTGCTTCGATAGCTTTGGTCATTCCACCGAGCTCTTCAACCTCAGCCATCAATGCTTCAGCACGCTCAATAAGGTCTGCCGTTAGCTTTTCGACATAATACGAACCTCCCCAAGGATCTGCTGTGAATGTAATATCCGTTTCCAATTGCAAATGCAACTGCGTATTGCGGGCTATACGTGCTGAAAAATCTGTTGGTAAGGCAATGGCTTCATCTAGCGAATTGGTATGCAAACTTTGAGTCCCCCCCATCGTAGCGGCCATAGCTTCAATGGCTGTACGGGTTACATTGTTAAAAGGATCTTGCTCAGTAAGTGACCAACCTGAAGTTTGACTGTGCGTTCGCAAGGCCAATGATTTTGGGTTCTTTGCGCCAAGGGCCTCCATGTTTTTTGACCAAAGGAATCGGGCAGCCCGCATCTTCGCGATTTCCATGAAGGGATTCATTCCTATGCCCCAGAAGAAACTCAATCTTGGAGCAAACGAATCGATATCTAACCCGGCAGCAACGCCTGTTTTAACATACTCGAGACCGTCGCAAAGCGTGTATGCCATCTCAATATCGGCGGTCGCTCCTGCCTCCTGCATGTGGTAACCAGAAATAGAGATGCTATTGAATTTCGGCATTCGTTTACTCGTAAAAGCAAAGATGTCAGAAATGATGCGCATGCTCTCTTTGGGTGGGTAGATGTATGTGTTGCGCACCATGAATTCCTTCAAAATATCATTTTGAATGGTTCCACTCAACTGGTCTAACGATACGCCTTGCTCTTGGGCTGCAACAATATAAAACGCCATAATCGGCAATACGGCTCCATTCATGGTCATAGATACCGACATCTGATCCAATGGAATACCATCAAAGAGCACTTTCATGTCCTCCACACTATCAATGGCAACGCCAGCTTTTCCAACATCGCCCAGCACTCGTTCATGATCACTATCGTAGCCACGGTGCGTAGCCAGATCAAAAGCCACCGAGAGCCCCTTTTGTCCGGCTGCTAGGTTGCGGCGGTAAAATGCATTCGATTCAGTTGCTGTAGAAAAACCAGCGTACTGACGAATGGTCCATGGACGACCTACATACATGGTACTGTAAGGACCACGCACGTAGGGCGGCTCACCGGGTAATGTTCCAACGTGTTTAACATCGTGGATGTCTTCCTGACCATAGCTTGTCTTCACCGCAATCTGCTCAGGAGTATTCCAAATTTTCTTCTGGTCCATGGTTATGCGTTTTTCACGGTTTGACTTGCACGCTCAAATTCGGCTTTTGCGGCCCATCGAATGGGCATCAAAGGTTCAATTTCCTTATCCGCATGAACTTTTTGATGCTGCTCACGAGTTCGGGGTTCCTTCACAACAAAATCTTCAGGCCATTGGTCATTAACCGATGGATACAGGTTTGTTCCCAGCACTTGTTCAGGCTGTCCTTGAGCTACATCAGCTGCAATTCTATCCTGAATCACCCCTTTACGCAATGCGGCTATAATTCCGCCATGAGAACGGATCGCTTGAAGGTATTCCCATGCTTGATCAACGAGCTCTTGGGTCTTGGTTTCGATGAAATAGGCTCCGGCCGCTGGATCACTAACATGGTCGAGGTGACTTTCGTAAGCCAACATAAAGTGCTGGTTCAGTGCTAATCGCTCCCCTTCCGGATCGGCCCATTGGACGGCACTGTTGTATGGACGAATCTGAACGTGATCTGCACCACCAACGATTGCACCAAATGCAGAAGATGCACCACGTAATAAATTCGAGTGCAAATCATAGATGCTTTGATGGGTCGTTGAAGTTTCGGTATAGATCTCTAGATGAACTTCAGGCAGTTCGTATTCTTTTAGAAGTTTAGACCAAAGCAATCGGGCACCACGAACTTTGGCCATTTCTTCAAACATGTGTGTACCGCTCGTCAGGGCCAGCCAATATTGACTGTATCCAACACTGCCGAAATTATCTAGATAAAAGTCTAGATGCGCGGCGGCCAGTCCAAGCTGGGTCGCCGCTGATGCGCCACAGGCACCATAGAGATTGGCATTGCAACACATGTATTTAAATTGCGGCGGTGTTAATCTGCTCAACTCACCCAACTCATACATCTTATCCTCATTCCACACCCCTGTGCGTGCAGCGATTTCTACGGGATCGATATTGATCGTGCCCTTGATTTGATCAATTGCCAATATTTCGCTGTGTGCATGGTGTAAAAGCGATTCCATAACAGCGGGTCCACTGCCTTCGACAACTAAGGAAAGGTTGATGTAAGGCAATTGGATGTCGCGTAAAATCCGAGGTAAATAGTGTTCCTCGTTCAGATAAAAAAGAAGCCCGCTTGCGCCATGTTTTAGCCGCTCAAGTGCCCAATCATTGGCTTTAAACTCTTTTTCAACCAGGTGTTCTTGCACCATAGTCCACCAAGGCTCGGATCGAAATCCGGGGTTGTTCTGTGGTCCTTTTGTGTAAAGTGGTTCGACGGGCGTGCCGTCAGGGTAGGTTCTGTTGGTGGATTTAGTCATCCTGGTCCGTTTCGAATTCTATGATAGTTATGGTCTCCCCTTCTTTATGCATGCCGAAATTTTCTCGGGCATAGCGTTCAAAAGCTTCGGGGTTCGTTTCCAATTGGTTCAAAAGCTCGCGCTCCTCCTCCAGGGTTTGCTCGTAATACTCGATATCGTTTTCGAGGTTTTCAATTTGTTCACTCAGCTCGCTGTGAATGAAATAATTGTTGGCATCCAGAAAAATCATCCATGCCACAAAACTCAGTCCCGTGATGACATACTTGTTCATCAACCATTTGAGCATTGGATATTTATCGAAGATTTTCATTCCAACAATTTACTAAGGGTTTTTCGTGCCACAAGGGCTTAATCTATATTCTCTTCGACATCACTGCGCAAGACGTCCTGAAGCTTGACCAATTCTGCATAGGCTCCGTCCTGACTCATCAAATCGTCGTGGTTGCCGCGTTCAACAATGCTTCCTTGGTCCATAACCACAATCTGATGTGCCTTTCTAATCGTGCTTAATCGATGTGCGATGACTACAGACGTTCTACCTTTCATCAGCCGTTCTAGGGCCTCCTGAACCAGTCGCTCGCTCTCGCTATCCAAGGCGCTTGTCGCCTCATCAAGAATGAGAAGCTGAGGATCTTTCAATAGGGCGCGTGCAATGGCAACGCGTTGGCGCTGTCCACCACTAAGCTGAATACCGCGATCTCCAACCTTGGTTTCTAAACCTTCAGGGAATTGGGATATGAATTCCCACGCATTCGCTTCTTTAGCGGCTTGGATAATCTCTTCCTCAGTCGCATCTGTTTTTCCGTACGAGATGTTTTCACCTATGGTTCCACCAAAGAGCAATACATCTTGCGGAACAAGCGCAAGCGACTTGCGCCAAGATTGCAGATCCAAATCACGTACATTGTATGCTCCGGTGGAGATGCTGCCTGAATCGGTCCCGTAAAAGCGCATGAGTAATGATGCCACGGTAGACTTTCCTGATCCGCTTTTACCTACTAGTGCTAGGGTTTGGCCCTTTTTCAGATCAAAAGAAAGATTTTTAAGTACCTGAACATCCGGGCGCGTGGGATAGCTGAAGTTGATGTCCTTGAAAGAAATGCCCTCGATTTGAATGGACGTTGGGTTTTCGACACTCTGCTCCATTTCCTTCTCTTCATCCATTAATGAAAAGATGGTTTCGGTCGCACCAACCGCCTTCTGTAATTGGGCATAAACAGAGGCCAATCCACCTATAGAGCCACCAATGAACAATGCATATAAAATAAACTCATTGAGTTTGTCTGCTGCCAATTCGCCTTCGTGAACCATTCCAGCACCAAACCAAATGACTAACGCTATGGCACCAAAAAGACCAAAGGTGATGAAACTTGAAAATGCACCGCGGTAGTATCCTCCGGTGATGGCTAAACCGACCACTTCACGAATACGCTTGCCGTATCGGCTTTGCTCCCAGGCCTCGTTTGCAAATGCCTTTACCGTTTGAATTCCCGCGAAGGTCTCTTCAACAATGGTATTCGAGGCGGCTATTTCATCTTGTACTTTCTTCGCGTATTTACGTATGAATCGACCAAAGATGAAGGTTACAATGATGAGCGGTGGTATGACGCCAACAATGAATAAGGTCAACTTAATCGAGGTAAAGGCTAAGATCCCTATACCGCCTATGACCATGCTTAAACCTCTAAGAAATTCGGCAAAAGTTGTAGTTAACGTTTCTCCAATTTGCGAGGTATCCGAAGCTACTCTTGAATTTAATTCGCCAACGCGTTTAGAATTAAAAAACGACATTGGAAGGTGCAGCAAATGAGTATACAGATCCCCACGAATGGCTGCAAGGGCGCGCTCGGTAACCATGACAAACAAAACCACTCGAAAAAACCCAGCAACACTTTGAATGGCAAGTAATGCCATCATCTCGAGCATATTCGTTCGCAAGTTATCTGCTGAAGAAGCCATTAGACCACCAAGTAATTTTGGAAAGAGCAACGAGGTCCCCATAGTGATCAGCAGGAAGAAAAATCCCAATGCCCACAGACCCTTGTGCGGCTTTACATAGGCAAGAATTTTTCGCAATTGACCTAAGTCTTTCGCGGTCAGCATTTTGCGCTTTTTCTCCGCTTCCTCGGATTTCGATTCTCTTCTTCTGCTCATGCCTGCGAAGTTACATCCTATGGCCTACCTTTGCGCATCAATTCAGCAAAAATGGCGGGAGCAGAAAACATTAAACCTTACGATCCAAACAAGGAAAAGAAAGAGCAAGTTGCAGACATGTTTAACAACATATCCAAGCGTTATGATTTGCTCAACCACCTATTGTCTTTGAACATTGACAAAGGTTGGCGCACTAAGGTTGTGAAGATGGTTGCTGCGGATAAGCCTACTTTAATTCTTGATGTAGCGACCGGAACTGCAGATTTAGCCATTGCCTTGGCAAAAGGCACGGGTGCGGACATTACCGGCGCTGATATTAGCGAAGGTATGCTCGAAGTAGGCCGTGAAAAAGTAGGCAAGCGTGGATTGGATAAAAAGATCGTTCTAGAATTGGGAGATAGTGAGAACCTGCCATATGCGGACAATACCTTTGATGCGATCACCGTTGCTTTTGGCGTTCGAAACTTCCAAAACCTCCAAAAAGGCTTGAGTGACATGATGCGCGTTTTGAAGCCAGGTGGTCAATTGGTCGTTTTAGAATTCAGTACTCCGAAATCATTCCCATTTAAACAACTGTATTGGTTCTACTTTAAGGCCATTCTGCCAACCATTGGAAAACTGGTCTCGAAAGACCCACGCGCCTACACCTACCTTCCAGAGAGCGTTGCAGCATTCCCATACGGCGAGGCATTTGAAAAAGAATTAGTAAAAGCGGGACTTCAACCTAAACAAACACGTCCTGTCACCTTTGGCATAGCAACCATTTACCAAGCAAGAAAAGAGGCCTAACTGCGTTTATAAAGCATGAAAGTCGTTCGCATCATATTCGTTCTACTATTGGTTCCCTTTTGGGCTAACGCACAGTTTTCACGACTGCGCAACCAACCTTTGTATGATAAAGACGAACTGCATTTCGGCTTTCATATTGGCCTGAATTGGTATGATTTTTCTTTAGACACCAAAAATCTTACGGGGGTAGACGGCGTATATGGCGTGACAAGTGAAGCACTCCCAGGATACAACATTAATATCATATCAAATCTCAGATTAAGCGAGCATTTTGACCTTCGTTTTACCCCAGGTTTTGCGGCAACGGTTCGCAATCTTCATTTTGATATGGAAGATCCTTTCACCAGTGAGCGTCGCATCATTAGCCGCCAAATAGAAAGTTCCTATGTTCAATTTCCGCTGCATCTCAAATTCAAGAGTGTTCGAATTGACAACTACCGTCTGTACATCATGGGCGGAATTAGATATGCCAATGACCTCGCTTCCAAGGCAAAAGTGGTCGATGACAACTTATTCAAATTGCAACGTCACACCGGTGATTACGAGGTCGCATTTGGGACCGATTTTTACTTCGAATACTTCAAATTTTCCCCTCAAATACGTGCCTCTTGGGGCCTAACCAATCTATTGGTTCAAGATGGAACTACTCAAGTCAGTGCATTAGATGGCATTCGAAACCGAGCGGTGCTGATCAACTTCACTTTCGAGTAGTGCAGAAAGGCGTTCAATACATGTTGATTTCGGTATTCTGCTTTGCTGGAGTCAATCTCATGGTCAAATACCTGCCGCACATCCCTGCCACTGAACTGGTCCTTTTTCGATCTTTAATCACTCTTGCTATCAGTTACACCTTGTTGCGACGCAGGAAGACGAATCCTTGGGGAAACGATAAAAAATGGCTCTTGATTCGTGGATTTGCAGGAACAACCGCATTGACCATCTTCTTCTATACCATTCAAAAAATGCCGCTCAGTGCAGCTGTGACCATTCAATACCTCAGCCCATTTTTTACAGCATTCATAGCTGGATTTCTCCTAGGTGAGCGAACTCGTTGGGCACAGTGGTTATTTTTCTTGGTGAGTTTTGCGGGAATCGTAGTCGTCAAAGGATCCAGCGCTCAAATCCCCGCGAACCTGCTTATCCTAGGTGTTTTATCTAGCATTTTTTCAGGCTTGGCTTATAATGCCATTCGCAAGCTCAAAGATGAAGCACCTTTAGTTGTGGTAATGTATTTCCCTTTAGTCGCGACGCCGATTATGCTTGTATTCAGCTTGTTCAATTGGACTACTCCTCAAGGATGGGACTGGATCTTACTACTGGGCGTAGGTATCTTGACCCAATTTGCGCAAGTTTATATGACAAAAGCCTATCAAAGTTCTGAAGTGAATACGGTGGCTCCACTCAAATACATTGGTGTAATTTTCGCTTTAACCTGGGATATAGTCCTTTTTGGATTTGTACCCAATGCGACTTTACTCTTGGGAATTCTAATGGTGATCGGAGGGGTCTTGCTGAACCTCCAGTACAAGTCTAGGATACAGAAACGGAGTATTCGTACAACAAAGTAGCGCCACTAACGGCCACATTCAGACTTTCCATTTTGGATGAATCTCCTGGCAAGGTGATCGTTCTTGAAGCGGCCTGTCTAAAGGCATCGCCAACGCCTTGTCCTTCATTACCCAAAACCAATGCACACTTCTTAGGCCAATCAAATCCACGCGCCGGAGTACCATCCATATCTGCTACAACCAGTTCACACCCTTGCTCTTTGGACCAAGACAAGAAATCCGCTACATCCATAGTAGTCAGATGTACATGGGCCAGCGCACTCATACTGCTCTGAACGACCTTCGGCGAATAGGGATCAGCAGTTCCCGAGATAAGCACAATGTCCTCTACCCCGTACCAAAGCGCTGTACGCATCAAGGTCCCCAAATTACCTGGGTCCTGAATGCGATCCAACACAAGAATCATGGAGGTTTCTCTTGGAAATGCTCCATAGTCCGGCATTTGGAATACTGCTAGCAATGGGCTTGGCGTTTCCAAAGCGGTGATTTGCTTCATCTCACGCGGTGAAATAAGCGTCACTGGAGCATTAATTTCATTGAAAAGCAACTCATCGCTGCAGAAAATAAACTCCGAAACCATGCCACTTGAGAGTAAATCTGTGACTAACTTCATTCCCTCCGCCACGAAAAGCCCCGACTTTTTTCGGTTCTTTCGAAGGTGAAGACCACGAACGAGTTTTTCTTGATTTTTAGTGAGCACTAGTATTCAATTTCGAGCTAAAATACATTCCTTTTCCCGTGTGGCATGCATTGCCATATGTCTTGCCATGCTCTTTTCATCATGTTCTGGTTTAAAACTAGCTTCTGCCGACCAGCCATTGCTCGTGGATAACCAAATCAAAGTCAACGGCAAGAACAGCAACAGCGATGATGACTTCGAAATCTTGCGTCAGCGCCCCAATAAAAGTTTTAGTGGGGTTCGGCTCTTCTTATCTATGTATGGAATAGGTGCAAAAAAACCGAATACCGGAGTGGGCAAATGGCTCATGAATATTGGAGAAGCCCCTGTGTATTATGATTCGATTCAACAAGCACAAAGTGCGAAGCAATTGAGCACCCATTATTTCAACCTAGGCTATTTTGATGCTAAGGTAAGTACCCTGACTACTATTAAAGGAAAAGCAGCCAGGGTGAGGTATGATATTGAAACGGGACCGCAATACCTCATTTCTAAATTTCATCTTCAAAGCACCTCAAGATTCATTGACTCCGCTTTAGCTTATTACCCAAAGCCTTTTAAGCAAGGTGACCCCATCATTGCAGAGGACATCGAGACAGCTCAAATCCATCTCACCCAATTTTTAAAGGACAATGGATTTTACAAGGCTCAACTGAGCTGGGTAAACTTTCAAATTGACACGACTCGAGGAGCTGACGATATTAGCCTTACTGCCATAATCGACCCGTATTCCTACGGAGGCGATATTGAGCGCCGCAAACTTGATAGGATAAGCGCCAAACCTACCTTCTCCTATTCAAAAGAAGGCGAAATCACTGACAGCTCACGTACATCGCACGGTATTGATGTACTGCAGCGTGACCGTAAGTTCCGCCCTGAGTTTATTGATCAACAAATCTTTCTAACTCGAGGCCAGTACTATGACAATAGTGCCATTAAAAACACGTATAAAAATCTGGTCGCACTAGGGGTATTCAAGAGCGTTGAAATAGACGTTCTAGAATCTAGTTCAGGTTTGCATGCGGATATCAAACTAGTACCACTACCAAAGCGCTCCATTAGCACCGGCATTGAAGGACTTGGAAATAGCGGAAGCTTAGGGATTGGTGGACACTTTGACTGGGACAACAGAAACGTCTTTGGCGGTGGAGAAATTTTCCGCTTTACCCTTGGAGGATCGCTAACGGAACAGCGCAACTCGACCAACTCAAGTTGGCTTGTAGATGCGAGAGAATTTAATGCCGCGGCCTCCCTACGTATTCCCAAACTTCTTTTACCCGAAGCATTGCTTCCTGCAAAAGCAAAAGAATGGCAACCCAGAACTGAAATTGGGCTCAAATCTTCCTTTCAATACCGTTCCAATGAATTCAACAGAAATGTTGCGTCTGCTTACTTTGACTACCACTGGAAGCGCAACGGCATTCAACACAATTTGACCCCTTGGCGCTTGTCCTTTGTTCAGATCGACCTAGCTTCCGATTCAACCCTTGCCCCCTTTTTATTCGTCGGCTTTCAAGATTTATTCTTCGTTCAAAGCAGCTATAGATTTCAACGCTCATGGAGCAACGGAAATACGAGATACTTTACCGCAGTTGATCTGGAAAGTGGCGGACACCTTTGGAACATCACCGGCGTGAACGCTATTAATGAAGTTCCGATTATTCCCTTCGTTAAAAGCAGTGTGGATGTTCGGGCATTTAAATCGTTAGTTCGCAAGCGCGAGCTGGCCGCCCGCGGATTCCTAGGCCTCAGTCAAAGCTGGTCTGAACAAGCGTTTATGCCCTTTGAAAAATCATTCTTTATGGGAGGTGCAAACGACCTTAGAGGCTGGACTGCATATCATTTTGGCCCAGGCGCCACCTCGGAAACACTGCTTAGAACAAACGGCTATTTCGCGGCTGCCCCCATTAAACTCGTGATGAATCTTGAATACCGATTCACGATTCAAGAGGCATTGAAAGGAGCGGTTTATTTAGATGCTGGCAATATGTGGCTTTACAATCGTGATTATGGCACTAATCTTAGCACTGAACAACAGCAAGCCATTGAAGCCGGTACATTTATGTGGAACACTTTTTACAAGCAACTTGGACTCAATACAGGATACGGCATTCGTTATGATCTCGAATTTTTTATCATCCGAGCCGATCTCTCGCTGAAAGCCTACCACCCCGGCGCTGAGAACCGATCAAATTGGGTCATTCAGAACCCCAAATTGCACGATTTTAATCTTTCATTAGGCATAGGTTATCCTTTCTAAGTAATTGGGACAAAAAAGTTTTTTTAGCCTATTTTAGCCGCTCACTAAAACACCTATAACTATGATGTCCATTGACAAGATTAGAGAGTTGCTAGGAGACCAAGCAGATACGTTGCTAAACCACACATCGACTGCTATTACCAAGGATTCACTAGCCATCCTACCTTCAGGCAACTTTGTCACGGAATCTTTCACAGAATCTAACCGCAGTATCCAAGTGA
>CAYNLA010000026.1:0-17469 GCA_964397915.1 uncultured Polaribacter sp. | reverse complement strand
ATTATCCTTGCATTTGTTAAGTAGCCCTTAGTTTTGCATAAAACTTGAGCAAATGGCTAAATTGAAATTACAAGCGGAAGTGCTAAACGCACTAGAGCACAATGAAATGCTGCCATTCTCGGATGCTCAACGCAAGATGGTTGGTTCCATCAAAAGCGGACAAAATCACTGGTTGATTCATGAAAATGAACGAGAGCTGCGTATCGCTACCGTTGCAACCATTGTTCATGATCTTAAACAGAGCTTCGAGGACGTTGCACGTGCGCTCATTTTGGTTCCAACCTCTGAAATTGCAGATGAGTATGCTGAACTGTTCGAAGCACTTGGCAAGCATACCGATCTACGTGTTTGGACCGCATATGAAGGACCAAAAATTCTTCAACAAAAGGAGGATATTTATTTTGGTGCAGATGTAGTCATTGCTACCCCTAAGCGTTTAAACGATTTGCTCAATATCGAAGGATTTAATAGTGCCTCGGTACAAAGCTTGATCTTGGACACCACAGACCAATTATTGAAAGTTGGAAATACCGCATTCACTCAGCGTATAAGCGACAGTATTCCTCCTAAACAAAGAATCGCATTGAGTCGAGATACGGAACGCGGCATAGGAAACTACATGAGCGTGTACTGCTTTCCCTATGAGAAAACTAGCTTAATCTCGCCGCAATAGAGAAATCACGAGTATCTGGCCAATAACCAGAATCACGTGCAGGATTCTTCGTTGCTGATTTAAGTAACGAATCATTCCACCAATTGCTGGCCTCTTGAATCAGTGCATCACCGTCCTTCATATGAAGCGGCTCTTCTCGCACATCAATGTAGGCGTTAATGCGCCACTCTGAACAAACCGCCCACAGATGCTTGATAAAGCTCACTCCTGGAGGAAATCCTGTTTTAGCCGAATCGAAATGTAAACTCCATTGATAAATGTTAAAACCGCGTTGGGCACTTTCATAGAACATCGCTGGTTTCAAGGGCAACAGTAAAGGGCCTTCTCCAGATGTCCCCTCCGGGAACAACACTACAGTTTGTCCTTCTTCAACGGCATCAAGAATATCTTGTCGTGTTTGAGTTCGACTTTCCTTGCTTTCACGCTTCACCCAAATCACTCCTAATGCTTGTGCAGCCCAGCCTATCAATGGCCAGGACTTTACCTCCTTCTTACCAACAATTGTAAACAACTCAGAGGTCGGAATGAATAACACATCTAAATAAGAACGATGATTTGCCATGATGATGCCAGGACCTATGTTTTTGAACTTTGGTCCATGTACACGAACGCCTACAGCCCACAAGAGGGCCCATCGAATGGCCATGAAAATGCGATGTGCAGCTCTTCGGCCTGCGAATGGATACATTGCCGCTAGAAGCAAAATCCCTAGCAGAATGATTACAAAAATCAGCGCAACGCGTATTGTTCCAAGTATATATTTCATAGTGTGAAGCTAATTTAATGTTTAGAACAGAATAGCCTCTGAATTGTGCAAAAATCAAACATATTCATCCGTTAGTGGACAGACGAACTTGATCTTAAACCTAATTGATTCAGAAATGAACCATTAAAAATTCCATCGATCCGTAAATGTGTCCTTAAAGTCCATACCAAACTTTACTCGGAAGCCTGGGTGAATATCCAGCGGCAAAACCGAATAATACAAACCTAGACGTGTTGGAGCATCCCACATCTTAAACTTTCGTTCCAACCCCGCATAGGATTCTATATGCATGAGTTTGTTAGATGGTATCGTGAGCATAGCCCCGCCAATGGCCGTGCTTAGCTTTAATCTCCTAATGATTGGAATCCTTTGAAGGAAGAAGCCTTCGAAATGATGAATTCCATTCACCATAACAAATGGTTCTGGACTCGCAAAAGTCTCAGGCAAAGACTGAAATGTGTATAACGGATGCGTAAATAGGAAGAAATCACCGCCCCTAAACCACTTATATTCAATGAATCGGACGGTGCTTGGGTCGTTTAGAAATCCCCCAGATGATACCAAATAGTTACTGAATCCGAATGTCCCATGATTCAAGTAATCCTCAACTATGAACTCATATTTGCTGTAGCGGACATCCGAGTTTAAAAAGCCCGGTATCCCCTGCTTGAGTACGATTCGAAAATCGGGCCAACGACTACTTAAGACAATTTTATGCCTCCCTTTCAGATAATAGCGTTGAAAGGGACGAATGAGAACTTCCAGGCCAACTTGCCCCACCGTATAAGTTTCAAAAGGTGCTGGCGGTGCCAAAGAATTAAAAAAATCGCCCCCAAGGTCCAATTCTTCTATGCTTTCGCGCTTACTGTATTCAAATCCTATGCGCGTGTAAAAGCCATTAAACCACTCGAATCGATGATAGGCTTCAGCATAAGTTTTTTCGATATAGTTACTTCTACTAAAGATCCCCGTTAGGTCAATACTTTGAGTAATCTGTTGGTAATCGTTTCCAAATTTCAGGTTCCATGAAGCATTTCGCAAGGGGGCATAGATGTAATTTAAATCTAGAGAGCCCTTCAAATCTTGATTTCTAAGGCCATAGTTTAGACGACTTGTAGCACTGAATTGCTCACCCGACTTAAAACGTTTGGTCCCGTAGGCCAAAGGTGTCCATCGCGTACCCCCGACACCGAAGTAGTTGATTTGACTCAGCAAAGGACTGTAGTAAAACTGTGTACCCTTACTACGCTTACGGTAACCAATTCCGCTGACGAGCGGTTCATACCAATGAAAGGCATTGTATTCTGCATCAGCACTATCCAAGTATTCATCGGAATTCAAGTAGCGTATTATGCTATCCTGGCGACTAGTCCATTGATCAAGCTTATCATCTTTTGGTCTGTATTGTGCCCAAAATTCGGGTCCTTGAACTTGCTGTTCAGGTATGACTCCAATCAATGTTTTACTCGGCTTTGGTCGAGTCGGACATTCATTAATACTGATCACCTTTACTTCGAGTGTCTTTGAGCCATTGCCATAGGTAAATTTCTGATTCGAAATGTATTGAGCGATGCCGGTCCCATAGGTTTGCTCGACATCTATAGCTCCAACCATACCTGAGAATTCATCAACACGAAGCGCCTCTATATCCACTTTCATTTGTCCTGTCCATCCGACACGATTCTCTTTCGGCTTGAAATATAAAATTGCATGTGCCGACGTATCACTTTTCCACTCGGATAGAATAGTGAATGAATAATTCGACCAAGCTTGACGCTCAAATAACCCTATGATGGGGATTGACGCTATTGAGGCATCATTGATTCGGTCAAAGGGATAAAAATTACTGCGATCGAATCGACTGTAGGGATAGGTATTGAAAAGTCCGATTTCTCCACCTTTACTAAAGTCAAATTGCGTATTGAACGAAAATGAGGCATTTGCTTGAACGGATCGACCAAAATCTGCCTGTTGCTCCTGATAGTCTTTTAAGGCGCTAATCTCTTGATAAACTAAAGTTGGTTCAAAGTAAATATTAGACAACACCTCGAAATCGACAGCTCCCTTGGCATCGTACTGACGCATGTACACTGAAGCATTTGCTGGCTTATATTCTTTTTGAATCGGCCATTTTTGCATTAAACTTTCCCACAAGATGAACGCTGGGTCCTCCTCGTAGATAATCGTTACCGAATTTAACAGAACGGACGTATCAGAAACCTGCGCACTTACGTTTGAAGCACCAAAAAGGCCCAAGAAGATTAGAAGGTGGCAAAAATGTTTCATCGTGTCCAAAAATACGACACAGACCTAGTATTGTGCTTTACCTGTTTTATCAAATGCTCGATACAAACTCGCACGACTCACTCCGATATATTGCGCTAAGGTTACTCGATCGAGAACTTTGTATATATCCCCTCTCTGTTCTCGAACCCAATCAATTTTATCCTGGGTGTTAGGCATTCTGAGCATCAAGAGTCTAGACCTTCTATTTCGCTGAATTTCAGCAGTTCCACTTAGGTACAACTGAATAACCGCGGGGTATTTTGCTCTTAACTCATTAAACTTTTCGATTTCCAACGCTACAATACTTACATCAGAATATGCCTTGAAATAATGCTGCGGGCGCTGGTTAAAAAACAATGAATCTTCATTTACAAAAATTGAACCTGCAGGAATGAAATTGAAGAGTTGATCCTCCGATTGGAATTTATTCTTATATAGTTCCTTTAGGTAGCCTTTGTGAAGAAACCAAAAGTCTTTGTTTGGAGGAGACAACTCTGTTATCACTTCTCCTTTTTTCTTTACAATTGGTTCTTGAAATGCCTGCGCGATTGCAATACAAGCAGGCTCCATATCTTTTGTGTAAGCAGGTAATTCTTGGAAGAATTGGAGGATCAATTTTCTAAAATCACTTTTCATTCTCTATTTGTTTAAGTGACCGAAACAGTGATGCACGGGATATACCTAAATAATCAGCGAGCTCTTTGCGAGGGATAATATTTAGCAAATCAGGGAATTGCTCCAGTGCAGCATTAATACGATGTATACCCTGAGATTGTAACATCTCATAAGTTGTATTTCTATATTCCGTCATGCTTAATTCAATCAATCCCGTTAACAATGTGGAACCGACAATGCTGCCTTGGAGGTAGCTCATGAGTATATTCGCTGAGATAGAAGCCACCCGCCCTTCTACCAAACATTTAGCATAGGTCGCAGGAGGAGCTGAGTACAGGATCATATCTTCAGAAAATGCAAATTTATTTTGACGATAAAATCGTATCAGTTGGGCTTTTCGCCCATTGACTAAGTACTCTCCGAAAGCACCTGATAGAATAAAATTTAACTGCGAATTGGAGCTATTGAGATGCCAGAGGTCCTCCCCAATGTCAAACGATTTTATAATGAATGAACGGGAAAGCTGCTCAAGATCATTGTGATCATTTTCATTTTCTGGTCTTACATAGTTTTGCAATCCCTGAAAAATAATCGCATGGTCTTTAGTCAAAGACATGGAGTAGTTGGGTTTAAAAGTTTGGTCATTCTAATGTAGAAAAACTTATTCAGATTGTATGCCTTGAGGTTGTAAAAAATCTCATTTGCGACACTAGTGGAATTCCAGTAATTTTCTCAACAATAACGTGTTGATAAATAATAAGTTATGTCATAATTCATTTTCGTAACTTCTACGCAGTGTTAATACATAATGACAGTTCTATGAAAAAGGTATGTAGTATTAACCAAGCCATAAAACTGTTCAAAGGCGACCTTCATAAGGTGAGGCAGTATTGCAAGGAAAGAGGAATTTCGATTTCAGAAAAAGCACTAACAGCGCGATTGAAATCCTTGTAAAAAAGTCTAAGGCCGCATTTTGCGGCCTTATTTTTGTTCTAACTTTCCCGTGAAGAAATTTATTTCCATGAAGCACCTATTTGTAATCACTTCAGCCCTATTTCTGCTTACCTCCTGTGCTAGCCCAAAGCGCAGCTTGTACGATACAGCCGGTTCGATGTATGGTCAAGAATGGACCTATCTTGGAACGATACTTGTGTATCCCGACGTCATCTATAGTGACAAAATAACCGCGGCTGATAAAACTCGAGAATTAGTTCTTCATGATGGTCTAATCACCTATGATAAAATGCTTTTCGAAGCTCGGAAACAGTATGGTGATTCAGTAACAATCGCAAACATTCGCGTCTATACAGAAGAATTCAAAACACAATGGTTTGGAAAAAATGCAGAGGTCCAAGCACTTGTTGATGTAATCTATGTGACAAAATAAAGTCCTTTCTATGAAGGATTTTGACCAATATATTTCTTCGAACAATCTCCATGCATTAATTGCTGAGGGCGAGCACGAGCAGCAAGATTTTAAGTACAAAATATCTGATGCACGGAAGATCGCACGCACACTCAGCGCATTTTCAAATACTTCTGGAGGAAAGCTTCTTGTAGGAGTGCGAGACAATGGAGTTATAGCCGGAGTAAAAGATGAAGATGATATCTACCTTTTAGAAAGTGCGGCCAGAGTCTTTTCTATTCCAGAAATTGAACTCGTTGTAAAAGCACATGCTATCGAAGGGAAATTGGTTTGGGAGGTTGATGTACCCGAAGGATTGAAGAAACCGTACAAAGTCGACGAAGTGGAAGGACACAAGTCCTACATAAGAATGCATGACCAAAATATGATTGCAAATGCAGTTTTGGTCGAAATGTGGCGTCAAGAGCAAAGCAATGACAGCAAAAGGCCAGTGCAGTTTTCCGAGCGCGAACAACGTCTCATTCAGTATTTAAAGGACTACGAGAGGATCAGCACGAGTAAAGCTGCAAAACTGATGCAATGTCCACGAAATAAGGCCGTAAATACGTTGGCCCGATTAATACGTTGGGAAGTTATTGACTGGGATATTGAAGAAGGTCAATTTTACTGCACACTACTCTAAAGGTATTGATGCGGATTTGGTACCGTACGTAAGGCCCAATTGATAAGGGTATCCAGTTCATCTTCTTCACTTAGGCCTCTTGGAATCCCGGCCTGTTGCATTCCCAACGTCAAATGATGCAGCACAATTCCGCAACTTACAGAAACATTAAAGCTTTCCACGAATCCTTTCATAGGAATGTAAATGAGTTCATCCGCCATGGATTGTATTTCACTTGAAGCTCCCTCCTGCTCATTTCCAAAAAGTATGGTTGCGGGTATACTGGCGTCAATTTCATGCAAAGGTTTTGCAGAGGGATCTAAGGCCGTTACATAAAGTTTCCTTCCTGTACTTTTCAACTTTTCACCCCAAACTTCGGTATGGCCTTCATTGTAGGTGTTGAAGAAGTTTACATCCAGCCATTTCTCTACTCCTTTCGATATTCCGCTACTGACATTGAAACGTTCTTGTTTGTCATAAACATCGATTCGATGTACCCCAAAGGCATCGGCAGTGCGCATCAAGGCTGATGCATTCTGAGATTTCATCATATCTTCTAATGCTAGAGAAAAATGCCGGGTCCTGTACCCTACTTTTTCCTTGAATAAAGCGCGCTTGTTATCCGTTAAGGCTTCACTAAGGGTTTTGTAGAAGGAGCGTTTTGAGTCAATATCTAGAGTCTTCCAATCCGACATGGCTATTTTCTTTGTTTCTTTGCGTTGCTCAAAAATAATAGAGATGCTCAGTAAAATCATTCGCCTAGTTGTAACAGCCGCCATTTTTATTTGGTCAATCTTTCAATTTGCCGACGGTGAGATAGGCAACGGTATTGCCTTGCTATTCCCTGCTGCACTGGTTTTGTTGACTTATTTTAAAAATGAGCGAATCTTGGTCGCCTTATACCACATGCGAAAAAATGACGTCGTCAAGGCTGAAAAATCCCTTATTGGCATTAGAACTCCTGAAAAGAGTTTGGTAAAGAGTCAATTGGCCTACTATTATCTTTTAATGGGAATGATTGAAAGCCAAAGAAAAGTTGGTAAAGCTGAAACTTTACTAAAGAAAGCATTGAATACTGGCTTGCGATTGGATCAAGACAAGGCTTTGGCAAAGTTGAATCTTGCTGGAATTGCTTTGACCAAGCGTCGTAAAAAAGAAGCACAAATCTTACTTACAGAAGTAAAGAAATTAGATTCTAAAGGTGTACTTAACGAACAAACGAAGTACATCAAACAACAGATGAAGCGAATCTAAGCCGGAGCTCGAACACTCGGCATTCATTGGTGTTAGGTACATAGAAAACCGACACGCTATGCACGTAATCGAGCGCATTCAAAAGCTCCCAATCACTGTTGAAGAGGCTTGGGCCTTTTTTCAAAATCCCGCCAACTTAGCCACTATTACTCCGGACTATCTGGGTTTCAATATTCTCAGCAGTATCCCTGATGAGATGTACCCGGGATTGTTCATCAATTATAAGGTGAGCCCACTTTTTGGAATCAAAATGAATTGGACCACTGAAATTACACATGTCAGTGCTCCCCATTTCTTTGTGGATGAACAGCGCGTTGGACCCTATGCGATTTGGCACCATGAACATCATTTTAAAGCCATTCCAGGTGGAGTAGAAATATTAGATCGCGTAAATTATAAAGTCCCCTTTGGGCCTTTAGGTAAACTCGCTCATCCGTTCATTGTCAAACCGAAACTTGAAGAGATATTCAATTATCGTTTTGAAAAGGCAGAAGAAATTTTTGGCAAATGGAAGGAATCGTAGGTATAGACTATGGATCAAAATTGGCCGGAACAACTGTTATCGCTTACAATAATGGCTTTGACAAGAGAATTCAACTGTTTCAAAGCCAAAAAAACAAGTGTGCCGATTCGTTCATCTTGGACAAACTAAGCGACTTGAATAGTACTACTATTGGTATCGACGCCCCCTTATCGCTTCCCGGAGTATATACAGGAATCCAAGGCTGTTCAGACTTTCATTACCGGAAATGCGATCAAGAAACGAATGCGATGAGTCCAATGTTCCTTGGAGGCCTAACGGCTCGAGCTATGAAATTAAAAAGTCAACTCACCCCAAGGGTAATAGAGGTCTACCCCAAGCAAGTTGCTGTAACGTTTGATTTGCATGAGCACGGCTATAAAAAAACACTTTCCTCTATTCCTTTATGTTTACGAGAACTGTTCAAGCCCTCTAGATTTCCTTTCGAGGTATTTCAATGTGAAAATTGGCATCAGTTCGATGCAATACTTGCGTTGGTCGCATCGTACCGCTTCCAACGGAACATGGCTGAGTCAATCGGTGATGTAAACGAAGGAATCATTTATTTTTGACCTATGGCAAAAGAAGAAAAACGAGCGTTCAATCCAATCGATCCTGAGAAAATTGCAGAGAATGCGAATATTCTACCTTATGGCTCGAGTGTTAGTGCTCCGGCCTTCAAGGCTGTGGATACGTTAAAAAATAAGAGTCTTGATCTTAACGCCATGGAGTTGCAAACGGATATGCAACTGGATCAAATTAGGGCTCAAATTGAACTGCTTGCGGACCAAGCACGTAAGATTCATGAACGCAAAGCATTGAGTGAAGAAATTTATAAAGCTCAAATGGGATTTAAACCCGAAATCAATCATGTGTATTATTTGTATCGAAAAAGCGACGATGTGAATGTGCTAAGTATGATTGCTCCGCATGAATGGCGAAAATGTCCGCATGAGTTCATGTACCAAATCCGGCTGCTTGCGGACCATACCTGGGACATTCTTGATTATAACCGTTGATGCTAAAGTACGTACACCACATCCATGCTACAGATTGTACAACGCTCGTACTATTACACGGCTATGGATCCAATAAGGAAGATTTATTTGGTTTAAAACCTTACTTGCCGGCAATGAACATTCTTTGCTTGGAAGCGCCAATACACCTTCAACCGTACGGATTTGCTTGGTATCCAATCGAATGGGACAATGGCGCAAAGATGATTGATTGTGATGATGTGGTAGCTGCCTCAAAATTGGTCGAATCGAGCATCCAGGAATGGAAGGATATGAACGCAATCACTGGAGAAATTATTATTGGCGGTTTCTCTCAAGGTGCAATTACGAGTATTCAATTACTTCTAGGTAATTTTCCTGCTAAAGCCTTTATTTTCATGAGTGGATATGCGCTACCTGAGTGGATGCCTGCATTAAAATCATTGCAGACCAGCATACCTATTTATCAAAGTCATGGGATTTCTGATCCAGTAATCCCATTCGAGTGGGCACGGGCATCTGCCGATGCTATGAAACATCTCCCGTCCTATTCTTTTCATCAATATCCAATGGCGCACAGCTTAAATGCCGATTGTCTCAAAGACATTAAGACTTTTTTAGACGCTATTCTTTAGCGATTCTGCAATGAGCGCAGCTGAATTGCCTTTACCGTAAAGATTCGCTTTTGGTTTATTGAATGGGTCAAAACTCCTGACCGCATCAATGATCCTTTCCACAGGTGTACCCAACGGAAATAAAGTATTTGCCCCTGATTCCACTAATTCAACCCATTCCGTTTCATTTCTCAGGGTAATGCAAGGAGTATGCATGAAATAAGCCTCTTTCTGAAGGCCACCACTATCGGTCAATACAATTTTAGCTTTGCCAAGTAGCCATATCATTTCAAGATAGCCTACGGGTTCAGCTGTTTTGAAATCAACACGTATACCCGATGACTCAATTTGTTTTTTTGTTGATGGATGCAAAGGCATCCATACATTTAAACCGCTGTTGTGCAGTGCATTAAGGGTTAGTATACGCTCCTCAAGTCGATTTGAATGCTTTACATTCTCTTGTCGGTGTAAGGTGGCCAAAGCAAAGGGTGTGTCAAAGAATTCAATTGGTCCCATTCCTTCAGAATATTGTCCGAACTCCTTGAACATGAGTAAGGCATCGTACATGACATCTCCAACCATTTCTACTTTTTGATGCGGAGCTAAAAATCCTTCCGCCTCAATATTCTTATTCGCCTCTAATGATGGAGTAAAAAGAATTTTCGAAAGTTCATCGGTTTGGATCCGATTCAGTTCTTCCGGCATTTCATCATTAAATGAGCGTAATCCCGCTTCAACATGAACAACAGGAATATTCATTTCATTTGCTGCCAGTGCACCCGCTAGAGTTGAATTTGTATCGCCATAGACCAAAACATAATCGGGTTCGATTACTCTTAGAATAGGAATTAGGTCTTGACGAATTGATGCAATCATTTCATCACGTCCCAGACCACCTGCAGATAATGTCTTGATTGGTTTTGGAAGGCCCAATTGATCAAAAAAAACTGCGCTCATTGAAGGATCGTAATGCTGACCTGTATGAACAATAAATTCTTCTATTCCCGCATCAATAAATGCTTTCGAGACTGGTGCACTCTTGATAAATTGGGGCCTAGCTCCTACTACGGTAAGTACTTTCATGAATCCAGCAATTGATGTACGCGCCCTTCTTTTAGTTGATAGGCTTGTCCCGATTCAGGACAGTTTGCAAATCCATTTTTATCAAACTCTAATCTGCGACCCAATGCACTTACCCAACCTATTTGTTTGGCAGGGACACCAACCATTAATGCGTATTCAGGAACATTCTTATTAACGACTGCACCCGCACCAATAAATGCATAGTTTCCAATTGAATTGCCACAAACGACCGTTGCATTTGCTCCGATTGTCGCACCTTTTCCCACGGGTGTTTTCAAATAGTTCTTGCGTTCTACAAAGGCTCTTGGGACGTCAACATTGGTAAAGACCATTGATGGTCCGAGAAACACCTCGTCTTCCAAGACGACGCCTTCATAGATACTTACATTGTTTTGAATCTTACAGCCATTACCGATGATTGCATTAGAAGCGACAAATACATTTTGCCCCAATATACATGCCTCCCCAATGCTTGCATTCGGCATAACGTGGCTGTAATGCCAAACCTTTGTTCCTTTACCAATTTTGGCTCCATCATCTATGGTTGCCGTCGGGTGAATAAAAAGATCCTCAGTCATGGTTATAAAACGATTCAATTGTTGCGATGATATAACTAACCTCCTCTTTTGTTAAATGCTCGCCAATAGGAAGGCTCAATACTTCATTTACTAAGGAATTTGTCACGTTTAACGAGCACTTCTGGGGCCAATGACTGTAGGCTTTTTGAGCATGCAAACCTATTGGATAATAAACCATTGAATCAACGCCATGAGCAGCAAGGTACTTTTTGAGGGCATCTCTTTTTCCATTTAGAACTCGGACTGTATACTGGTGTACGATATGTCCATCGTCTACATTGGACGGGGCAATAATCTCCCCAATATGTTGCAAACCATTTGCGTAGGTATGCGCTAATTTCTTTCTGGTTTTTACCGAATCATGGAAATATTTCAGCTTTACACTGAGGACTGCCGCTTGAATCGGATCCAGCCTAGAATTAACGCCTATGACCTCATGTACGTACTTTTCCTTTTGACCGTGCTTAGCAATTTGACTAGCCCGTTCATGTAATGAGTAATCCGATGAAATAATCGCACCGCCATCCCCCATTCCCCCTAAAGACTTTGTGGGAAAGAAGCTAAGTGTTCCAAATGTACCAACCGTTCCAGCGTAGTGTCCTTTATACTTGCCTGAGAGCCATTTAGCACCAAAAGCCTGGGCGGTGTCTTCAATTATAGGAATGCCTGGAGCCTTAAGTTCAATGGATTCAATATCTGCACATGCACCATATAAATGAACCGCAATAATGGCCTTTGTTTTTTGGGTCAGCACTTGCTCCAATGATTCAGGATGCAAATTGAATGTAGCTTCTTGAACATCACACCAAACAGCCGTAGCTCCCAGCAAACCGATCACTTCGGCACTCGCCGCATAGGTGAATGCCGGCACGACAACCTCATCACCAGGGCCAACACCTAAAGCCATCAATGCAATCTGCAAGGCATCGGTACCATTACCCACACCACAAACATTTGAGTTCAAGAACTCGGACAACTCCTTTTCAAACGCCTGAACTACAGGCCCACCAATGTAATGACCACTATTAGCAACATCGCGTATAGCCAGATTCAGTGAGTCTTTGTAAGGCTCATGGATTCTTTGAAAATCGAGCATTTTAATGGTTTTCACAGGCAGTGCAATTGTTGTTGCAAAATAGGCAGAATTGTTCGCTTTTATCTTGGCAGAATCCACCGAAAGATTGCAACGCTTTCTTTCGATTCAAATTGTACAATACATAGGCCTCTATAGGAACCAATATCTATGCCCAGCTCTTGGGTGCCTTGCTCTACTTGAATGATTTGTATCGACTGCCCTGCTAAATTTCTAAGGTAAATAGTACCTCCCTCATCATGAGGCAATCTAATATTCCCCTTTCCATTATCCGATGGGTTAGGCCAAACTAATAACGCAGCACTTGCTTTCGGTGAGTTTGCTGAAGAATCCGCGGCAACTCTGGAGAGTTCCGGACATAACCTGTTCGATACGGCCAGTTGTGGATTATAACTCAGATAAACAGGAGTTCTGCCCTTAATTAGTTCCGTGCTTGAAGGAGAACTAAACGAATTATAATTCGCAGGTATTTGATAAAAACCTCCTGATTTAGTCAAGATTGCTGTAGAATCAAAGTTGCAAAGCAAGTCAAATGCCTGATTTAACACAAACCTATTATGGCCTTGAGATAACTCTAAGCCTGTACATTGAACCGCTTTAATGGCGGTAAAATTGCTTTGAAATAAATTCCCAGCATTCCGGGCGATTTGAATCGTTGAACCTGATGAAACGAAGGCATCGCCGTTACTTAAAAAGTGGCTGCATGAGAGACGAACCGAAGCATTCCTTGCTTCAAGGCCAATGTGTTGATTAGAGTTAAACATACATTTTTCTAGATATGTGCTACCGCCGTCGCTATCCACCAATAGACCATCGAAGCAATTTTGAAATCGACAACCGATTATGTCCGATTGTTCTACCTGCAATCCCGCTCCGAGCTGACAACGATCGAAGCTATTGTTGGTAAAATGATCTAGGCGATTTGAAATCAACGTGCCGACGATACAGTCAGTAAACTTCGACCGACGAACGGCCGCATGTACATTGGCGGCTAATTCCAAGGCTGGGCTTCCACCTGAGAACTCACATTGCTCTACAACTACAGAGGCCCCTAGCGCACGGACCCCACTCCATTGCTTTTGTACCGACTGATTGAAGGCTGAGTTTCTTAATGCAAGAGGAGCTGAACAAAAAAGTCCACCACCATCTTTTAATTCAACATCACAGCGGTCCATGGAGAATAAGAGTAACTCACCGGGAATGTTGAACTGACCTTTCAAAACAACCCGATGGTTTTCAATTTTGATTGCGTTCTCAGAATGCAAGAGGAATTCAATATCATCACCACCATAAATTGTTCCTTGCCCTTTCGGTTCAAAACTAGCGCCTTGCATCAATTCTAGTATACCATTAGCATTGATCTCACCTTCATTGAGAGTGATTGTTGCGCCCTTCTTGATGACCAGGCGTCCACCACTTTCTATTATCAACGAACTTGAGGGGCCTATAATCAACTTGGAATTCGAATTTAATACCAACGAAGTACCACGAGCAATGCGCAATTCAGCTTTCCTTTTTGTTGATTCGCCAATTTCTATGGCACCATAAACGTCTACATTCCCAGCTTTACACCCATTTTTTAAGCTGATCTGTAGATATTGAATGGAATCTGCAATAGCCGTGCTATTCGCAAATCCAATTGGACCTTGGAAGCCTAATCGCAGACTTGCATTTGCCGTTATTTGAAAATCGCCGATTTGCTTTAAGTATGGGCTTCTAAGATATTGGGCTTGAGCAATATTAAAGGTATCGTTTATCGTGGATGGTGTGGTTCTATAGATGCCATTCAATTGTTCCAACAAATAGGTAATAATCTCCGGAGTTGTTTCAATGTGCTTTTGGTTAAAGACAGAGGTGTCCGATAATCCTGGCGCATATATAGAATTGAATGGTAGGATTCCAGAACGAATTGGAACCACTGAAGTATCGTATTTATCTCCGGCATCTAAAGCGCTAAATGCGGGGATGAAACTATGCTCTGGACTGTAAACTGTGATGAATGGATAGTCAAACGACGCAGGGGTATCGGTCAATGAGCCTGGTATTTCATCATAATCATTTGGGTATTTGGTCTTTAATGCTTTATTGCCCTGCTGGGAAGTCAAGATCATGAGGTGATTCAATTTTAAATTTGTTTGCGTTTGAATCGCTTCAACAGCTCCATTGACAATGCTGCTTGGAATAAAACTAGCGATGTTCCCTAGCGTGTAGATAAACTGAGCCTTGAATGCGTTAGAAATAGAAATCCACCGCATCCTCTGAAACCTAAAGGCATTTGATAATTTGGATCCTTCAAATAAATAGGGATTTGGACCGCGATGTGCCTCGCTGCGCGTTCCGATGATTTGAACATTTTTGAGTTGTCCTGTTCGATTGAACATCAAGGTGTCTTGATGAGCGCCAATTCGATGCTTAATAGGAACATCATCAGACCAACCATAATTCAAATACCTGCCAGCTGAATCTTGTAAGGCACTGAATTCCCCATGAATACTGCCATTTGAAATTGCAAATCTATAGATGTTGACTGGGTGCCTATTGCTTAGAACATCTATGAATTCGCTCCGGGTACCTGAGGCATTAGAATCAAAATGTGAAATCAACATCTGCCGAGCCGCGGTAGAGTTCAACGTATAAGTCCAAGGCTGTGAGAAGAGCGGGACATTGGGAAATAGCCTAGCAATACTTTCCGTTGTGGCTTGTAAGCCTATGGGTATAAAGGCACCATTGTGTGGTGAATCAAAGGTGCCGTAGGCCGCGACATTTAGGCAGCATCCCACGTTTTCTGCCATAAGTAAAGCGTAGCGCGCGATAAGACCACCTAAAGACGCTCCAACAATCGTTGTGGGGTCATCGGGTTTCTGCGAATCAATCCACTGCAGTAAGTGCATCAAAGTAGCCGCATTTTGCTCAACAGGAAGTTTACTCTCGTAAAAGTCCAAATAGATTAAATCAAAGCCAGCAACATTCAAAGAATCCATTAACCACGCTAAGGGCGATAAATGCTCATAGATTCTTTCGCCATTTCCATCGAAGACGTATCCGCTTCGTACTGCAGCATAGCTCAGGTTTCCATAAGGATTCGCTGTACCCTCAAACCCCTCTACGATTACAATGGGCTTTGTCAGCACTTCGTTGCTATCGGATAAGTCAATATTTATTCGAGCAGGAAACATCGCTCTTCCCACTGTGCACGTTGGAGCCGGAAGCTCAAATGAATAAAAGGAGGTATCGGATGGGGGGGTATTGAAAATTAAATTCACCTTAAATCTTGCCTCTCGCCACTGCTGACCTATCCGTGAACGAATACGAATGAATTTTTCAGACCATTCAACGGAAGAACCGGAAGAACCATAGTGAGCTATGTAATCTTGATTTGGGGCAATCTGAATGAAGCCATTCCCGTCGTCAAAATCAGCCCAATAGGCATCTACACTGCCTACATTTTTTTGAATAAGAGCATCCGGCAGTTGAAAGTTTATACTCGCCGAGGATTGTTCCGAGTAGAATGAATTAGCCTGGGTACCCGCCAAGAATACCTCCCTACGCAGGACGGCCTGCTCGGCAGCTGCATACGGGTTGGATCTATTGAGTGAATAGTTTCCTTGCTGATCCAGTTGAATGCTGCTGTCGGGTACGACCCAAAATTTACCGTCAAATTCTAGTGCTCCCTCATATAGGGCATTTGAATCCAACTCATTGTATGACATCCAAAGTAAATGTATTGGACAATCGATTTTTGCGCGAAGCGTACTGTCCGTCTTAGAAAACGCTTTCCAATCCATTAAATGTGCTGGCTTACCGCCAGGTCGATTTCCTGTTGAATCTAATCGTTGACTAAGCCACAGATCAGCATACAGTATCTGGAAGTCATTGGGCTGAAGTTCTGGCGCAGGTATGGAACCGTCGTACTTTTTTAGGCGGTAGTAATTTCCTAAGACTTGATATAGACTGCTTTGGTCGTGTAGGAAGAACGATTGAAACAGGGTATTCGGCAACTTTGAGTAAGCCAGTGTAAAAGAGTCTTGAATCTGAGCAGATACTGATACTGACAGTGCTAGAGCTACAATAAATAGATTGAAGCGGGTAATTTTAGGGTGCATAGCGGTTCGTTTTGAATAATTACCCTAATAATTGAGGGCAAGGAACCGGCAATTGCAAAAAAAGTGGAGAAGTACTTTTTACCAACAAAAAACCCCAAGCCTGCGGCTTGGGGTTTTCAATGTTTCTATAACAGGTGTCTCTTACATCGCACCATCAAGCTTGGCAGCTAGAACTTGCTTGCTCGTTGCACCTACTTGTTTGTCTACGATTTCACCGTTTTTAAAGATCAAAAGTGTTGGAATGTTGCGAACGCCAAACTGCTGAGCTACAGCGCCATCAGTATCTACATTCAATTTACCAACTACCGCTTTACCGTCGTAATCAGTTGCCAACTCGTCAACAACAGGACCAACCATGCGGCAAGGACCACACCATTCTGCCCAGAAATCAACCAATACAGGCTTATCTGATTTCATTACTATTTCTTCAAAATTCGATTCGTTGATTTCGAGTGCCATAATCTTATGTTTTTTCTAATTGGATTTTCAAAAGTAGTACCAAATTACCCCACGAATTGATAGACTAAGCCTATAACGGCATTGATGTTATTCACAGCG
This sequence comes from uncultured Polaribacter sp., assembly GCA_964397915.1. Classification (GTDB taxonomy): domain Bacteria; phylum Bacteroidota; class Bacteroidia; order Flavobacteriales; family Schleiferiaceae; genus UBA10364. The sequence goes on along the minus strand of CAYNLA010000026.1, from coordinate 304 downwards.
TACACCCTCGTGGTGTTAACAACCTAGAGCAACATTATTTTTTTCACTTCACCAGCAATACGGACGTAATACATTCCCCTAGGCCAATTTGCAGTGTTAATGCGCTGGGCACGATCCATTGTCATTGACAAATACAATTCACCGGCGGCATTATACACTACTACATCCGCGCTTTGATTGCCTCCCTTAATTTCAATAAAATCCTGAGCAGGATTTGGGGTTACGCGCCAACTAGTAGCTGCTGGCTCGTCCATTCCTACAATGTAGGACAACCCAAAGGCGAAACTCCCCTCATAGCCATTGG
>CAYNLA010000025.1:0-18054 GCA_964397915.1 uncultured Polaribacter sp. | reverse complement strand
CCTCGGGTATAGAGCGCATAAGGACCTTCCAGTCCAAGGAGTCGGATTTGTCGTGTTCCGGTGACGGCATCTGTAAAAGAGGCCGAAATAGAAGCGTTGGTTTCGAAGCTCTCGCTGAGGTCACAACATGCGGCCTTTCGCAACTCGACCTCAGATATGAGTTCTTTGCTGAGCACCGATTTTTTAGACAGCGAAATGCCGGGGTCCATATCAATTTGAACCTCCTCCAATGTTTCGAATAGTTGTATCACGGAGGTATCTGCCACCTGAGCGCTCACCGTACCCGCAGTAAGCAGGCCGATCAACACCCAAAAATTTCGAAAAATCATGGCTTAATGCTTATGTTTTCCGCCGTGTGCGTGGTGCTCTTCGTGCGTTTCGCCAGGCTTGCAAAGTGGTTCTTCGGTTAATCCATGCGCTTTACGCTGCTCAGCATCTCTGAACTTGCAACATCCATGAATATTCTCGTATTGTTCTTCGGTCGCGGGGTGGTCCTTGACATCGTGTCCAACTTCATTGATTGCAGCGATAATGTTTTCAAGCGTCACTTTATCAGATCGATAGATGAGGTCCAATTGGTGCGTCTCTTGGCTCCAATCGGCCTTTTTTACGCCTTGAATGTAGGCAGCATTTTCGATGCGTTCTTCACACATACCGCAAAGACCGTCGACCTCAATAGTAGTTTCGGTAATTTTTGATTGCCCACTTGCGCTTAATACAAAGGCGAGAAATAGGGCGGATATACTAGTTTTCATAAATAAAATTTTGATGATTGAATACAGACTCTGATTAGAGGACGGTATCAAGCATACAAAATCAACTTATGCAATCGTACATAGAGCGGAGGTCCCGTGTTTTGAATAGGACCATGTGCCTTTACGCGCTTCGTATGGGTATTGACCCCTAGTATCAACGTCGATTTTTCTTCGAAGAAGAGTACATTTAATACGTTTTCTCCGTTGACAAGGCTTTGGTCAAGATTTGTGGTACTAACGGTACAACAATCGTCGTCTTCAATTCCTGTTGCAGGTACTTCGTGGCAGACTTTTTCAGGCACGGCATCACAGCAAGAGGACGCTAGAGTTTCATTATGATGTTCCTCATGCGCCACACCGAGATGAAGGGAAGATTCATGCTGGCAAAAATGCAATAACCCGACCGCTCCGGAACTTATTACGGAGTAGAACAGGGTGAAAACCAAAATGATAAATCTCCTCATCAAGACAAATTTAACCAATACCTTAGCATTCAAACGCAAATACTATGCAAAAAGTACTCTTATTAGGTTCTGGAGAATTGGGAAAAGAAGTAGTCATCGCCTTACAGCGCCTTGGTCATCATGTTATAGCTTGTGATTCATATGAAGGTGCCCCAGCAATGCAAGTGGCCGATGATTTTGAAGTTTTTTCAATGTTAGATGGTGAAGCGCTCGCTGCTGCTGTAGCGAAGCACACCCCAGATTACATCGTACCTGAAGTAGAGAGTATTCGCACTGATAAATTGTATGAGTTTGAGCAATCCGGCGTTCGTGTGGTGCCCAGTGCCAAGGCTGCCAATTTCACCATGAACCGTAAATTGATCCGTGACCTTGCTGCAAAAGAGCTTGGGCTTAGAACGGCGCCCTATGCCTATGCAACAACCATGGAGGAATATACCGCTGCTGTAGCAGAAATAGGATTGCCCTGTGTGGTAAAGCCGTTGATGTCCAGCTCGGGAAAAGGGCAAAGTGTCGTTCGCAGTGAAGCGGATTTAGAGCAATCCTTCACGTATGCAATGGAAGGATCAAGAGGCGATTTGAAAGAGATCATCGTCGAAGGGTTTGTCGATTTTCATACTGAAATCACATTACTTACGGTAACCCAGCAAAACGGTCCAACTTTATATTGCGAACCTATAGGTCACCGCCAGGAACGGGGAGATTACCAGGAGAGTTGGCAGCCTGCTGCGGTTCGTCCAGAAGATTTATCTGCGGCTCAGGATATGGCACAAAAAGTTACTGCGGCCTTAGGTGGTTATGGTATCTGGGGCATTGAATTTTTCATCGCTCACGACGGGGTATACTTCTCAGAATTGAGTCCTCGTCCTCATGATACTGGGATGGTAACCCTTGCTGGAACACAGAACTTAAATGAGTTTGAACTGCATGTTAGGGCTTTTCTTGGTTTGCCAATTCCTGAAATTGAATTTCGTTACCCCGGTGTGAGTGCCGTAGTCCTGGCAGCGCATGAGGGTGTGCCTAACATTTCTGGAATTGAAAAGGTCTGTGCGCTTCAACAAACTGATATTAAGATTTTCGGAAAACCAACGACTAGACCCTATCGAAGAATGGGCGTTGTGCTTACCTATGACCGAACAGGGCATGAAAATATGAATGACCTTCGAGAGCGTGCCTTGAATTCTGCTCAACTCATTAAAGTGCACTGATTTTTGTGCGAATTGCAGTTTCAAAATCTGCAATGATCGAATTGCTTAGACCATCAAGGAGCTCTCCTTGCATTCGATGGAAGCGAAGGCCTCGTTTGAATGCATCTACAATACTCGGATTTGAGCTCTTGAGATAGTTTATGGAGCTGTAAGAAAACAATACAACACTGTGGTTTTCTGTGATGTCTAGAAGTGCTCCATCATTAACGGTAAGGTAATTACATAGCGTCATTTGGTACGGCAAATTGCCTTTGGTTCGTTGCGATTTAATGTTCTCAATGAGATCATCTAGGACGAAATTGAGCTCCTCTTTTAATTGAGAAACGATACGCTGAGAGGCTAAGCCCTTATTTCGGATGTAGTCGACCTGTTGAATCAAATTATCAAACGATTGAGTAGTCCAGAACTCATTCGTTTGAATCCGAGTACTCAAATCATGTAATTCTTTTCCGCCATTAATCAATTCCTGCGGTGTTTCGCTTGGATCAAACCTATCGTTTCTTCTAGCGTGTTCATGATTCCATAGATAAAATCTAAAGGCACTCAAGGTCGGGTAATTCATGTAACGGTATAGGGGAACCTCTTTAGCAACAAAATAGAGTTGCGCACCAGGTACGGCCACAGCTTGCTCTAGATTTTTCCGAGTATTACTTAAATAAAACTCGATATCACTATAGCCCTGTATAGGAGGAAGCGTTGAGCAGACAACTACCAATGCATTTTCATCTGGCTGCGTCCTTAACGCATCTATACTAATCGAAAAATGGTTGGCTAGCTTAATGAGTTCATCTGTGGTTAGAGGCGTTGTGCCAGTACGTTTGCGGTATAATGATGCACGCGAACAACCCAATACATCCATCAGTTCTTGCGTGATTTTACGCTTACCTTTGGTCGAACCGAATATGGCTTCGAACAATTGGGTTTGAAATTGGTTCGGTGAATACATTATTGCCTCGTTGTTTGATAAAGTTAACGAATCCCTAGCCCCCTTTGACAGCAACTGCCTTAGAATCGAATGTTTTAGATAAATTACCAGCGAAACTGCTTGTCTTGGACAATGGTCTTACGCTTCCGTTAACCACTCCGGAGTTAAGAAGGAGTTCGGGTAAATACCTAACCAGAAGAGGATTGTGGCTGGTGAATGGCCTTATAAGAAAGGGCGTGTTACGCGTTTTAGGTAGTCCTTGGCTGCCTGGATTTTGGGTGGTTTCCCCTGAGGAGGCGCGGGGCGGTTTGCGCGTGTTGCAAAAGAAATCTAAATCGTGCCCTTTGTTTCTCTCCATTACGAATGCCCCAGTGGAAGCTCCAGGATGGCACTCCTATCAAGGTGATCCATTCATGGTGCTTAAAGTCGATTGGGATTCTTGGGATTCTTACCAAAGCGCAATGAAGAAAAAATACCGTGCGAGGTTGCGTAAGACATTGAAGACAAACGACGGACTTCAAATAGAGGAATTGGCCCTCACACCCAGTAATATCTTAGAATGTTCGCAATTATTGGAGCGGACCCTGAGCGATAAAGTGGTGGCCTTGCCCAGTGATTTAAATAAATTACTGGACATGTTCATTAATTGCTTTGAGTCCAATTTTAAAATTTTTGGATTCAAAAAGGAGGATAAACTGGTAGGATTCATTTCTTGTGTTCTTGACGGCGATGTACTGAGGGCTATGCATTTTGGGGCGGCGGATAATGCACCGGAAGATTTCTACAGTTTTGCCATGTTCACGCTCATAAAAAAAGGAATTGATGTTAGGGTGAAAAAAATTGATCTGGGGCGGACCGCCACAGAGATAAAAAGTACCTATGGCGCGGTTGCAGAGGAGAATTACTTTTCATTCTACAGCTCAGGTTGGTTTTTCAAGCTGGCATTAAGAATTGCCGATCGTTTTTATACTCCGAAACCCTATACGTTGCGCAGTCCTTTTGGAGATGTTTCGAAATAGACTATATTGATGGCAAACACAACAAAACACTTTCATGAACGAAACGTATCGCAAGGTCTTTGAGAACAATAAGAATTGGATCAAGTCCAACCTAGAGAAAGACCCTAACTTCTTTGAACACTTGGCAAAAGGCCAAAGCCCTGACTTCCTATACATAGGATGCGCAGATTCCCGAGTGCCTGCAAATGAAATTATGGGTTTAGAACCTGGTGATGTTTTTGTTCACCGCAATATTGCCAACCTCGTAGTCAATACGGATATGAACGCGCAAAGCGTTATTCAATATGCCGTTGAGCATCTGAAGGTAAAACATGTAGTGGTCTGTGGTCACTATAATTGTGGAGGTGTAGCAGCAGCTATGGGCAATTCTAATTTAGGTTTGATTGACGGATGGTTGCGCGAGATTCGCGACGTATACCGTACCCATGCGGATGATTTGAATGCTATTGAAGATCAACATGCACGTTATAACAGACTGATTGAACTCAATGTGTTGGAGCAATGCTTCAATGTGATGAAAACGGCCTTCGTTCAAAAGAGCTATGCCGCGAATAAGTTTCCTCAAGTTCACGGATGGGTATATGACTTGGCCAATGGTGAGTTGGTGGATTTAGATTTTGATTTCGAAGGTAGCCTCAAGAAAATCCAAGAAGTCTACGACATAACTAAATAATGGGCGAACACCTTTTATTTGAAAATTCTTTTGGCGCCTTTACTGTAGCAAGTAGAGGCGCTTCTTTATTGTCCTTGCAAATAGACGGAAGAGAGCTACTTCACGATTTCGGTGATCAATGGCAGGATTGGGCGTCTGGGGCGGTAATGTTTCCTTTTCCCGTGCGCATGTCATCGGGTACGGACATGGTATTCGAGGGGAACCAATACCAGTGGCCTATTAATGATGATAAGCACCGTGCTGCTTTGCACGGCTTCACACCTTGGGAAGAATTTGAATTAGCCCAACAGCCGAACGGTATACAAGCACGCTGGATCTATGATGGTTCAAAGGATTATTATCCTTTTCCTTGCGCGTTAACGATCACCTATACGCTAGAGGAAAAAGGACTCGAACTAGCGTGTCGTGTTGAAAATCTAGGACAGAAAAATTTACCCTACCACATGGGGTGGCATCCGTATTTCAAGACCGTTGAACCAGCTTTGAACCCCGTGCCGACCCATCGATTGAAGAAGAACGAAGTTAGCCATCCAGGCGAGAAAATTCCTTTTGAAGGGTTCGATTGGACGAAAGAAGTGGACGGTGCTTTTTTCATGGATTCGATCGATCTTGAGTCGATCCATGTTGATCCACTTTCGCCTATTACGCAGGTGTTCCGTCCGGCTCGTGCCCCCTTTGTGGCTGTAGAGCCGATCACCGGTCTAGGTCATTCTGATTTTCCTTGGCGCATTGTTTCGCCGGGCGAAGCGGATGTAGTGCGTTCTACTATTCGTTTGATGCAGTAAAAACACCTTCAATAAGTCCTTCAAATTCCAATTTATTGAAGGGGGCTTTAGGGAAAAAGGTGGCTGTCATCGCCGTTAGCCCATCGTCGGCCAAGAGCTCTAAACTCATCACGTCCATGTACATTTCGTAAGCCGCTCCGTTGGTTTTTCTTGGGCCACGCATCACATTTTTAAAAGACGCTTCGAAATCCACAAGGCCACATTTCGACCGGTCGATATAGATGGAATCTACGGTGGTCCATATGTCCAACGTATCACCTGCCGCAGAAGTCATTCGTGCCGACCATTGCGGCTCCGCAGAGAAATTAATCCCAAACGTGTTTGCCCCTCGAAGGCCCATGATAGGTTGTAGTTTGGTTTGATACCCTTTGCCTGAATGCAGTTGGAAGGTTTGCTTGATGTGGAATTGGCCATTAAGTTCTACCAGCGAAAGTTCTCTAGGAAGCGTCATGCTGCTGCGCCATTTGTAGGTGGGAACCACCTGGGCATAGTCCCAATTACTCATCCAACCCATAAAGAGTTTCTTGCCGCTATCGGTGGGGGCATTCCACCAATTCACCCCTGCGTAATTATCGCGTCCCCAATCCATGTAGCGCTGGTCGTCATGCTCAGCAATGAACGCTGTCCCGTCCCAATGCCCTACAAAGTATTGTGTTCCAGATCCACCATTAGGCGCGCCACTGCCGATACTAACCAGCAGTACGTCTTTACGGACGCCTTCATCGGTCGTTAGCGAAAAGAGTTCGGGGCATTCCCAAACGCCGCCATGGTTGCCATGCTCGCCAGAAAATTGGCTCAATGGCGACCAATCCAATAAATTCTCACTTCCGTAAAATGCAATTTCTTGCCCCACAGTGAGGGCGCAAATCCACTGCGAACCGTCCCACATCATTTTCGGATCGCGGAAGTCTTTTAAGTCTGGATTGGGGAGGACAGGGTTACCGTCGTAAAATACATAGGTCATCCCGCCGTCAAGACTGTAGCTGATGCCTTGGGTTTGAATATCGCCAGGACGCTTGTGAAAGGTGTACATGGCGATGATTGGTGGTTGTGTGCTGTCTATTCCCAAGCCACTCACATTGAATGTATCAATCACTGCGGATCCACTGAAAATGTAGCCCAAGGCTGTGTCGGGATAGATTGCGATGGGATGTTCGGTCCAATGCACTAAATCCTTAGTGCTGGCATGTCCCCAATGCATTGGCCCCCACTGATTCCCTTCTGGGTAGTATTGGAAATACAAGTGGTAGGTACCGTCTTTATAAAACATCCCATTGGGATCATTCATCCAATGGGTTTCGGGCGAAAAGTGGTAGTGCGGACGGTACACCTCAGAGGTGTCGGTATTAGCGGTTGGATTAGTGTCCAATTCCGTTGGCGTGCAAGCCGTGAAATACATCAGGGTGGCTAGGATAAAGTATCTCATGATGCGTCGATAAAGGCATTTAATTCAGCTGTACTAATAATGGGGTTGGCGCCCTCTTTGCTTGCCACTAAAGCGCCCAAACCGGACGCACGGTCAATAGCCTCCTGAGGGTCTAGGCCGTTATAAATGCCATAGAGCATCCCTGCCAAGAAACTGTCGCCTGCACCCACGGTGTCTTTAACTTTGATTTTGAACGTTTTGCTGCGAATAGTATCGGCAGTAGTTAACCAGAGTGCGCCTTTGCTGCCTAAGGTTAGAATCAAATGTCGTGTGCCAAAACGTTCATGTAGTTGTCGAAATCCTTGTTCTGGAGTGGCATCCAACTCCAGCCATTGTCTTAGTAGCGCGTATTCCTCTTCGTTGACCTTGACGATTTCCGTGCCATCAAGCAACGCTATGATTCGTTCTTGATCAATAAAAGGCGCTCTGAGATTGAGATCAAATACACGCATAGTAGCCTGCCTTCTGAGCACGTTTAATGCATCGAAGCTGTTCTTATTTCTAGTCGCCAGCGACCCGTGCAAGAGTAAATTTCCCGGCTCCCATGAAATTGTAGGGGCACCGATGAAATCCCAAGCGCTTGGTTCGTCTATGGTGTAGCTTACTTCTGAAGGATTAGTGGTATCCACCGTGACTGTTCCAGTAGGGTGGTCATTTGTAGTAATGAATTCGGTGTTAACCCCGCGCTCATTTAATATTTCTAGCAACTTCTGACCGTACTCATCACGGCCAATTGCGGAAATTACAGCACTTTCTAATCCCAAGTTCTGCGCGTGAATGGCCACATTCATGGGCGCCCCACCAGGCTTAGCGCCAGAAGGGAAGAGGTCCCACAATATCTCGCCGAAGCAGTAGAGTTTAGGCATCCTTTGAGGTTAATTGGTCTTGTAACTCTTCTAAACTTACACCCTTTGTTTCGGGCATCATGAAGTGGGTGAACAGTAATTGAAGTACCATAAAGGCAGCGAAGAAGGCAAATACCGTCCAGCCCGGGAAAGATTCGATCACGACCTCACCGAGCATGGTAATCAGTGCTGCGAACACCCAGTGCGTTCCCGTACCCCATGCTTGACCGGCCGCGCGCACGCTGTTTGGGAAGATTTCGGAGATGAATACCCAAATCACGGCACCTTGACCTACGGCGTGAGAAGCAATGAAAGTGAGAATGAAGAAAAGGTTGAACCCTGCTGAAGCTTCGGTTTTGAACCCATAGGCCACCATTGCTAAGGAGATGATGTATCCCGCTGAGCCGATGTACATCAGGGATTTACGCCCCATTCGATCGATCAGATAAAGGCCGACGAAGGTGAAGAGTAAATTGGTTCCGCCGATAGCAATGGAGGAGAGGAGGGAATCGGACGAGGCGAATCCTGCGTTCTCTAAAATCACTGGAGCGTAGTATAGGATGAAATTGATCCCGCTTAATTGGTTGAAGAAGGCCAGCAAGAAAGCGAGAATAAGGCTCTTTTTGTATTTGCCGCTGAATATGTTTTGAGTGCTCGATGACTTGTCCACGTGATTAACAATAGCGTCGAGTTCAGCTTTTGCTTTCGCGCTATCACCGTGAATTAATTCTAGCGTTTGTAATGCGCCTGCAGTATCGTTTTTGGTAACGGCTAGCCAGCGAGGAGAATTGGGAACACCAAAAATCAAGAGGCAGTATAAGGCTGCGGGTATTGCCTCAACACCCAGCATCCAGCGCCAATCGTTGTCCCCACCTACGCCGTCTAGGAGGTAGTTTGAGATAAAGGCGATAAGAATTCCAAATACAATGTTGAACTGGTATAATGCCACCAGGCGACCCCGTTTCGCAGCGGAGGAGATTTCACTGATATAAGTTGGGGCCGCAACGGTAGAGGCACCGACGCCGACGCCGCCCAAGAATCGGAAAAAGGAGAACATATACGGATCCGTGGCCAACCCGGAGCCCAAGGCGCTCACTAGGTAGAGAACTCCTACCCAAATGAGGGTTTTCTTACGCCCCAGTTTTTTAGTTGGGATACCGCCGCCGAGCGAACCGAGAACCGTTCCCCATAAGGCCATAGACATAATGAATACGCCATGAAACCATGAAGAGGTCTGCCAAAGTTCTTTGATTGGGGCGTTCGCGCCAGAAATTACGACCGTATCGAAGCCAAATAAGAAGCCTGCCAAGGCCACGGTAAGTGACCAATTCCAAGTTTTATTCATTTCAGAGTGAGTTAACGAGCTCACAATGTACTGAAATATTTGGCTTAGAATCCTGCGCTAAGCTGCATCCAATACGCCCAAGTTTGTCCCAGCTCTGTCTCCAATTTAGCCCGCTGAATCATCGACTTTGCATAGTAGCTCGTGCGCAAATTCACTTTAATTAGCTCGCTATCGCCCAGTTCGAGTTTGCGCTTTTCAGAGTAAAGCAATTGCTCAAGCGATTCTTGGTTCCTCCGACCCGCTTGCACAGCTGATTCAAGTTGTACGTATTGACGTGCGGTACTGTTTAGAGCGTTTCGCCATTGATTTTCTATAGAAGCTCGTTCCCATTGGAAACTTTCCAGTTGTAAGTTCTGACTTTGAACGTAGCCGCGTCCTTCCCTAAGAAACAATGGAATACCAAGCTTGGCTTTTACAATTCGGTTGTTTGCATCAAACTCATCTTGAGAAGGAAGGTTTTGAAAATTACCGGCAAGTAAGTATGAGCCACCAACCGCTACAGTAGGCTTAAGGTATTCCCTAGCAAGCTGGCGCTTTAACCGGAACTGCTCTTCTTTTTGCGAGTTGTATCGAATCAAAGGGTGTTCATCATTCAACATTGTGTTGCTGACGAGCGCGGGTATTTCAGCGGAGGGTTGAACAAAGGCTTCCAAAACAACGGGCGCTTCATCGCTTGACCACAACCAATTACTCATTTGAAATAAGGTCAGAATAGCTTGGCTTTGTGCGTTATAAAAATCGGTTTGCCAAGTACTGACTAATGCGCGTGCATCTAAGGTATCCATTGCGGATGCGTCACCAGCTTCAAATGCACTTTTCGTAAAAGAATAAACCTCTAATGCGGCATTTACAGCGCTTTCATAGGCCAAAACATTGGAGTGTGCTTCATACCATTTCCAATAATCTTTCACCGCTTTTGTAAGCAGTTCGTTTCTGTAAAGTTCGGCCTCGGCTTCGCTCAATTCAACCCCTGTTCTAGCGATTGCCAAATCCGTGCGACGTTGATCGGTGAGTAATCCTTTACCAAGATTGATCATTCCGCCAACAGCAAAAAGTCCTTCCTCCGGCAGTTTATCTTGAGGATTGGTGTAGATGCCGGACGTGGCATTCCAGTCCATCTGAAATTGTATTGGACTGCGTGTTGCCGATTGGAGTCGCCATTCAGGCTGCCGGTAATACAAATCGCCATTAAATTCTTTGGATGCCAGTGATCCGCTGAGGTATGGGTCGAATGCCCCGCGAGCCTTGCGAAGTTCTGCTTTTGCTATTGGTAGTTTATTGCCAACTGCCTTGAGCACGGGGTGATTTTGATCTACCCATTGGATGAATTCACCGACAGTAAGTACACTGTCTCTATTCTGCCCATAGCCATGAGTAACTGAGATCGAAAGTATCAAGACATATACGAGAGGTAATATTCTCATTATTTCAACTTGATTTTAGGTTTTTCTAGTTTCTCTTTTGCTCGAACGGGTTCATAGTAATCCGCTGGGAAGGCATTAAACTGACGCCAGATTTCATACCAAACGGGTACCGTGTTTAGTAGCGCAATTCCTCGCGCACCAGTGCCCGCTCTTAAATTTTCAGGCCACATTTCGGAAGGGGCTACTAAGATTCGGTATTTGCCATTTTCATTGGTCATTCTGTCGATCGCAATGACTTTTCCTGAAAATGTTCCATAGCTCGTATTGGGCCAGCCTCGGAAAACGATTGCAGGCCATCCATCGAACTGAAACTGCACTGCTGAGCCTTCATGAATAAGGGGCATATCCATCGGGCTTATATATAGTTCAACAGCCAATTCATAAGCAGATGGTACGATCGTGGCAAGAGATGTGCCTTCTTTTACGGTTTCTCCGATCCCTGGAATGGTGACCTTGGCGAGCATTCCTGTTTGTGGTGCGAGAATGTAATAGTACCCGCTGCGCACTTCATAGTTGCTTAAGGTGTTTTGTAATTTCGCTACTTCTCCTTGACTTGCCGCTAGGGCGCCTTGAGCAGTGGCAAGATCACTTTGAGCTTTTGCAATTCGTTCCAAGAAGGCATTGCTGTTGTTACTAAGCTCTAGACGCGCATCGAGTAACTTGTTTTTACTCATTTCCCATTTTTGCTCTGCTTCTTGGGTTTTAGCAGCACTTTGAGCGAGTTTTATTCGGTATTGCTCGACTTCTGTGCGACTTTTTAAACCTTGGTTGAGGAGATTTTCAAAACGCTGCGCTTGGTCTTGAGCAACTTGATAGTTCTGAAGTTCTGCCGCATAATTTGAAGAATCAGCCTGCGCCGCAGCCTGTGCACCCTTCACTTTAAATGCTAAGCTTTGTGCTTTAATTTCCTGATTGGTTCGCAACGTAGAAATGAGTTCATTCAATGCAGTAACCTTTGCAACATAACTATCAACTCCAGCTTTTTTAGCAGTGAGTTGCTCCTTTGTTCGCTGGATCAATTCCGGATCTAGGTATTCGTTTTTAATCTCACGAAGTCGGGCAATAGTATCTCCTTTCTGCACTACATCGCCTTCTACCGCGTACCATTGTGCAATTTGGCCAGCAATAGCGGCTTGAATTTCACTGGGGCGTTGCTCTGGTTGACGCATGGTCACGGTTCCTTTCGCTTGAATGTTTTGTGTCCAAGGAAGGAAAAGCGCACCGAGGCTTATAAAAGCAGCTATAAAAAATGCACGCTTAATCTTTGGTCCTATAAATGGGTTCTCCAATTGGCTGAAGCTTTTATACTTCTCTGTGTTAAGGCGATCTGCAATTCGGTTGTTCGATATGTTCAGCATGGCGTTACAGTTCGATGGTTAGGTTACTTGCATCTTTGACAGCAGGTAAATTTGATGCTGCTACAAGGGTCCACGGCTGTTTTGCATCCCAAATGAAATCAATGATGCTTTTACGCTCTTTCGGGTCGAAGAGGTGGAAGATATCATCGAGCAGCAATAATCTTGGACGCACGACAATTGCTCTTGCTAAAAGTATACGTTCGACTAAGCTGCTTGAAAGTGGAATTGCAGTAGGACCTACGGGGGTTTCATATCCCTTTGGCAAAGACTGTATAAAATTTCTTAGTCCGAGTCCTTCAACCGCCCATTCTACATCTGTAAGTTCTATTTCAGGACGACCAAGTGTGATGTTTTCAAGCAATGTTCCCTCGAAAAGATCTTCACTTAAAAAGCAATCCCCAACGTGATAGCGCAAGTCAGCAGTATTTAGATTGCCTGTAGGATGTCCGTTAAAACTTACCGTTCCTCCGGTAGGCTCGTATTGCACAGCTAACAAGCGAAGTAATGTGGATTTACCGGATCCATTGCGTCCGGTTATGACTGCGCGTGTACCCGATGGGACATTGATGTTTAATTTGTCTAAAATGGTTAGCGTGCCGTCAATCGAAGTATAGGTGAGGTCTTGTATTTCTATGGAAGCACCCATTCCGGTATCTACGTCGTCGAACATTAATGAACCTTGGTCTTCTTCAAGAGGGATGTCGGTAACTGTGCTCATTTTTTCAACAGCGGTGAGGACATCATAAATGGGCTCCATCGTTAAAATCAGTTTTTCCGCCGAGTTTATGATGAGAATGATGACGATCTCCGATGCAACAAATTGCCCCACGTTAATCTCGTTTTGTATCACCAAAAGTCCACCGATAATGAGAAGTCCGAGGGTGACGAATGCTTTGAAACCAACAATATTCGCATATTGGAAAATCAGAACTTTCCAATGGCGTTTGCGATGTTCTAGATAGCTGTTGACGAGTTCATCCGTTCGTTCTAGAGGTAGTTCAGTATGGCCGGCACGCTTGAAGGTGTCCATTGTCCGTGCGATTTCCTTGAGCCAATGTGCAATCTTATACTTGTAGGTGCTTTCCTTGATGCTACTTTCAAGTCCCCGAGGGCCTGTGTAGTAGAGGATTGCGACTAACAGGGCAATAAGCGCTACCCCGAAAGTAATAAAGAAGGGATGGTATGTGGATAGGAGGATAAGTCCAATTATAATTTGCAATGAAGATGCACTAAAGTCCATTAGGATTTTAGATAATCCCTTCTGAACATTCAGTGTATCAAAGAATCGATTAATCAATTCTGGCGGGTATTGGCCGCGAATGGATGCATTTTGAAAGCGGGGAATTCGGTACGTGAATTCAAATGCAGCTCGCGTGAAAATACGCTGCTGTAGAATTTCTGAAATGGATAATTGAAGTACTTGAAGAATTCCACCGATAATGACCCCTGCGGTTACAACGGCACTTAAAATGATCCAGCTCGTACTTACCATTCCCGCCTGAATAAGTCCAATAATGGCCTGAACCCCTAATGGTAAACTAAGACTTACCAACGAATAGAAGAGTGCATAGGCATACAGGTACATGATGTCACGCCTGTCGGGGCGTAGCATTGCAATGAATTTTTGAAATGGATTCTTATGCATTTTATTGGATGGTTTTAAGGGTCATTTGAGTAAGGAAGGAAACGATATCTCGAGGTCCTTGTTTAGCGTCCGAAAGCCGAGGTAAATGTTCCACAAAGAATTGTTGACTTTGCGCCGCTTCAATAACCGTCGCGAAAAGGCTATGTGGGTGCTCAAAATCGGGATTGATTTGATAGGCGATTTTACTTAGTGTGTCACAAATACGTTTGTATCCTAAGAAATAACCCTCTTGGTTTTCTTGATCGACATCTTTGGTTAAATAAATCTTTGGATATTCCGAAACCACAATGTTTTGTAGTTGATTTTCATTGATGTGCGGAATTCGATCATCTTGTTCCATTGGCAATACAAGCAATTCGATGGCTTTTTCTAGTTTATGCTCTGGCGTGTTCAGCAGAATGAATTCATTTGCCATTTTAATTTCTAACCAACCCCAATACCAATTAATGAGGTATGCTAGTAGTTGATGTTTGTTTTGGAAGTAGCGGTAAATACTTGCTTCGGTGCTTTCGATTGCAGCGCCAACTTTTTTAAAGGTGAATTGCTCATACCCGAGTGTATTCAAAAGTTCGATGCTTTTGGATAGGATTTTACGTCCCAATTCTGTTTCGTCGGGATTTTTTAGGTAGAGCTTATCGCTTACAGTGATGTTCAGTGCATTCATATTGAGTATAACGCTTTTGTGTAAAAATTGTTCTGCAATGCAAATATAATAGTATTGCTATCGTGTTGCAAATCGGTCTCAATAATTACGCGTATCTTTGTACCAGCAACGTGAAGTTGTTGCCTAAACTCATTTTATGACATTTGAATCATTGGGACTCGATTCTCGAATCCTATCGGCCTTGGAACAACAAGGCTATACCCAACCCACACCTATTCAAGCGCAAAGCATTCCAATCTTATTATCAGGTAAAGATCTTTTAGGAACGGCGCAAACAGGGACGGGAAAAACAGCAGCATTTACTATTCCAATTATCGAGCATTTGCTCGCGGATGGCGTACAGAAACGTCGGAATATCAAGGCCTTAGTCGTTACACCGACAAGAGAGTTGGCGCTTCAAGTAGCCGATAATGCTAAAAAATACAGCGCAGGAACCGGACTAAGGACGGCTGTAATATTTGGCGGTGTGGGACAAAATCCACAAATAGACCAATTGCGCAAAGGCGTGGATTATTTAGTCGCAACCCCCGGTCGTTTATTAGATCTACATAATCAGGGATTTATCAATTTAAATCACTTAACACATTTTGTGCTTGATGAAGCGGATCAAATGTTGGACATGGGTTTTATCCATGATATCAGAAAGCTTCTCAAGATTATTCCTCAAAAAAGACAGAGTTTGTTCTTTTCGGCGACCATGCCAAAGGACATTATTGAATTGAGCGGCCAAATTCTTAGACCGAACTATGAGCAGGTTCGAATCGCCGTTGAGAAACCAACCGCTGAACGTGTGAGCCAAGAAGTGTATTACGTTAGTAAGAATGAAAAGCCAGCCCTTTTGCACCATCTTCTCGAAGAATTGGACGGATCAGTTTTGGTTTTTGGACGCACTAAGCACGGTTGCGATAAGGTCGTTCGTCTCTTGGCAAAAAAAGGAGTGAAGGCTGCCGCAATTCATGGGAATAAAAGCCAAAATGCGCGTCAAAATGCTTTGAAAAGTTTCAAAGACGGCTCTCTTCGAGTGCTTATCGCAACAGACATAGCAGCGCGCGGTATTGATATTTCCGGGCTTGAAAATGTTGTGAATTACGACTTGCCAAATATTCCTGAAACGTATGTACATAGAATTGGTCGTACTGGGCGGGCAGATGCCTCAGGCGCATCAATTTCTTTCTGTTCAGCTGATGAACGTGCGTATCTAAAGGACATTGAAAAGTTGATTAAAGCAACCGTTCCGTTAGTTGAAGAGCATCCATTTACCGCTGGAGCCGAAGAAGAATGGGCGGATCCTGAAAACCGTAAGCCTGCTAAGCAGGGACAACGTGGTCCAAGACCTGGCCGCGGAGGCGCTCCGAAAAGTGAGGGCAACAGACGATCAGGAGGTCCTAAACGTACTGGGGGAAGTAAAGGAAATCGTCCTACTAGACGCTAGTATCGAAGTAGCTCCTTAATTTTAGTCTCAAGGCGCTCTTTCGAAAACTTTTTTATTGGAAAGCCGATCGGGCCAATACCAGCTTTATGGATGAGCTTGTTCCATAAGAACTGATCTGCGATGTGCGGTAGTATAAGCTGTGGTTTGTTGTAACGGAGTGCACTGTGCGTTGTGCCAGAGCCTCCGTGATGAACAACAGCACAGACGCGTTCAAATAACCAATCGTAGGGAATATCGTTGACCACAAACACCTGCTCGGGGAGTTCATCTTCCAGTTCAATACCACCCCAACTTGTATTGATGAGAATGGCCAAGTTGAGTTCTTGGCTGAGTTCGACAATAGCTTTTCCCACGGCTTTGGGTTGTGCGTTTATCATAGAGCCAAATCCAATGTACAAAGGTTTCGGATGGGTTTTCAGGAACGCAGTAAGTTCTTGTGGCGGTATCCAATGTTGCACTTTATTCCGCTCTCGGAATCCGGTAATACGAACGTGTGAAGGCCAATATGCGGGACGAGGAAATAGTGCCTCCGAGATTGGGTATTGCACCGGTACGTCTTCGAGTAAAAAGTGCTTTACTTCGTTCTTTTTAAGCGGTGCCCATCCCCATTCTTCAATCACTGCGTTTCCGTAACCAATAAGCGCTTTGCTTATTAAGGCCGTATTGGTTAAGGTGTAGCTAAAGGCATTCCATAACGGAAAGTTGAATTGGCCCATTCCAATAGCGGGCAAATCTTTGACGGGATGCACCAGGCACGGCATGGGGAGCAGCAACTCAACATTTTTTGCGCTGCGCAATGCGGCCATGACGGGGTACCCGCATTTAATGTGGTAAATGATTTTTGTGGGCTTGAAGGCGTCGTCAGCAGCTTTTTGGTCGCGAAGGAGTTGCAGTTGGATGTCTTTCGTATTGCGAAGTAAGGTGAATAGTGTGCGTATTCTGCTTAGGCCGGAGCCTATTTGCCCAGTTATTTTTTTGACTTCGGGGTCTTCGATCAGGTCTAAGTAGGCTTTGGTGCATGGGAAAAAATGTTCGCTGACCTCGTGGGCGAGCGATTCGAATTGGACCGGCATACAAAAACCGATCTCATGTCCCTCCGCTTTTAGTTCTTCGCCCAAGGCGAGGTAAGGTTCCATATCGCCTCGAGACCCGAGTGACATCAATAATATTCGTTCCATGATTTAAAGGTACTAACGTAGGTGATATTGCAAAGTGAGGCTGTTTGTGCCGGGAGTGAGGGTCCAATTTTTAGTGCCGCTGAGGTGTGCCTTGGGTACCCAGTACCCTATTGCGGTGCCTATGATTGCGCCGGTTAGGATGTCGCTTGGAAAATGTTTGCCAGCCTTGAATCGCAGATATCCTGTGGCGGTAGCAAGGCCAATGCTGGAGGTCCAAAGGGCACGGCTCACCGTCTTGTTGTCGTATAGTTCATCGTAGGTGCTGGCTAAGAATACGGCCGATGAAAACGCAACAGCTGTATGTCCGGAATAAAATGAAGTTCTGCCATCACCTGCCGCTGCGAGCACTGCACGTTCATCTAGTGAAAGGTCCGAATTGTAGAATAGGGGACGTGTGCGTTGAACGATGTCCTTGGTCAGGTCTTTTACTCCGTTGGTTAGCAAAAAGGTTTCAAGGTACATTCCCGAGTAAATTAAGGCATGATTCCATCCGGAACGCCCAAGTTCACTAGCGGCTATTGCGCTCGGGGCAACCATTACTATTCCCAAGGTGTAGTCGCTTTGTGTGTTTGCCAAAGGTGAAAACTGACGAGTCGCGTTCCTGTCGAATTTGTTGATGGTTTCTACGTTTAAAGCTTCGATATTTTCCGGGGTAAGCACGGGGTCTGGAAGTTGGAGCGCAGCAGCTTGTGTACATCCACCGACCAAGGTGATATACACGCTGTTTGTATTGAAGGAATAGGGAAAAGTGTTTTGGGCACCTGCAGTTAGGTGAATCCAAAGAAAGACTAGGAATAGGGCGGTGCTTTTCATGTAGTGAAGATAGCAGTTACTTGGACACAATTCGCGCGCCTCCGGCACTCGACCCCGTCACCGCTGCCTCCAAACAGGCGAGAATGAAAACCTTCGCG
>CAYNLA010000024.1:15024-18744 GCA_964397915.1 uncultured Polaribacter sp. | reverse complement strand
TGTGTTGCCATTACACTATCGGGCAATCGTTCCCATTTGGGACGGCAAATATACTTCAATTGGGATAACTCAAAAAAGAGTTTGTGAAAATTTTCATGGTTTAACATTCGGTTAGCCCGTTAGGGCGTTGGTTTTTCTTATTTTCGAACCGATTACACGTGGACTTTCCGATTGAAAATCCAAAAAGCAGAAAATCAGTGAATTACAAAAAGCTCAATAATGTGTTCGGATGGGCTGTGTTTGCCATCGCGACGCTTACGTATTTTATGACCATAGAACCTACAACCAGCTTCTGGGATTGTGGGGAATATATTGCTACCTCTGTGAAGCTTCAAGTGGGTCACCCTCCAGGTGCGCCGTTCTTCCAATTAATGGGGAACCTCTTTGGTCAATTTGCCGGAAGCCCGGAGGGCCAGGCCTTAATGGTAAATGCGCTGAGTGCATTGAGCTCTTCGTTTAGCATCCTTTTCTTGTTCTGGACGATCACCGCTTTAGGCGTGAAGCTCTTGGGCGGCCAAGATAAACTCGACAATGGTGGCACCATCGCTGTATTAGGTGCAGGTGCCGTAGGCGCTTTAGCCTACACGTTCTCAGACAGCTTTTGGTTCTCTGCAGTAGAAGGAGAGGTTTATGCCATGAGTTCATTCTTTACAGCTGCGGCTTTTTGGGCGGTATTGAAATGGGAACAAGCTGTTGATCATGATCCCTATGCGAACAAGTGGTTGTTGCTGATCGCTTATTTGGTTGGTTTGTCTGTTGGTGTGCACATCTTGGTTTTCTTGACCATCCCGGCCATTGCAATGATCTATTACTTTAAAAAATACCCGACTCCGACTCGAAACGGATTCATCATCGCCAACGCTGCGAGTATCGCTGTTTTGGGATTGGTATTTGCTTTCATTATTCCGATTGTTCTAAAGTTGTTTAGCACTTTAGAAATCACCTTCGTAAACAACATCGGCTTGCCTTTCCACTCTGGAACCATTGGCGCTTCTTTAATCTTAGTTGGTGCCGTAGTGTTTGGAATTCTTTGGACGCAGAAGAACGAAAAGCCACTCTATCAGCAAGCGATTCTTGCGGTAATGCTCATTGTAATGGGGTATTCCACATTCATCATCTTGGCTGTACGTTCCAATGCGAACACGCCGATCGATGAAAACAACCCGGAAGATGCAATGTCTCTACTGGCCTACTACAATCGTGAGCAATATGGAGATTGGCCAATTCTTTACGGTAAGTCCTTCAATGCTCCTTACGACCGCAGCAACCCATTCGACGATGGCACGCCGGTTTACCAGCGTGGATTTGCTGTAATGAACGGTCCTAAGCAAGTGACCGCATTCAAACTTAAAAGCGAAGCGGAAGCTTACGTTGCAGAGAATGGGGGCAACCTAACTATTGACGGAAAATACCTTTTGACCGACGATAAAAAAGGGAGTGTGCCAAACTATGATCCTAAATACCAAGGCTTCTTCCCTCGTATCTGGAACGATGATCCACAATACCGCCAGAACTACATCAATATCATGGATATCAAAGATCCTGAGGCGCCCATTACTTTTGCACAACACTTCCGATTCTTCTGGGAGTACCAAGTGGGTAAAATGTGGTTCCGATACTTTATGTGGAACTATTCAGGACGTCAAAATGACGAGCAACACCGCTATGAAATCTCGAAAGGAAACTGGATCACCGGAATTCCATTCCTAGACAGCATGCGACTCGGAAATCAGGACAACCTTCCAGAACACTGGAAAAACGACCCGTCACGCAACACCTACTTTATGTTGCCATTCTTGTTAGGGATCTTCGGGTTGTACTATCAATACAAGAAAAACAGCAAAGATGCTTGGGCGGTAACCCTCTTCTTCTTGCTTACTGGTTTGGCCATCGTAGTATATACCAACCACAAGCCGTTTGAGCCTCGCGAAAGAGATTATGCCTTTGTTGGATCGTTCTACGCTTATGCCATTTGGATTGGCCTTGGAGCGCTCGGACTATGGGACATGCTGCGGAACAAGCTCAACCCACAAGTTGCGTCCTACTTGGTCGTAGGGGTTTGTCTTGTTGCTGTGCCTATACGCATGGCAGCTGAAAACTGGGACGACCATGACCGTTCGAACCGTTATACTGCACGCGATATTGCCAAGGCATATCTTGACAGTTGTGAGCCCAACTCCATTCTCTTCACCAATGGAGACAATGATACATTCCCGCTATGGTATGTACAGGAAGTTGAAGGCTACAGAACGGACGTCCGTGTCGTGAATCTTAGCCTTTTAAATACCGATTGGTACATCGACCAACAGCGTCGTAAAGCCTACGATGGAGAGGCCGTACCATTCTCTTTCGATTGGAATCAGTACGTACAAGGAACGCGAGATGTACTGTATTACCGCGACCTTGGCGTGAAAGGCCGTTGGGATGTTAAAGACTTCGTTCAATTCACCAAGCGCGATGATAGCCAAGTGAAGTTCAAAGCAAGTGGTGGTAAAGAATTGCCACTGTTCCCTCAGAAGAACTTCCGCATCAACATCGATAAAGAAGCTGTTTATGCCAATGGTGTTGTGGATATCGCTGATAGTGCGAGCGTTGTAGATTACATCGATTGGGACTGGAAGGCGAACGTGATCACCAAACGCGATTTGATGGTCATCGACTTGATCGCCAACAACAACTGGGAGCGACCAATCTATTTCTCAATCACTGTTGGAAATAGCCCGAAATCATACTTCTGGTTGAACAACTACTTCCGCTTAGAAGGAATGGCTTACCGATTCGTTCCTCAGAAATACGAATCAAACAGCCAAGGCATCGACTATGGTAAAGTAGATACCGACATCATGTACGACAACTTGCTCAACAAGTTCGAATACGGAAACATGGAATTGCCTGACGTTTACCTTGATGAAACCAACCGCCGTTTGAGCTATAACCTACGCACCATCTTTGGCCGATTGGCAAATGAGCTCATAAATGAAGGCAAAAATGATAAGGCCGTTGAGGTATTGGACTTTGCTATGGAGAAAATGCCTGCTGAGAAGTTTGGATACAACTACTTTGTTTTCGGCATCATCGATGCATATTACAAGGCAGGAGCAACGGAAAAAGCGCGCGAACTGACTTGGGCATTCGCAGATCGCCTCGATGATGAACTAAACCACTTCGCTTCGTTCGATCGTGCTGACATGCGTCGTGCTTCTAATGAATGGAGAACGAATCTACAGTTCTACCAAATGCTACTGCGCAACGTTCAGATTCACGACAACAACGACAGCGTTCAGAACTTCTACCAACGCTATAATGCCGCTGCCGGACCATTCGGAAACGGCCAGGGCTAAGCGTAAATTTTTTGAGGATTTCACAACCCGGGGCGCTGCGCGCCCCGGGTTTTTTTATGCACTCAGAACCAAGAAACCTCTAGCCAAAGTCAAGCTGCATGCGCTTCACACGCTCTACCAAGGTTTCGTTGCTCATGGTTTCGCGAAGGCGGTCTACTAAGATTGGGAAAGCTAAGGGAGTAGGTGCGTCGACGATGTTCAATACCCACTCTTGTGTGGCGATGCGTTCCAAAGCCGCCCTGATCCGCGCTTCTTCCAGCTGAAATTCATGCACCTCCTCTTGGGCTTGTCTCAACAACAGGTTGTCTGGATCATAGTCGCGGAAGACTTCGTACATCAGCTTTGAAGAACTTTGCACCTGTTTTGTGCTCATGTTCTT
>CAYNLA010000024.1:0-14924 GCA_964397915.1 uncultured Polaribacter sp. | reverse complement strand
AATCGGCCCTCAAATGGGTAGACAAAGAGGTGATGGCCCTCGAGATCCTCGAGGTATTCCATCAGGAATTGGCCCTTGTGTGGGACCATGCTTCTTTCCTTTTGAAGGCGGATGATGGGTTGAATCATGGCCAATTCTTCGTCCTCAAAAGAACTCTTGGTGGCACTCTCCTCGAGTTTTTCGCGGAGGTATCGGCCCAATTCCGCACTGAGTGGCATCCGGCCACCCATATAGCTAGGTACCGCCCCGCTGGCTTTGCGCGCTGGACGGACGGTGGCCTCAATACCTTGGAAACGCACCAGCTCAAGGCATTGGCCCGCAAACCAAAAAACATCACCCGTATTCAAGCGCGAGACGAAATACTCCTCTACTTGACCCAACACCTTCCCGCGCTGCAACTTTACTTTTACCAAGACAGCACTAACAATTGTTCCAATACCAAACTTATGCCGCATTGCCACCTTGCGAGAGGTTACGATGTATTTGCCCTCTTCAATAACCACCTTGTGGTAATCGTCATAACTGCTTAGTGTTTCCCCTCCGCGAACAATAAAGTCTAAGCACCACCGCCATTCCTCCTCTGTGATACTCATATAACTAATGGTCTCACGTACCTCTGCAAAGAGCTCGTCGGCGACAAACCCACCGCCTACAGCACGCGTAACGAGGTATTGAATTAACACATCAAAACTCCGCAAATAGGGCATTCTATCTTCGTGAGTGTTCGTGGTGATTGCCTTTCTAAGGGCTGCACATTCAATCAGTTCGAGACTGTGCGTTGGGACGAAATGTATTTTTGATGTTGCGCCTGGCTGATGACCGCTGCGTCCGGCACGTTGTACAAATCGGCTCACCCCTTTTGGCGATCCAATCTGTATGACGCAATCGACTGGACGAAAATCCACTCCTAAATCCAGGGAGGAGGTGCACACTACCGCGCGAAGACGCCCGTCGTAAAGTGCTTCTTCCACCCAAGAACGCATCTCTTTTGAAATGGCGCTGTGGTGCATGGCAAGCACACCGGCGAGGCTCGGGTCGATCTCTAAAAGTTTTTGAAACCAAATCTCTGCTTGTGCCCGCGTATTCGTGAAAATGAGTGTGCTATTGTTTTCGTAAATAAGGGGCACGACTTGGTCCAGTAGTCGTATGCCTAGGTGCCCCGCCCAAGGCAATGTTTCCACCTCTTCAGGCAAGACCGCCTCCACCACCAAATTCTTATGAATGTCCGCTACAACCCATTTACCCGAGGCCGCAGAATGTGGTCCCAAAAGCACCTCAATGCTTTCTTCCATATTTCCAATCGTTGCACTAATTCCCCACGTTTGCATGGTAGGATTCAGGGCCCGAAATCGCGAAAGAAAGAGCTCACATTGTACGGCACGCTTGCTCCCCATTAGTTCATGCCACTCGTCAAGGACCACTGCCTTTAAGTTGCGAAAAAGCTTCTCGTGCCCCTTTTGAGTAAACATAACATGAATGCTCTCCGGAGTGGTGATCAGAACTTCGGGCAACTCCTTTTTTTGACGCTGTTTAATCTTTTGTGCGGTGTCGCCGGTGCGAACTTCCACACGCCAATGACTGCCCATGCCTTGAATGGCTCGTTGCGCACTTTGCTCAATTTCCTTTGCTAAGGCACGAATCGGGGTGATCCAAATCAATTGGCAACCCGACGTTTCTTCACCCAAACCTCGGGCAATAGCAGGCAACAATAAGGAATAGGTCTTCCCGCTTCCAGTTGGTGCATTAACGATTCCGCTAGCGCCCGCGAGAAGCGCGCTCCATGCTTGCAATTGAAATGTGAACGGGGACCAGCCTTGGTTCTCAAACCAATTCCTACACTGTTGAATGGACTGCGGCTGGGTGGCCATTTTCTATGCGCTGATTTTCTCCACCAACCAAAGAAAGTCGCTGAGGTATTCCGGATAGTTTTTATTGAAGTGGAACTCTTGAGGTTCGCCGTTCTCATCGAACAAGCTGCCCACGTTGCTCACCAATAGCTTCGTCGATAATGGCACTGCACCCACGTACATCATCCACGCCTGAAAGTCGTGAAGCGCATTCAAGCCCCCAAATGGACCTGAGCTTACGGTGATGGCACCCATTGGTTTCTTTGCGTATTCTGGTCGGAAAAAGTCCAATGTATTCTTCAACGCACCCGGTACTCGGCCATTGTATTCGGGAAGCACTACAAGGATGCCGTCCGCGTTTAATAAAGCTGCACGAAACGATTCGAGGTCTTCTGGATTCGGCGATTCTGCTCCAAAAACGGGGAAATTATAGGTGTTGATGTCCAAATAATTTACTTGGCTCACCTTAGAATTTTCCTTTAAGGCCTTAGCGATAAACGATGCGACTTTAGGCGTATTCCCTGCTTTGCGAGGGCCGCCTTGTATGATGGTAATTTTCATGTGCTTTGATGGCGTTTGTCAGCTAACGCCCAAAAAAGGTAAAGGTTTAAACCTTCTTCCCAAACTTGGGTACTCGGAAATAGTCAGAGTTTGCATCGGGAGCGTTCTTGAGCGCTTCCTCTTTGGAAATCATGTTCGCAACCTCGTCGTCGCGCATTACATCCACATGCTTACTCATTTGGGTTAGCGGTGCAACACCTTCAAGATCGAGGGCCTCAATCTTCGCGACAAAACCTAAAATCTTAGTCATATCACCCTGCATGCTGTCGAGCTCCGCTTCAGACAACTCTAGACGGCTGAGGTGTGCCAAGTGTTTGATTTGTTCCTTAGAAATTTCCATGCTGCGTTTTCTACTGCCCCAAAGGTAAGGCAAGTTTACCTGTGTGACCGTGATTTTTTAAGTCCGCTGCTAGTGCGATATAACAGCGATCACTAAGCTCTTGTACGGGGTTGTCCGATTCTTGGTTAGGCCAAAATTCACCCAATACCTTGGTGTCCACAGGTCCAAAACTAGAGCGCTCGCCCCAATCGCCTAATCGGAACTTGCTTTGATAAATACTCATCAATAGAACCGGGACATTATTCTCAGCGGCCAACTTAAAAGCACCCGCCTTAAACCCGCGCAGTAAGTAGCTCTGTGGTGGAATACCTCCTTCGGGATAAATACAAACACTATATCCCTCTTTGATCTTTTTGTCCGCGTCTTTTAACGCTTGTTTTCTGCCGCTAAAAGAACTGCGGTCCACAGGTATAGAGGTCTGCTTAAAGAAGTACCCAAAGAGCGGAAGTTTTAGCAACTCTGCTTTGCCCATGAATACAACCGGGGTTGGCGATGCTAAAAAGGTCAACGGAATGTCGAGGTCTGAGGCATGGTTTGGAGAAAGTACAACGGGGCCGTCGTGTTGAATTTTATACTTCCCTGGACGCGGCCAAACCCCCATCAAGAGAAGATATAACCAGGACCAAACCTTACCTACAGCAAAGAAATGTTTATAGTTTCCTCCTGGTCGCGCCGTCCACAAAAGTGCAGGCAGTAACACAAGAATGGTCACCAGCGCAACCACGTAATACCAGAGGTGATGTATATAACTCAGCAACTTCACGGCGCTAAAGTAACATATATCACTACTTCCAAAAACGAAGGCGACTATTTTAGCACACATAATCCTATGGCCATGAAGAATTTAACATTTGCCTTTGCTTTTTTATGGAGTTCTTTCGCTTTTGCTCAAAGCACCTTTCCCTTTGATATCGTCTTAGAGCCCGTGTCTGTAACCAATCTACCCGGCATGCAATCCTATGCTGCAGCCCAGCACAATGGCAAGTGGTTAATCATTGGGGGGCGCATCGACGGGCTGCATCAGCGTCAGCCCTGGCAAGCATTTAACGCGGCAGGCCATAACACGAATGTGTATGTAATCGATCCCATTGCAAAAACCTTTCACACTGCCCCATTAAGCGGATTGAGCAACGATACATTAGTCGCACAACTCTCAAGTACCAACCCGAACTTTGCCCAAGTAGGAAATTACCTTTATTTCCTTGGCGGCTATGGCTTAGACGCTTCCGCCGTTCACATTACTCACCCAATGCTAACGGTTATAGACGTACCGTCTACTATTGATGATGTTGTTCAGAGCGGAACGCTAGACAGCACCGCATTCGTTTCGTTCAATGATGAAGATTTTGCTATTACCGGCGGTAAGCTGATGCATCTCGACGGGTCCTTCTACCTAGTAGGTGGGCATAGATTTGATGGACAATACAACCCAATGGGGCACAATACTTTTACCCAAGCCTACAGCGAGCAGGTATTGCCATTCACGGTTAGCGGCACCTTCCCTAACCTGAATTACTCTAAGGGCACCGCTATTATCGATTCCAATGAACTGCACCGTCGCGATTACAATGTCACCTATATGACCGATGGTACGGAAACCTATTTCAACGCGTGGTCAGGGGTTTTTCAAAAAAATCAAACGGCCAACTTACCTTACCTCAATGCCGTAGAGGTTCGCGATACGGGGATTTATCCAGTACCCGGATTTTCTCAATACCTCAACCACTACCATTGTCCATCCGTTTCACTTTACGGCGAAAATCAAGGAGCCATGTATACCGTTTTCTTCGGCGGTATCGCTCAATATTACTACGATAACGGAACCTTAACGCAGGACAACGACATCCCATTCGTTAAAACTATCGGTATCGTTGAAAAGCGAAATGGATTGTATAGTGAATCATACTCTTCAACCGAGATGCCCGGATTACTGGGTGCCGGTGCTGAATTTTTCCCTTCGGATGGTTTCGCATCAACGGGTGAAATCTTCTTGGCCGATTCCTTAGCCAATGAT
The DNA here is from genome assembly GCA_964397915.1 of uncultured Polaribacter sp. Classification (GTDB taxonomy): domain Bacteria; phylum Bacteroidota; class Bacteroidia; order Flavobacteriales; family Schleiferiaceae; genus UBA10364. Next base: position 10,162 of record CAYNLA010000024.1, on the reverse strand, counting down.
ACCGCCTGGGTCGGTCACATATTCGGGGGGATCAACTCACCGGGCAGAAACATCTTCTTTGGTGGAATGACTAACAACAGCACGGCATCGCCAACCTTATTTAAGGTAGGCTTTGTACGCACGAGCGGATTGCGTGTTTTCGAATCTAACTATGGTGAAAATTTGGGACTACTGGTATCTCCTAACCCAAGCCGCGGAAAACTTATCGTGCAGATTCAAAGTGTCTTGCAGGGAATGACAAAGTTTGAGGTCTTTGATACCAATGGTAAGCTCATCCTCCACACCGAGATTCCAACCAAGGCGGGTTCAAATACTATTGATTTGGGAGCGCTACAGATAGCCTCCGGGAAATACGTTTTGACGGCCACACAAGCTGGGGCACGTCAAAGCATCAACTTTATCTGGAACTAGAACCCGAGCTTTTCGCGAACGCGTGAAAGGGTTGCTTGTGCAATTGGACGGGCTTTCCCCGCTCCAACCTTAAGCGCTGCTGCAACCTCGTCAGGGTTTGCCATGTAGTGGTCAAACTTCTCTCGTGCTTCGCCAAACTCTTCCAAGATGAGCTCTAAAAGGGCTGTCTTTGCGTGTCCGTAACCGAAGTTCCCGCCGCGGTATTGAGCAGCCAAAGCCTCAGTCTGTTCGGCCGTAGCCAACAACTTATAAATGGCAAAAACATGGCAGGTCTCAGGATCCTTTGGATCTTCTAACGGCGTCGAATCCGTTACAATACTCATCACTTGTTTCTTGAGCTGTTTTTTCGGCAAGAATACATCGATCACGTTGCCGTAGCTCTTGCTCATCTTGCGTCCATCTGTTCCAGGTATGGTCATTACAGATTCCGAAATGCTGGCTTCAGGAACAACAAAAGTTTCACCGTATCGGTGGTTAAATGTACTCGCAAGGTCTCGCGTGATTTCGAGGTGTTGCTTTTGGTCTTTACCCACTGGGACGATGTGCGCATCGTACAATAAGATATCTGAGGCCATCAATACGGGGTAATCAAATAGCCCTGCATTAACATCACTTAGATTATCGCTTTTATCCTTAAAACTATGCGCGTTGGCCAACATAGGATAGGGAGTAAAGCAGTTCAAGTACCAGGTCAGTTCTGTACATTCGGGCAAATCACTCTGTGCGTAAAAGACTACTTTCTCTGGGTCCAATCCACAAGCCAGCCAAGCAGCTGCCGTGGCTAGAAGATTGTCTTTACGAACCTGTGCATCCTTAACTGTAGTAAGGCTATGCAAGTCTGCAATGAATAAATATGCCTCGTTTTTAGGGTCATTGCTCATCGCAATAGCCGGACGAATGGCGCCTAAAATATTGCCCAAGTGTTGTCTTCCAGAACTCTGTATGCCGGTAAGTACTCTAGCCATGTTGTTATTTAATCAGGGTAAGCTCTAAATCAATATCGGCCCAGTAGCTACTATCTGCTGGGATTTGCATGAAGGATGTTGTCCAAACTTGCTCTGTTGGCAAGCCGCTCTTCATTACAAAGGAATAGCTAACACTATCGTTGTCCATAATGAGCACGCTATCTGCATTGCTAAGCGTCCAAGTACCGCCGCTAATAAGACTTACAGGAACTTGAATTGTATTCAAATTGGCAACGAATTCCACGTGCAAATTCCCCGTATCTGGCATTTCATACAAATTGACCTTTCCATAAAGTTGTGTGCCAACTCCAGTGAATTGCATGAGTGCATTGGGGTTAAGAGGGTTTGGCATCTCGCCACTATATGCTACCTGGCTTACTGTCCATTCCCCTAAAATTTCATCGCGAACGAATACTTCAGAAGGCGTAGGCTCTGTATTACAGGAAATGATTGCCAATGATGCTAGACCAAGAATTAGGGATTTTGCTTTCATGCTAAATGTTTGAAGTGCTAAAAATAACTGGGATTTCATGATTTGCCACAAAGACCTGTAATAGCTTTTGCGCAACCTCTTCGGGCTTGACTAATTCGCCTTGCTCAAAGGCTTCTACAAAATGGTCTTTATCTGCAAATGCTTTTGCATCCGAGTTGCGTATTACCGCCTGCATAGGCGTATCTACCTTGCCCGGGCGGAAAGCGTGAACTCGAATCTTTGGATGCTCCTTCGCCAGAACCTCAGCGTATTGATGAACAGCAGCTTTTGATGCACAATAGGCTGCCCAGCCCTCTATCGGGTAGTTTGCGGCGCCAGAACCTGTAAAATACACCTGCTTTTCACCAGCAACCTCGCTTAAAAAACGAGCGGTCAAGCGCATGGGAGCAACGGCATTCAATTGCATACAATGCGCTAAATCATTGCTTCCAAGGTTTTCTGTGCCATCGATAGGTCCAATGGTTCCAGCGTTGTTCACTAAAATGGTTGGTCCGTTTGATGCCGCCTGCAGAGGGACCAATTCAACTCCTTCAATGGTACTTAGATCCGATTGGAAAAATGTACCGTTCTCATGACGATCAATGGCGTCGCAGGAATGACGGCCTATACCGTCAACTTCCCAACCTAAAGCCAGCGCTGCTTCTGCCAACGCCTTACCTATTCCGGAACTAACACCGGTAATTATGAGGCGTCCTGCGCTCATCTTAAGCGTTGATTTCAATGAATCGGTTCACATCTTTAATCATACCGAAAATCATGATGATATCTCCGTCATTGATTAAAGTGTCCGGGCCCGGCACACCCTTAATGTGGTGCTCTTCGCCTTCTTTCTTTAGGATGGTGACTAGGTTGATGTTGTACTTGTTGCGAAGTCCAATGTCTTGAAGGGTTCTTCCGACGAGTTTTTTGGGAGCGGCAACCTCGATAATCTCATGCTCATCAGGCAAGTTGACACACATTAATACGCCTGGGTTGGTCAACTGCTCGGCCACGTTATTTGCAACCTCTTGCTCAGGGCTCAGGACATTGTGAACGCCCATTTTAGTGAGGATTTCACGCTGAACAGGGCCTTGGGCGCGCGCAATAATTTGCTTAACACCGATGGCTTGCAATTGGAAAACACAAAGCAACATTTCCTGAAAACTGGACCCAATACTCACCACGACAGCGTCCATATCTGCCAGATTTTGGGCTTCCAGCGCATGTTTGTTTGTTGCGTCCAGACTTACGGCAAATGCAACATCGTTGGCGATGCTTTGCACCTTGTCTTCACTTTCATCAATGGCCATGACGTCAGCGCCACGCTCCGCTAATTTCTTGGCAATTGCTGATCCAAAAACCCCAAGGCCAATTACTGCAAACTTGCTATTCATACTTATCTATCTAATGCTTGCGCTAGGTCGGCAAGCAAATCATCTACATGTTCTATCCCTACCGAGAGTCGTACAAGGTTGTCGGTCACACCAACTTTTTCGCGCTCTTCCTTTGGAATGGAGGCATGCGTCATGGATGCAGGATGTCCTGCCAGGCTTTCAACGCCGCCCAAGCTCTCTGCTAAGGTAAACACCTTCATTGCGCTGACCACGTCTGCAGTCTTTTCAAAACCCGAATCCTTTACCGTAAAGCTAACCATTCCGCCAAACTTTTTCATCTGACGCTTGGCTACTTCGTGTCCATTATGGCCTTCAAAGCCTGGCCAGTATACCTTGTCAACAGCAGGATGAGTACTCAAATAATTGGCGACTGCCTCACCGTTTTCGCAATGGCGATCCATGCGCACATGAAGGGTTTTAATCCCGCGTAATGCGATAAAACTGTCCATTGGCCCCAAGATGGCGCCGGATGCGTTCTGAATGAAATATATTTTTTCGGCGATTGCTTCATCTTTCGTGGCAAGCAACCCCAAGACCACATCGCTGTGTCCTCCGAGGTATTTTGTTCCACTGTGCATCACAACGTCCGCTCCCAGATCTAATGGTCGTTGAAGGTAGGGTGTAGCAAACGTGTTGTCTACCACGAACAATGCTCCATGCGCTTTGGCAATTTTTGCTGCGGCTTCAATGTCCAATACATTCAACATAGGATTGGTTGGGGTTTCCATCCAAACCATCTTCGTTGATGAACTCATATGCTGTTCCCATGAGGCGTCGCCCATGTCCACAAAAGTGAACTTGATGCCATAGTTTGAGAACACCTTGGTGAAAAGTCGATAGGTTCCTCCGTAAAGATCATTACATGCAACAACCTCATCACCCGGGCTCAAAAATTTGAGCATACAATCAATTGCTGCCAAACCCGAGCCAAAGGCTGCGCCATGGGTTCCCCCCTCTAAACTTGCGATCGCTCGCTCTAATGCGAATCGCGTTGGGTTTTGACTACGGCTGTATTCAAACCCCTTGTGTTTACCCGGATATTCCTGGGCATAGGTTGAGGTCTGATAAATTGGAGGCATTACCGCCCCTGTTGTTGGATCTGGTTCTTGGCCGCCGTGGATGGCCAGGGTTTCAATGTGAAGGTTGTTGTGGTCCATTATGCTTCTTGATAGATTATTTGCAGTGCTCTTCAAATGCGCCCAATAGATTTGAGGCAATCATCTGCGCAGTACGGCCTTCGATGTGGTGACGCTCTACCATATGAACAAGTTCTCCATTTTTAAACAACGCCATTGAAGGTGAAGATGGAGGGAACGGCATCATTAGATTACGCGCTTCGTTAACAGCATCAACATCATTTCCGGCAAAAACGGTAATCATTCTATCTGGTTTCACCTCAGATTTAGCAACCGCCATTGCCGCCGGACGTGCCGATCCTGCTGCACAACCACAAACAGAATTCACCACAACAAAGGTTGTTCCTTCTGCGTTGATCGCTGAATTTACTTCTTCCGCCGTCTTCGTTTCAGTATAGCCGCTGTTCGCGAGCTCAGCACGCATGGGTGCAATAAGTTCTTCTGGGTACATATTTGATGTGTTTTTTATCTAAACAAAGTTAGTGTTTCCTAATGGTTTAGCCGATTGTACCTTTGCGCCAATTATAATGATGATTCAATGAGCTCAAAAGTTCGTGTCCGATTCGCACCGTCCCCAACCGGACCTCTTCACATAGGTGGGGTTCGTACGGCATTGTACAACTATTTATTCGCCAAAAAACATGGTGGTGACTTCCTTCTTCGCGTTGAAGATACGGACCAAACCCGCTTTGTTCCCGGCGCTGAAAAATACATTATCGAAGCACTCGACTGGTGCGGCATCTCACCGGATGAAGGTATTGGCGGCGAAGACCGCGGAAATGGCCCATACCGTCAGAGCGAACGCAAACCGATGTACCGTCAATACGTTGATCAACTTTTGGACAACGACAAAGCGTACATCGCGTTCGACACCGCAGAAGAATTGGATACGATGCGCCAATTAGCAAAGGACGCCGGTGCGGCGAACTGGCAATACAACTACATTACTCGTGGCAACATGAAGAACTCCTTGACCCTTCCAAAAGAAGAGGTTGAGGCAAAAATTGCTGCTGGCGAACCGTACGTCGTTCGCATCAAACTGCCGCGCGACCATGAAGTTCGTTTTGAAGATACTATTCGCGGCTGGGTAAGCGTGAACACCAACAATATGGACGATAAGGTGCTCTTCAAGTCCGACGGTATGCCAACCTACCACCTCGCAAACATCGTGGACGACCACTTGATGGACATTACCCACGTGATTCGTGGTGAGGAGTGGTTGCCTTCCGCGCCGCTTCATGTGATGTTGTATGAAGCCTTCGGTTGGGAACGCCCCGTTTTTGCACACCTTCCGCTACTTCTCAAGCCCGATGGTCCAGGAAAACTAAGCAAGCGTGATGGTGATCGCCTTGGGTTCCCTGTATTCCCGATTGACTGGAACAACGAAGAAACCGGCGAAACGGCCAGCGGCTACCGTGAGTTTGGATTCTACCCAGGTGCCTTCATCAACATGTTGGCACTCCTCGGCTGGAACCCAGGTACGGAACAAGAGATTTTCGACTTGCAAGGCTTGATTGATGCCTTTGATTTGAGCAAGGTTTCAAAATCGGGCGCCAAATTTGATTTCGAAAAAGGAAAGTGGTTTAACCAACTTTACTTGCGCAGCCAAGGTGAAGCAGCACTAGCCAAAGACCTTAAGGTACAACTCGATGCTCGCGGACTGAGCTGCAATGAGCACTATCTCGGCACCATCGCCATGATGATGAGCGAGCGCGCAACGTTCCCGCAAGATTTGGTAACAGAGGGCATGTTCTTGTTCGAACGTCCGACGGAATACGATGAGAAAACTGCTTCGAAAAAGTGGACGGCAGAAAGCCCAGCGATGATTCAGGACTTATCTGAACGATTTGCAGCATTAGAGAATTTCACAGAGGCAAACATCGAAACCGCCTTCAAAGACTACCTCAGTGAAAAGGAGCTAGGCTTTGGAAAAGTAGGCCCGTCGTTCCGCCTCGCCGTAACCGGAAAGGGCATGGGTCCTTCCATGTTTACCATTTGTGAAGTGCTCGGTAAAGAAGAAGTTCTGGCTCGTATGAATGCGGCTATTGAAACTCTAGGCTAATGGCAGCAATGCACCAGATCGACGTTCACGGCATTCGCATCTATACCAACCACGGTTGCATGGGCGAAGAGGCCATAATAGGCTCGCACTACGAAGTCAACATAAGCGTTTGGGCCGACCTCAGTGCTTCCGTTGCCTCCGACGAACTAGCTGATACTGTTGATTACGTTGCGTTGAACGCCATTGCTAAGGAAGAAATGGCGAAGCGCGCTAAGCTTCTCGAGGTGGTTTGTCAACGAATGATTGACCGAATCATGAACGAGCATCCTTCGGTACAAAAAGCATGGGTAAACGTAGCTAAGCTCAACCCGCCCATCAATGGTGATGTGGAGCGCGTGGCACTAACATTTACCGCCGAACGATAGCAAGTAAAAAACTCGAGGCCGTTCGGATTTTTCCATTATTTTTGGCCTCCCTAAGGTTCCGTGGCCGAGTGGCTAGGCACTGGTCTGCAAAACCAGCTACAGCGGTTCGAGTCCGCTCGGAACCTCAGAATGACAAAAACCCCGGTTCGCAACGCGAACTGGGGTTTTTCTTTTGACGAATACGAAGCTTGCTTCAGTATTTGGAAAAAGAAAAAGCCCAAGGACTTTGCGAAGCAAAGGACCGGGGGTGTTGTTACTGACCTTAGGTGGGCTGCGGTCCGCCGAAGCGAAGCGAAGGCAATCCGCGGTTAAAACTTCCAGTCAAAACAGGGCTCGACTTTCACGCCCTTATCGATCAACTTTTGCTTAAACTCATCCACGCCTTCAGCATGTGTAGGTATAATCAACGTATTGCCCGTGCTGAGGTGCAAGAAGAGGTGTGAGATGGTTTCGCTTATCTTCTCGAACTCGGAGATATTCAACGTGCTCTCGCCTAATTTATTCGTGGAAATCAAAACGTCGTCTTTTAAGACGAGTGTTTCATCAAGGCCGAATCGGCCCGCATAATGCTCTTTTATGTGTGCGCGATAATGCCTCCTGTGCCGCCAATTGAAATACTTTCCAAACCCAAAAAGCACCAACAGAAAAACACCGGCGAAGTAAAATGTCATTAATGCATTATCGAAGTAAAAGACCCACATTCCAACCGAGCACAATGCCAACAGCATGAGCCTCCCCCGGAAACGCAATCGTTTAATTCGCTTAGACTGAGAGGCCGTGAATACTTGGTAAGTAAAGAAGTCCTCTTCTTGAATTTGATATTGAAGCTTCATTTAAGAAAAGTACAATAAAAAACCCCGAACCTAAGGTCCGGGGTTGTAGATCTGTTGCGTTGTGTTTTACAACAAGTAATCCGTTGTCATCCATGTGCTTTGGCCGCCTGATATCACGTTTCCAACCAGTTCTTTCTGATCCGTTCCCGTCGCCACTAGGGTGCGGATAGAGAATGAGCGCAAGGCATCGTGCACGCTCAATGTAGCCACGGCGCTGTCCTTTCTTCCGGTAAACGGCAGGTAATCAGGACCGCGCTGACAAGAAGCGTTGATGTTTACACGGCATACTTGGTTCACCATGTTGTCCACTGCGTAGGCGATTGTTGCTTCGGTTCCACTAAACAAGCTGCACTGTTGACCATAATCCGATTGCGCGATGCAGGTCATTACTTCCTCGAGATCCTGGTATTCAACAATAGGCACTACGGGACCGAACTGCTCTTCGTGGAATATTCTCATTTCATTGGTTACCGGAAACAACACGGCGGGGAAGAAGGCGGTGTCTGAAACGCGACCCGCGTTTTGGTTGATGACCTTCGCGCCCTTTGACACGGCATCGTCAACATAGGCTTCCATCTGCTCGACCTTGTTACGCTCAGGTAGCGGAGTAAGCGCGCAATCTGTTTCTGGGTGGTCAAGCACCAGGGCGTCCACCGCCGCGGTAAATTTCGTCCGGAACTCCTCCGAAACACTCTTGTGCACAAACAATAGTTTCAATGCTGTACAACGCTGGCCATTGAAGCTCAACGCGCCGTTCACACATTCTTTAACCGCTTGGTCGATGTTCGCGTCATCAAAGACGATCGCTGGGTTCTTGGCTTCAAGGCCTAAGACTTGGCGAAGTCGATTCGGTTTTGGGTGTTGTGCAACTAGGGCGTTCGAACTCTTAGAGTTTCCAATCAAGGCTAAAACGTCCACATCGCCTGTTTGCATAATTGGACCCGCCAAGGTGCGGCCTCGACCAAATACTATGTTCACTGCCCCTGGAGGGAAAGCCTCCTTGAAAGCATCAATCAAAGGAGTCAACAACAGCACACCGTATTTAGCAGGCTTGAAAACAATGGTATTCCCCATGATAAGGGAAGGAATCAACAGACAAAAGGTCTCGTTAAGGGGGTAATTGTATGGGCCTAAACACAAAACCACACCAAGTGGTCCCCGACGGATTTGGGAGATCACCCCGTCCTTGCTGGCCACGTGTGACCCGCGTCGTTGTAGTTCTTTATATTCTTCGATGGTGTCGTTGATATAATCGACCGTACGATCAAACTCCTTGTAGGCAGAGCTCTTGTTCTTCGCGATCTCCCACATCAACAAGGTGCTGACCTCTTCACGTTTATCCTTCATCAAGGCCACGAATTTTTCCATGGCCGCAATGCGCGCTGCCGCGCCGGCAGTAGGCCAATAACCACGACCGTTATTGTAGGCTTCTTTTGCGGCCGCTAATGCGTCTAATCCCGCCTGTTCATCTAGCGTAGGAGATTCGCCCAAGTATACTTTTTCAGTAGTGCCGTCGGCTCCGACCTTGCCCATGGGACTGTATACTTTTTCAAACTCACCTTCCCAGTTGCGAATTGCTCCGCCAACGAGATATTGGTTCCAGCGAAATGGTTTTGGTGCATCAAACTCTGTGATAGGATTGTGTTTAGAGCTTGCTTTCATCTTATTCTCAGTTTATTACAATATAAGGCGCGGTTCAGGTTTATGTTCACGCCGGACTAAATGTAAATTAACCCGATTAGAAAAATAATACCCGTGATTTGCGTTACGAACAACGTTTGTAACTTGAGGGCAAATTGAATATTCATGAACCTATACCCCATCCACACCGGGAATTTCAAACTCGACGGCGGCGCCATGTTCGGCGTGGTTCCTAAGGGACTTTGGGAGCGCACCAACCCCGCGGACGAGCGCAACTTATGTACTTGGGCCATGCGTTCTTTGCTTATTGAAGAAGGCGGCCGATTAATTTTGATCGACACTGGTATCGGGGACAAACAAAGCGAAAAGTTTTTCAGCCATTACTTCCTTCATGGCGACCACAGCTTGGACGCTTCGTTGGCGGCCCATGGATTTAATCGCGATGACATTACCGATGTTTTTCTAACCCACTTGCATTTTGACCATGTGGGCGGTGCTGTACAATGGAATGCCGACCGCACCGGTTATGAGCCCGCCTTTAAAAACGCCACGTATTGGACGAATGAGCGCCATTGGAATTGGGCCACAAAACCCAATGCGCGTGAGCGTGCGAGCTTCCTTTCGGAAAACATATTGCCGCTTGAAGAAAGTGGTCAACTCAAGTTTATTGACGCGCCAGAAAATGAACATCGGGTTAGCACACCGCTGGGCTTTGATGTTTTTGTGGTGAACGGTCATACGGACGCTCAGATGTGTCCAATTTTACCCTATAAGGGAAAGACCGTGGTATTCATGGCCGACCTCATGCCTTCGACCGGACACATTCCGTTACCGTATGTGATGGGATACGATACTCGGCCCCTCATTACCCTTGATGAACGCA
>CAYNLA010000023.1:0-19374 GCA_964397915.1 uncultured Polaribacter sp. | reverse complement strand
CAATAATCAGTTACCCCATTTTTTGGGGACTGCAAATGTAGGGGAAATATTCGCAGATACAAGCAGTGCTGTTGGAAAATAATTGACTCGTTCTGAATTAATTATGTAGAGCCAATTAATCGAGCGTCTAGATTGTGCAAATCTCTCTTATTAATTGGTCGCAAAAAATTGGAGGATAGAATTAACTTTGGCACCTTGTCGAACAGAAAGACTCCCCCCTCTTGGCACAGTTTTTAAATCAATTGAATGAGGCTCAACGCAAGGCCGTTGAGCATATCGATGGTCCCGTCATGGTCATTGCTGGCGCGGGTTCCGGTAAGACACGTGTGCTCACCTACCGCATCGCTTACCTATTGAGCAAGGGCGTCGACGCGTTCAATATTTTGTCTCTAACCTTTACAAACAAGGCTGCAAGAGAGATGAAAGAGCGTATTGGCGCATTGGTTGGTGATTCAGATGCCAAGAATCTATGGATGGGCACCTTCCATAGTATTTTTGCGCGCATACTCAGAATAGAGGCAGAACGACTAGGATACCCCTCTAATTTCACCATCTACGACGCAGACGATAGCAAGAAGGTCATTTCGAACATTATTAAAGAGAAAAATCTCGACAAGGACATCTACAAAGCGAAAACGGTTGCTTCACGCATTAGCTCTTTAAAAAACAATCTAATTACCCCGAAGGCCTATTTCCAAAACGGGGAATTACAAGCACAGGATAGTGCAGCTAAACTTCCAATGTTTGGCGAAATCTATCAAGCGTATACTGAACGCTGTTTCAGAGCAGGAGCAATGGATTTCGATGACCTGCTCTTAAAGACCAATGAACTCTTGTATCGATTTCCAGAAGTATTGGCAAAATATCAGGAGCGCTTTAAATACATCCTCGTCGATGAGTACCAGGATACCAATCACAGTCAATACTTGATCGTAAAGGCATTGGCTGCCAAGTTTGAGAACATTTGCATCGTGGGAGATGATGCGCAATCCATTTATGCTTTCCGGGGCGCTAACATCCGAAACATTCTGAATTTCCAGAAGGATTATCCAGATACGAAGTTGTTCAAATTGGAACAAAACTACCGTTCTACCAAAACCATTGTACAAGCTGCGAATAGCATAATCGCCAAGAACAAGGAGCAGATTGAAAAAAATGTTTGGACTGATAATGGCAATGGCGAAAAGATTGTAGTCAATAAAAGTGTTTCCGATTCTGACGAGGGCAATTACGTTGCTACGAATATTTGGCAAACCGCCATGAACGAGGGTGCCTCTCATGAAGATTTCTGCATCTTGTACCGAACCAATGCACAAAGCCGATCTTTTGAAGATGCGCTTCGGAAGAAAAACATACCCTACAAGATTTACGGAGGATTGAGCTTTTACCAGCGCAAGGAAATTAAAGATGTCCTTTCCTACCTGCGCCTGGTGATCAATCCAAATGATGAAGAAGCATTCAGGCGTGTTGTGAATTATCCTGCGCGAGGAATTGGAGCAACCACTCTAGCCAAACTTACGCTCGCGGCAGAGCAACAAAAGTGGTCCCTTTGGCAAACTTGCGAGAAACTAAATACGATCCCTAGTGGCATTGGTGCTGCGGCAGTAAAAAAATTAGTCGACTTCACTACGCTAATCAACAGTTTTGCGGTTTTAGCAAAGGAATATGACGCATTTGACATGGTCGCTCACGTCGCAAAAACTGTAGGACTGGTAAAGGCGCTCGGGGAAGACAAAACTCCAGAAGGAGTAACGCGATATGAGAATGTCCAAGAGCTCATGAATGGCATCAAGGACTTTTCAGAACAACAAAAAGAATTGGAAGGCGGAGATCCTTCGTTGGCTGGATTCATGGCAGATGTTGCCTTGTTGACGGATCGAGACAATGAAGTGGATGATGGGCAGCCCAAGGTAAGCATGATGACCATTCACCTTGCCAAGGGGCTCGAATACCCGTATGTATACATTGTAGGGATGGAGGAAAACCTCTTCCCTAGTATGCTTAGCGTCGGAAGCCGAAGTGAACTTGAGGAAGAACGCCGATTGTTTTACGTAGCTTTGACACGGGCTGAAAAGCGTGCGCATTTAACCTATGCACATACCCGTTATCGCTGGGGTAAACTAATCGATTGTGAACCTTCGAGATTTATTGATGAAATCGACGAGAAGTTCTTAGACATTAAGATTCCGGAATTCTCCCCGAGCAGCTTTAGTTCACCCGCTCTTGATCAAGCTTTTGGTGGTTCTTTTGGAGGCGGAAAGGCGACGACTGTATATCAAGGCAAGAACAAGAATTGGGGAAAACCCGCTCCGGGAAAATCGGAACCAAAAAAACCCAGCACTCCTCCAACATTGAGAGGTAAGACCTTAAAGCCTGTGCGAAATAGCGGGGCAAGTTTTGAAGCAAGTGGCGATGACCTCCGTCCCGATCAATTGCACGAGGGCAAACGCATTGTGCACGGACGATTTGGTTTGGGAACGGTCAAGGCGCTCGAAGGCACAGGAGCTGATGCAAAAGCCATTATCGAATTTGATAATGCTGGCGAAAAAAGATTGTTGCTAAAATTCGCAAAGGTCAGAGGAGTTTAACAGAAGATTTTACTTATTTAAAGGCATGGAATACAATACAGAAAGAACTACGTTAAAAATCCCAGAATACGGCCGCAACGTGCAGCGTATGGTGGATTACTGTTTGACCATCGAGGACAAGGAACACCGCAGTAAGGTGGCTCAAAGTATAATTGATGTAATTGGAAACTTAAATCCTGCCATCCGTGATGCACCAGATTATGCACACAAACTATGGGATCATCTCTTTATAATGTCCGAATTTCAATTGGATGTTCAGAGTCCATATCCCATTCCGACAGCAGAAAGTTTCGTAGGATTACCCGATGAAGTGCCCTATCCAGAAAAATCCAGAAAGTTCCGACACTACGGCAACATTGTAAAAACTATGGTTCAACGAGCCATTACCCTTGAAGAAGGTGAAGAGAAAGAAGCACTGACTTATGGTATTGCTTACGCAATGAAGCGGAACTACCTGAAATTCAACAAAGACACAGTCGACGACAAAACTATCCTCGGAGATTTAGTCGAAATGTCGGAAGGTAAATTAAGTGTTGAAGGCATTGAATTACCGCATCCAAGGGCTTTCAATATTAGCGCTGCGGAACGCAATCCACTTGGCAAAAAGAAGGTAGTAAAAAAGAAAAAAAGACGATTCTAACATATGGGGACTTTTAAAATCAATGGCGGTAAGAAACTGCACGGAACCATTACTCCACAGGGTGCGAAGAATGAAACTTTACAAATTCTATGCGCAGTCTTATTGACTCCTGAAGAGGTTAGAATAACGAATATTCCAGACATCGTAGATGTGAATAAACTCATTGACCTTCTCGGAGACTTGGGTGTTTTCGTAAAGAAGAATGGTCACGGAGATTACACGTTTAAAGCGGAGCATGTGAATTTGGATTTCATGCACTCCGAGGAGTTCAAGACCAAAGGCGCTTCTTTACGTGGTTCGATCATGATTGTTGGCCCGTTGTTGGCTCGTTATGGGAAGGCTTATATCCCCAAACCAGGAGGAGATAAAATTGGTCGACGCCGATTGGATACACACTTTTTAGGTTTTGAAAAGCTTGGTGCCAAGTTCAACTACGATTCAAAAGACTCTTTCTACAGCGTTGATGCTTCCGAATTAAAGGGAACTTATATGTTGCTGGATGAGGCTTCGGTTACCGGTACAGCGAACGTAGTGATGGCCGCGGTAATGGCCAAAGGCAAGACTACCATATACAATGCCGCATGTGAACCCTACCTGCAACAACTTTGTAAAATGTTGGTGCGTATGGGTGCGAAAATCGATGGTATAGGCTCCAATATGTTGCACATCGAAGGCGTGGATGCACTAGGAGGAACCGAGCACCGTATCCTTCCCGATATGATTGAGATTGGCTCTTGGATTGGATTGGCGGCAATGACCGGTTCCGATATCACAATAAAGGATGTGAGCTACCCTGATTTAGGTATTATTCCAAGTGTTTTCAGACGTTTAGGCATCCACACTGAACTCATCGGAGATGATTTACGCGTTCCTTCGCACGACCACTACGAAATTGAAAGTTTCATAGACGGATCTATCATGACCATTGCAGATGCGCCATGGCCAGGATTTACGCCGGATCTACTAAGTATCATTCTTGTCACTGCGACGCAGGCTAGAGGGTCTGTTCTCATTCATCAGAAGATGTTTGAGAGCCGATTATTCTTTACCGATAAGCTCATTGATATGGGTGCACAAATCATTCTTTGTGACCCACACAGAGCAACGGTAATTGGCTTAGATAAGCAAACACCTTTGCGCGCCACAACGATGACAAGCCCGGATATTCGTGCAGGTGTAAGTTTGCTCATTGCAGCATTGAGTGCAGAAGGAACTTCAACTATTCACAATATCAATCAAATTGATAGGGGCTATGAGAATATTGATGGCCGCTTACAAGCTTTGGGCGCCGAAATCATAAGAATGTAAATTAAAGCCAATAGAACAATGAAAGCACTTAAAGCAACACTTGGACTAGGAATTATTGCAGCTGCAGGTTTTCTCCTCACCGCTGCTCAAATCAACTACACAGAATCCAACCCAGACCTACCTGTGGTTGAGGAACAGATGGCAAATTTGGGCATAGGCGATAAAGCACCAGAAATCGAAATGCGCGATCCCCAAGGGAATATTCGCAAACTATCGGATCTGAAAGGTAAGATCGTACTTATTGACTTTTGGGCTTCATGGTGCCGCCCATGTCGAATGGAAAATCCAAATGTGGTCAAAACGTATAACGAATACAAAGATGTTCGTTTCAAAAATGGGGACGGCTTTGAAGTATTCTCCGTGAGTCTTGATCAAAATAAAGTCGCTTGGGAAAACGGCATAAAACAAGATGGCCTAGTATGGGAAAACCATGTGAGCGACCTACAGTATTGGAGAAATGCAGCTGCTCGAACCTATAATGTAAACAGTATTCCTGCAACCTTCTTAATTGATGGCGAAGGCAATATCATCAAGAAGAACTTACGCGGACCTGCACTTAAAAATACGCTAGAGGTACTACGTAAATAAGATTGCACCCTACGGTGAATAGAAAGTCCCTTCGAGGGACTTTTTTTATGCCGCTGACAAGGTGTCAGCGCGAGCAAAATTGGTAGGCATTTTGCCTTGTTCATGTAAGAAAAGTAAAAACCCAACCCTAATGAGCGATAAAGATCTACATAACGACGAGGAAGTTCGTGAAAACGAAACGCAGCAAGAATCGGTCAACGAAAACAACGAATCCACTGAAAAAGAGGCGGTTGAAGAGGATCCGATAGCAAAGCTCCAAGACGAAGTGAAAGACCTAAAAGATCAAAATCTTAGATTATACGCCGAGTTCGAGAACTTCAGAAGACGAACGGCCAAGGAGCGCTTGGAACTGATGGAGAGTGCCAATAAGGACACTTTAGCAGTTTTATTGCCTGTATTGGACGATTTTGACAGAGCCATAAAAAATACAGAGGAGACTCCGGAAAATTCTGCGGTATTGGAAGGAATGAATCTTATTTCTCACAAACTGAAAGAAACTTTGAAGAGTAAAGGTTTGAAGGAAATGGAAAGCACCGTCGGAGCGTCTTTTGATGTTGAAACGATGGAAGCTATCACACAAATACCTGCTCCAACTCCGGAAATGGCAGGTAAGGTTATTGATGAAGTTGAAAAGGGTTACTTGATCGGAGAAAAAGTGATACGCTACGCCAAAGTGGTTGTAGGTAAAGAAGCATAAGATGTCCAAAAGAGATTATTACGACATACTGGGCGTAAGCAAAAGTTCCAGTCAAGATGAAATTAAAAAAGCCTACCGAAAGGTGGCCCTGAAGTACCATCCTGACCGCAATCCAGACGACAAAGAAGCCGAGAACAAGTTCAAAGAAGCTGCGGAGGCATATGATGTTCTTGGAAATGAAGAGAAGCGACGCAAGTATGATCAATTTGGTCATCAAGCCTTCGGCGCAGGTGCAGGAGGTGGCGGTTTCCACGGCAACATGAATGACATTTTCGATATGTTCGGGGACATCTTCGGAGGTGGAGGCAGCGGAGGCGGTTTCGGTGGTTTTGGTGGCTTCGGAGGTGGCGGCGGTAGAACGCGTCAAGCCAAAGGGTCAAACCTTCGAATCAAGGTCAAGCTCACACTCGAAGAAGTTGCGAATGGCGTCGAGAAGAAAATTAAAATACGCCGTGCACGCATCGCAGACGGTGTGACTTTCAAAACTTGTAACACTTGTAATGGAGCTGGGCAAGTTCAGCAAGTAACCAACACCATCTTAGGACAAATGCGAACTGCTGCAACCTGTCCAACTTGTAACGGTAGTGGTAAAATCGTCGACCAAAAACCTTCGGGGGTTGGTGCCGATGGCCTCGACCGCAAAGAAGAAGTGGTTAGTGTGAAAATCCCCGCTGGCGTTCAGGATGGAATGCAGCTGCGCGTTGGCGGTAAAGGAAATGAAGTCCTTGGTGGTATAGCAGGTGATTTAATTGTTCTAGTAGAAGAGATTCCTCACGAATCGCTGACACGCGACGGTGAAAACCTTCACTATGAACTCAATCTAAGCTTCCCCGATGCGGCACTTGGATGTTCCGTTGAAATTCCAACGGTCTCGGGTGCAGTAAAAATAAGTATTGATGCGGGAACACAACCCGGCAAGATTCTACGTTTGAAAAACAAAGGATTGCCAAGTGTTCAAGGATATGGTAAGGGCGATCAACTCATTCATATCAATGTTTGGGTACCAAAATCGTTGACAGTTGACGAAAAGAAAGCCATAGAAAAACTGAAGGACGCAAAGAATTTTGAACCAAATCCTGGTAAATCGGACAAAGGATTCTTTGATCGAGTGAAGGAGATGTTCAGTTAACTTTTATACCTTATAGCTCCCGCCTTTGGCGGGAGTTTTTGATTACAACCCGATGATTAAAGCAACCAACGTAACCAAGCGGTACAACAAGAAATTAGCCTTGGATGGCGTAAACCTGAATATTCCTAAAGGGAGTATTTACGGGTTGCTCGGGCCCAATGGTGCGGGAAAGACCTCCTTCATTCGAATCATGAACCAAATCACTGCACCTGACGAAGGTGAGGTTTGGTTTGGAGAACATAGGCTGCAGCCTTCAGACATTGCACGCATCGGTTACTTGCCAGAAGAACGCGGCCTGTATAAAAAGATGAAGGTTGGTGAGCAAGTACTTTATCTCGCTCGTTTGAAAGGCCTGAGCGTTGCAGAGGCAAAATCTCGCGCAAAGCTTTGGTTCGAACGACTAGAGATGAATGATTTCTGGGAAAAGAAGGTTGAAGATCTAAGCAAGGGAATGGCGCAGAAAGTTCAGTTTGTAACAACTGTTCTCCACCAACCTGAACTATTGATATTCGATGAACCATTTACAGGCTTTGACCCGATCAATACAAATTTGATCAAGAAAGAAATTAAACGTCTGAGTGAAGAAGGTGCTACCGTCATATTCTCCACACACCGGATGGAAAGCGTTGAGGAGATTTGTGACCATATTGGCTTAATCAACAATGGTCAAGTCATGGTCGAGGGGCCGCTTCTTGAGATTCGCAAAGAATACCAAAACGGCACCTATTCGTTCATTACCAAAACAAAAGTTGATGACTGGGGAGAGGCAGAATTAGTGTCGCAGACCTCCCATCACATGGGACAATCGTATTTGATCAAATCGAACAGCTATCCTGGCCAATTGGTCAGCACCCTAGCCGAGGCGGCGAACCTGGTTTCCTTCGAGGAGGTGTTGCCAAGTGTGCAAGACATTTTTATCGAAATCGTAGAACACGGACCTAAAACTAACCGCCATGAATAATCCCATCTTACTTATTATTCAGCGTGAATTTTTATCGCGTGTCAAGAAAAAAACCTTTTTACTTGTCACCGTCTTGGGGCCTTTGATTTTTGCCGCTATCATGATAGTACCGGCTGTCTTAGCGTCAATGCCAGAGGATGAGAAACGAATAATTGTATTGGACGAAGCAACATTGCTTATACCCAATGAAGGTCGTGAAGAGTATCCATTGGAATACTTGGACCCTAGAGAGAATGACTTAGAATCGGCCAAGGCCTTCTTTGCGAATTCTGATTATGATGCATTGCTTTACATTCCAACTGGCGAAAGTTGGGACCCCGATTTCATTAAAAACAACATTCTACTCTTCGGCAAAGACGATCCGAGCATCAATATGGTGCAATACCTCGACGGTGTCTTAGAAAAGCAACTCAATGAAGAAAAGCTGCTTCGCAATGGAGTGGATCCTGAAGTAGTTGCTCAAAGCATCACGCAGGTGAATATTAAAAGTTACACACTAGGCGATGCAAAAAATGAAGCCGTGCAGAGCGCTACACCGATTAAAATGGCGCTTGGATACATCGCGGGAATGATGATTTATTTTTTCATCTTCTTCTACGCCGTTCAGGTAATGCGCGGGGTTATCGAAGAAAAAACGAGCCGCATTGTTGAAGTGATCATTTCTAGCGTTCGCCCCTATCAGCTTATGATGGGTAAAATCCTTGGAATTGGTTCTGTCGGAGTGGTCCAATTTCTCATCTGGGTCATTCTATCAGGCGGTATATATTTGATTGCAAGCGCATTCTTTTTGCCCGATTTATTGGCAAACCAAGCTGAACTAGGAGCAACAGGAGCTGCCAATGTGCAAGACGTTGAAGGCTTGGCAGTTTTCGATATGATCCGTTCTATTAATTTCCCCTTAATTCTCGGTGGATTCTTGTTTTATTTCTTCGGCGGGTATTTTCTCTTTAGTGCCATGTTTGCGGCTTTAGGCAGTGCAATTGATCAAGAAGCGGACAGCCAGCAGTTCATGTTGCCCGTAACACTCCCTATGATACTTGCACTAGTGACCGCCACCAATGTGATTCAAGAACCCAATGGCCCTCTTGCCTTTTGGATGAGTATGATTCCTTTCACCTCGCCTATTACTATGATGATCCGTTTGCCTTTTGGCATACCAATTTGGCAGGTGTTACTTAGTGGCGCTATACTCATAGGCACGTTCTTTGCCATGGTAGGATTGGCAGGTAAAATCTATCGTGTTGGAATATTAATGTATGGTAAGAAAGTTACTTGGAAAGAATTGATTAAATGGTTGAGATACTAAACGAAATAGGAACATTCCTCAGCGAATTGCTGAGTTTAGAGCTTTGGCAAAGCGATAAATTGCGCCTTAGCGTAAAGGGTGTATTGCAAGTTGTTGCTGTTCTTATGGTTGCCCGATTCTCGGTGTGGACGTTAAGTCGGACCTTGAACACCACCTTGGGGACAAACTCCATTGAGGAAGGCCGCCGGTATACAATCATTCAGATTTCGAAATACCTTATTTACACCGTAGCTTTTGTCATTGCTCTAGAGACCATTGGGGTTAAAATCACCGCCATCCTTGCTGCCTCCACTGCCCTCTTTGTCGGTTTAGGTCTTGGTCTCCAAGATGCCTTTAAAGATCTGGCCTCAGGAGTAATCATCTTGATGGAGCGCACCCTAAGTGTGGGCGATATCATACAGATGGGCGAGCAAATCGGTAAAGTAGAATCCGTTGGTTTGCGCACAACATCGGTCCGAACGCGTGATGATATTTTAGTCATCATGCCGAACCATAAGATGACCAACGAAACCGTGGTCAACTTAACTCATAGTGAAGAAACGACGAGATTCTCCGTAAAGGTTGGCGTAGCCTACGGAACAGATACCACCGTTGTGAAAGAAATTTTACATCAAATCGCGATGGATCACCCTGAAGCTGACCCCATGCATGATCCGCAGGTAATCCTCAAAGACTTTGGAGATAACGCCTTGATGTTTGAACTTTTCTTCTACACGAGAAATCTATTCTTCGTAGAGAAGATTAAGAGCGAGATTCGATTTGAAATAGACCGCAGATTTAGAGAATCACAAATCACCATACCGTTCCCACAGCGTACGGTTTGGCATATGAATACAGAAAAGAAATAGTCCATGAGCCGCATTTTGATCATTGAAGATGAAGACGGTATCCGTCGCGTACTAAAGAAAATCCTATTGGAAGAAAATTCCGATCATGACGTTCATGAAGCATCGGATGGCAAGGCCGGTATTGAGGCCTTTGGCGACGGGAATTGGGATCTAGTTTTCTGTGATATCAAGATGCCTCAGATGGATGGCATTGAGGTCTTGGCACGAATGATGGCCATCAGCCCCGAGGTACCCGTCATCATGATTAGCGGCCACGGCGACATTAACACTGCGGTTGACTGTCTTAAAAAAGGAGCCTTTGATTACCTCCCAAAACCACCTGATTTGAATCGACTCTTGAGTACCGTACGAAATGCTTTGGACAAGAAGAATTTGGTTCAGGAGGTGCAAACGCTTAAAAAGAAAGTGAGCAAGAGGTACACCATGGTTGGCGATAGTGCGGGCATGGGAGAGTTGCGAGGCTTAATCGAAAAAGTTGCACCTTCGGAAGCACGCGTATTGATTACCGGTCCGAACGGGAGTGGGAAAGAATTGGTCGCCCACCACATTCATGAGAAAAGCGAACGAGCAAGTCAAGCTATGGTAGAAGTGAATTGCGCTGCCATACCATCAGAATTGATTGAAAGTGAACTTTTCGGCCATAAAAAGGGCGCCTTTACTGGAGCTCAAAAAGACCGCAAAGGAAAATTTGAATTGGCCCATGGCGGGACTTTATTCCTAGATGAGATCGGAGATATGAGCTTGAGTGCTCAAGCGAAGGTCCTTCGTGCATTGCAAGAACATAAAATCACCCCCGTAGGTGGTGATCGAAGCATTAAAGTTGATGTTCGCGTGCTCGCAGCTACCAATAAAGACTTGCGCAAAGAAATCGAAGAAGGCCGATTCAGAGAAGATTTGTACCACCGTTTGAGCGTCATCGTTATTGAGGTTCCTGGTCTTAACGACCGCAAGGACGATATACCGGCTTTGGCCGAGCACTTCCTCAACAATGTAGCCAGTGAATATGGTGCCGCACAGAAATCATTGAGTGCTGGCGCCATTGCTGCATTGCAAGATTATGATTGGACGGGAAACATCCGCGAGTTCAGAAATGTCATGGAGCGATTGCACATTCTAGGAGGTGAGGAGATTTCACAAGAAGATGTGATGAAGTTCGCGCATAAATAAGCGTACTTTTGCAGGGTAAACAAATCAGCTATGGATTTCCCTAAATTCTTGGTCGCAGACAATACCGATCTACCCGAAGCAGTGTTCATCGTACACACTGAATTCCCAGCATTCGTGCTCAACCTTGAGAATGATGAAGTGAAATGGTTGGATGATATTGGTGATGAAAGCGAAGGTGATTTAACAAAGACCTTAGAAGGCCTCATTGCTGAAGCTGAAGACTTCTATTCAAGAGAGGTAGAGCGCTACAACCTCTAAGCCGAATGGGCTACAGTTGGAGCACTTACCGCGCCCAGTATGGCGTAAGCATTAAATTGGCATATCCTGTAATGGTAGGTCAACTTGGACAAATCCTAGTCTCAGTTGCCGACTCCATTATGGTAGGAAAGTTCCTTGGAACCATTCCTTTGGCTGCCATCTCATTGGCCGTTTCCATTCTTATTATCCCTATGGTTTTTGCTATTGGGGTTGCCTTTGGCTTAACCCCACTTGTCGCTGGAGCGGATGGTAAAGAGGATCCAGCCGAAGCCGTGAAGTATTTCAAGAACGGATTAGTACTGAATTCCATTTTGGGATTATTGGTCTATGGTGTTCTGGCAATTTTTGCCCAATTCGCCCATTTGCTTGGACAAGACGAGCGCGTGGTAAGCGAGGCCATGCCCTATTTACACATCGTAGGATTTTCCATTGTTCCAATGATGGCCTTCTTCGCATTCAAGCAATTTGCAGAAGGCCTTAGCGATACAAAGGCTGGGATGCGCGTGAGTTTAGTGGCCAATTTGCTCAATATCCTCCTGAATTATCCATTGATTACTGGATGGGGACCATTCCCTGAACTGGGCTTAGCCGGAGCGGCAGTATCTACTTTGGGTACGCGCTTCCTCATGGTTGCCGGCATGGCCATTTATATCAGAAGGCACAAAAAATTTGAGTCGTATTGGAAACATTGGCGATCTACAAGCATCACTTGGAGTTCTATTAGAGAGATACTTGCCATTGGGGTTCCAAGTGGGCTCCAATTGGTTTTCGAGGCGGGCGCTTTTGCCATGAGCGGCGTGATCGTCGGAATGATTGGTCCCATTCAACAAGCCGCACATCAAATCGCGCTAAATATTGCTTCGGTGAGCTACATGATGGTTAGTGGACTGGGGGCTGCTGCCACTATTCGTGTGGGCAATCAACTCGGAAAAAGGGACATCCCTATGTTGCGTCTCGCGGGTCAAAGTTTGTTCCACATGACCTTAGCAATGATGTTTGTGACGATGATATTACTCATTGCATTGCGTAATGTTTTACCCGAATTCTACAGTTCTGATCCTGAGGTGCTGCAGTACACTGCTGTGCTGATGATTGCGGCAGGAATTTTCCAGCTACCTGATGGCCTTCAAGCGACTACGTTGGGCGCACTTCGTGGTGTGCAAGATGTGAACATCCCTACCGTTATTGCCTTTATTGCCTATTGGGTAATTGCTGTTCCTACTTGTTATTACCTCGGAGTAACGCGAGGTATTGGACCATTAGGGGTTTGGATCGGATTAACGGTAGGTTTGCTTTTAGCCTCAGTGGCCTTGTATTGGCGATTCCAATACAAGGTTCGACGCATTTCCTAAAAGGCTAGGCAGCAATTCCTGCACGTTTTAAGAGCGCATCCACTTTCGGGTCGCGCCCTCTAAAATTGCGGTACAACTCATCCGGTGCAACCGTTCCTCCACTGCTGAGTATTACTGCAAAATCACGCGCTACGGATTCATTAAAGATGCCTTCCTCTTCGAAACGTTCAAATGCGTCCGCATCCAAAACTTCAGCCCATTTATAACTGTAGTACCCTGCGCTGTAGCCACCTTGGAAAATGTGACTAAAGGCTGTACTGGTTACGGTGCCTGAGAGAGACGGGAACAATGCCGTTTCCTTTGTGGCCGATTCCTCATGCGCTTCTACGCTACCCGAAAAAGGTTCCGTGCGGGCGTGCCAGCTAAGGTCCAAGTATCCAAAGTTGAGTTGGCGTAAGGTCATGTATCCTTCAAGGAAGGTTTGGCTTTCTTTGATTTTATCAATGTACTCTTGAGGCAATACTTCGCCCGTCTCGTAGTGCTTTGCAAAAATTGCTAGGGCCTCGGGTTGGTAGCACCAATTCTCCATGATTTGCGACGGAAGCTCAACGAAATCCCAATACACGCTGGTTCCTGTCAATGACGGGTAGGTGCCTTGCGCCATCATTCCGTGCAAGGCATGTCCAAACTCGTGAAACAATGTGGTCACCTCGTTAAAGGTCAATAGCGAAGGCTTGGTAGCCGTGGGCTTCGTAAAGTTGCAGACGATACTGATGTGTGGACGTATTCCCTGACCATTTCTAGTACTCATGCTGCGGTAGCTGGTCATCCAAGCACCTGCACGTTTGCCTTCTCGCGGGAAGAAATCGGCATAAAACAAACTCAGGAATTCCCCATTGGCATCAAAGACTTCGTAGGCATCTACGTCGGAGTGGTATACGGGGATGTCCGATCGCAGAACGAATTTGAGACCGAATAATCGGCCCGCAACTTCAAATGCCCCTTCCAATACATTTTCCAGCTTGAAATACGGCTTGAGCGCTTGATCATCCAAGGACAGCTTTGACTTCTTGAGTTTCTCAGACCAATAGCTAAAGTCCCAAGCATTCAATGGCAACTGGGCACCTTGTGTTTCTGCAAAAGCACTGACCTCAGCCACGTCTTTTTGAGCAGCCGGAGCAGCCACGCCTTTTAAGTGATCTAGAAATTCCATCACCGTTTCCGGAGTTTTTGCCATTCGCTTACTCAACGTCAAAGCGGCATGACTTTCAAAACCCAATAGTTTGGCTCGCTCTAATCGGAGGTTGACCAAATGGGTGACCACCTCCTCATTATTGTATTCGTTAGACCCCGCCCCCCGAGAAGCATAGGCGGTATAGAAGTGTTTTCGCAAATAAAGTGAATCCGCATATTTCATTACGGCGATGTAGGTAGGCATGTCAAGACCAAGTATGTAGCCTTCTTTTCCTTTTTGACGAGCCGTTTGAGCTGCTGCATCTATTTCATCTTGAGGAAGTCCCCTTAATTCCGCTGCATCTGTACAATGGTATTCAAACGCCTGTGTTTCACCTAATACATGTTCACCAAACTTCAAGCTTAGGGTGCTGAGTTCTTCATTCAAAGATTTTAATCGTTCACGGTCTTCACCTTGCAATAAGGCACCATTGCGCACATAACCTTCATAGGTTTCCTTCAACAATCGTTGTTGCTCCCCATTTAAGTTGCTTTGATCAAGTTCAAAGACCGATTTAATTCGAAGAAATAATGGTTCGTTCAGCAAAGTCTGACTACTAAAGGCCGTCAACTTCGGTGAAAACGTGCGAGCGATCTCCTGAATCTGTGTATTCGTTTCCGCACTGTTCAAGTTGAAAAAGCAGCTACTTACTAAGTTGAGTTCTTCGGTACAAAACTCCAAAGCCTCAATGGTGTTTTCAAAGGTTGGTTCCTCAGGATTGCCTACTATAGCAGCCTGGCGTTCCTCGCTTACGCTAATCCAATGGTCCAAAGCGGGCAAAAAGTGCTCCGGTTGAATTTTATCAAAGGCTAAACTGCCATGAAGGTTTTGAGGAAAATCGATCAGTGGATTCATAGTAGGGATGTGCTATTTTCTATTCCAAATATACTTTGTAGATGGCGCATTCCCTACCTTTGAGTGATGGGAAAACAGCGAGTAAATTGGGCACTTAGCGGCATGACTTGCGCGGGTTGCGCGCACAGCGCTCACACGATTGCACAAGCCACTCCGGGTATCTTAGATGTCCAGGTCCGCTATGCCAGTGGTTCGTTCAAAGCGACCATTGATGAGGAGGTGCTCGACCTCAAAGCGCTTTCTAAAAACCTGCAGGCTGCAGGTTATGGCTTAACTACATCTTACTTGAGTCCCCAAGAACGCATTGCCGCCCAACAAAACAGTTTAAAACGCAAGCAAGGTGAACTACTCCTTGCCACCGTTTTTGCTTTACCGCTCCTAGTTGTGGGCATGATGCACCTTCATGAACGTTGGGCAATAGGTCTGCAAATCTTCTTGGCAATAGGCGTCAGCGGTTATTTTGGCCGATTCATTCATAAAAAAGCCTTTCAACTCGCCCTTCGTGCCAGCACGAACATGGATACTTTAGTGAGCTTAGGTTCCTTAGTGGCATTGTTTTATTCACTCGTCTCTTTGGCCTTGGGACACCATGATCAATTGTATTTCGAAAGTGCGGGGTTGATCATTTATTTCATACTTATTGGAAAGTATCTCGAAGACCGAGGTAAACTTTCTAATAGTACGGCATTGTCCGAATTGGTCGCACTGCAACCACAAGAGGCCCTGTTGATCGAGGACGGTAAGGAACGACGAGTGTCCGTGGAAACCCTTGAGTTGGACCAAGTGATTCGGATTCAACCGGCAGAGCGTGTACCCGTTGACGGTATCGTGCTTGAGGGACATAGCACCATTGATGAGAGCACCTTTACCGGAGAGCCTATTCCGGTAGAAAAATTTAAAGGGACCAAAGTTTTCGCGGGGACGCTGAATGGCGACGGCGGGTTGATTGTAATGACTACCCACACGGGAAGATCAAGCGCGCTAGGCGGTATTATCGACGCAGTAGTTGATGCACAGGGCACGGCGGCACCCATTGAAGCTTTGACCGACCGCATTTCAAAAATCTTTGTTCCCGCCATTCTCATACTCAGCCTATTTACCGGCTTGGTGTGGCATTTCGGATTTCACAACCCAAAGGCACTGGTCTTTGCAATTGATGTATTGGTTATCGCTTGTCCTTGTGCATTGGGCTTGGCAACTCCGCTTGCAGTGGTTGCAGCAACGGGTATTGGCAGCAAAAACGGGTTACTCATTAAAAATGCGGCTGCTTTGCAGATCGCTCAAGAACTGAAATTTGCCATTCTGGATAAGACAGGTACCTTAACCATTGGCCGCCCCATAACCACATCACTGCAATGGCAAGCAGAAACAATGGAAGACTTGCTCTATGCATTAAATGAAAAAGGTACACATCCACTGAACTCGGCACTCCTCAATCACCTCGAAGTGCCCGCTTCGCCCGTTCAAGTCAAGCGCTTCAAGGCTATTCCTGGGAAAGGAGTTCAAGGGAAGATTGAAGGTGTTCAATGGTATTTAGGCTCTGGCCGATTCTTCCAAGAAACAACCGGTCAACAGCCTCCTACTGTAGCCCAAACGCATACGCTACTCTTCAACGAGCAATCCCTTGCTGCCATTATTTGTTTCGAAGACCGCATCCATCCGGATGCCCCCGCATTAATCAAGATGCTCCACGACCGCGGCATTGAACCTATCATTGCCTCGGGCGACATTTCCGCCTCCGTCGCTGAAACCGCCTCCGCCCTCGGCATCACCACATTCAAAGGTGAAATGCAACCTTCAGACAAAACAGACTTCGTTAAGTCTTATCAAGCTAAGGGACGAACCTTAATGATTGGCGATGGTATAAATGACAGTATTGCCCTAAATGCAGCAGATATTGGTGTATCCATGGCACATGGAACAGCTGTTGCACAAGAAAGTGCAGATGTTGTATTAACCCGTGAGGGATTACCTCAATTGGCGCAATACTTCAAACTAAGTTCAATCACAATGAGTACCATCAAGGGGAACCTTTACTGGGCCTTCGGATACAATCTAGTTGCCATTCCTGTTGCGGCTGGATTGTTCTCGGGCGCGTATGGATTAGAATTAACCCCGATGATGGCAAGTATTGCCATGAGTTTTAGTAGTTTAGGCGTAGTAGCGAATTCACTACGAATGCATAGAAAACCCCTATCAAAATGACCATAAATTCAAAAATCAATTGTGGCGGTTGCATCGCCAAAGTAAATAGCGATCTCAACGAACTCTTAGGCGAAGGAAATTGGAGTGTAGATACTTCCCTTCCTAATAAGCCATTGACCTTTTCAGATGAAATTGATGTGGACGATGTCCTGGATGTTCTTGAGAAGCACAACATGATCGCGGAATAATGCACATAGCCTTTTTGGCACGAAAAACCCTGTTTTCTCAGCCAGGAGGCGATACAGTGCAGGTGGAGCAAACGGCCTCCGCCCTCACCCGCTTGGGACATACCACCAGTATAATATTGGCGGGACAACCTCTGCCTGCCAACATTGACATTCTGCATGGCTTTAACCTAATTCGGCCTGCAGATGTACTGCCCTACTTTTTAAAATTCAAGGGTAGAAAGGTCTTGAGTTCCATCTATGTAGATTATAGTCTCGCAGACGCACAGCGATTCCCAATCCTATTTAAGTTCGTGGGTAAACACGGACTAGAATACATCAAGACGGTTGGACGGGCGACAAATGGATCCGACCGGTGGCCGCGTTTTCGTTATGTGCTCTTCGGACAAAAACGAAGTGCCAAGCGACTGTTAGCGGCAACAGATGTACTCATCACCTCATCACAGAGCGAAGCCGAGCGCATACAAGCTGATTTCGGCGCAATCAAAAACCAACGGACCATTCCATTGGGCATCGCATCGGAGTTTCTCGCTCCGCCTTACGATACGGAGCGCCAGGGCATCCTTGTATTGGGTCGTTTGGAATGGCTGAAGAACCAGAAGACCGTCATTGAATGGGCGAGTAAAGAAAATTGGCCCATGACTATTATCGGGGATGCCAATAAAAACCAACCGGGCTACTTTGCACAATGCCAAAAGGTTGCAGGGCCGACTATCCACTTCCGACCGTATGCAACCGGCGACGAACTGCTCCATGAACTGCAACGCCACAAAGTCCTACTCATCCCTTCGCATTTTGAAAGCTTTTCATTAGTGGGCTGGGAGGCCGCTGCCCAGGGCATGAACGTCCTATTTAACGATGTGGCTGATATGAAAGAAACGCTAGCCCCTATCGGCACTGCATTGGATTTCTCCAACGCCCAAACTGCAATACAAGCCATACAGGCAGCCTTGGACGATCCTTCGGAGCAAAAAAAATCCCAAGAACTACTCGAAAGCAGATCTTGGGATCAAATTGTGAAACAAATTCTTGAGGCCTACGCCTAATTATCTGTTCTGCATTTCCTTTTCAAAGGTCTCCTTGAACTTCTCATAGTTGTAATCCACCATGATCTTATCGTTCTTGCTCAAGGCCTTGTAGTAGTCTTTAACAATCTTATCACCGTCCAATTCAAGTGCGATGTAGTAACGGAATTTATTGCCTTCTGTCAATTGAGTTACTCGATCACAAACCACGACTGCACCACTAAGGCGCTCATCAATGATTGTTCTTGAGTTCTCTTCAAAACGCTCCAACACTTCCTCAACATTGTTGACTTCCATGCTCTTCACGTAGTTATCAGAAACCACTTTCATCGTACTATTGACCATTCCAGCAAGCTCGGTACGTGCATTGCTCAATGCCTTTTTCTTTGCCACATTCATATCCGCACTTTCGCCGAAGCTGTATACACGGAAGGTTTTGTTGTCGCTCTTAAACTCTGAACAAGGCAATACTTGCTCCACTTCGCCCTTAGGCACTTTAGTTTTTGAACCACAGCTCGCAAGCAATAAGCTTGCACTTACAGCTGCAACAAATAGTACTCTCGCTTTCATAGTAAACGGTGTTAAATAGTTTTAGGTAGGTTAAGGTACGGAGTCCTTACTTATAAGAAACCAAAAGGTGTGCCAAAAATTTACTTGCGTCTACGAGCCGATTGTTTTTCGCGCTCCTCCTCAAAAAATGCAAGGGCCTTTTCCACCTGCAGGTCTACATTTTTAATGCGTTTTGTTGAGTGGCAAATGGTTCGCTTTCGACCGTCCGTTAAACGTTCCCATACCTCCGCGATAATTGCATCTTGGGCAATTAAGGCTTCCAATACTTCAGGCACCTCCACACCCAGCGGGTTTGGATCTTCGAAGATTTCAATAGCGACCTTCTCTCCTGCCATCAGATTGAGGTTTTTCATGTGTGTTTTACTAACCATCATGCAGCGAATACCTGGAGAATGGGTATTCAGCCCGCATTGAATATCTCCTTGGCCGTTGATGCGGAGAACTACACGAGTGCGGTGCTTTTTTGGAAAATTGGCTACCACATCATTTGAAATACAAACCACGTGATGCGGCATGTT
>CAYNLA010000022.1:0-19789 GCA_964397915.1 uncultured Polaribacter sp. | reverse complement strand
ATGGTGCTTGGTTGGAGCAAGGTGATGTTCCTATGTTGAGTATCCACAGCAAGTATGATTTCTTTGCGCCGTACGATACAGGGATGGTTTATGTGCCAATCGGTCAACAATTCTTCCCGGTAGTGAGTGTAACGGGTTCGTACGGGGCCATCAAGAAGGCGAATGACTTTGGAAACAATGATGTTTTCCTCAATGAAAACTACACCGATGCAGTTTGGGTAGATCAACAAGCTACCAATCCAACGGGTGAGGAGTGTTTGTACACCATCGAGATTGCTCCTGCGAATGCATTGACACCATGGATAGTTCATACTGCACCATGGAACTGGTACGATCCAAACGATCCGTACGCGAGCCAAAACCCAGCCAACCCGAATGTGGAAGCAACGTCACAAGCGTGGATTGATACAGTAATGTCCTTTATTATACCACGTATGGCGACCGTCCTACAAGCGGAAGGTGTACCTGCAGGCATTGGCGAAGCTCAGCTAGTGATTGATGTGTACCCGAACCCTTCAAATGGTTTGATAACTGTTAAATCAAAAGGTGGTGCAGTAATTGATCGTGTATCCTTAATGGACATCACAGGTCGCATTGTATTGCAAGAAGAGCTAGGCGTATTATCTAAAACGATTCACGCAGAGCACTTGAGTTCAGGAATGTATTTAATGAACATAGAAAGCAGCGGCCAAACCTTGACCAAGCGAATTTCAATTCGATAGTTGGTAAGGCCCGATTTTTTAAGCCCCGCACTCGTGCGGGGCTTTTTTATGCCCTAGTTTTGCAATAAATACCTTAACATGGTCAACTACAACGGATCTTTAGTCGCCTTAAACGCTGTTCCAATCGGTCAATTAAAAAGAGGCCTTCACTACGGAGACGGACTCTTCGAAACGATGCGCATGCGTGAAGGGAAAATCCTATTTATTGAGGACCATTATTTTCGGTTAATGGCGAGCATGCGAATCCTGCGTATGCCCATTCCGATGGAATTCACCCCAGAGTTCATTCTCGATCAATGCCAAAAATTATCCACTCATTTTGGATATGAGAATGCTCGATTGCGTCTTCAGATTGTGCGAAATGGGTTGGGTAAATACACCCCAGAGCAGAGTACAGGTGTAAACTGGTGGATAGAAATAGAGCCTTTATCGGAGAAAGAGTATACGCTGAATGAGCAAGGACTATCTGCAGACTTGTTTAAAGATCATTACTTGCAGGCAGGATTGCTATCGACCGTAAAATCAACGAATGCGCTTCCATATATTCTAAGTGGCATCTATGCTTCTGAAAATGGATTAGACACCGTGCTATTGGTTAATGATCAAAAGATGGTCGTTGAATCTAATTATGGCAATTTATTTATGGTTCTTGGTGATGCATTAATCACCCCACCGTTGGAAGACGGCGCCCTACGTGGAGTATTTCGCAAAAACATGCTAGAGTGGGCTAAAGAACTGAATTTATCGTTGGAAGAACGTTCTATTTCTCCCTTTGATATTCAAAAAGCAGATGAGCTCTGGATCACGAATGTGGTGCGTGGTATTGAATGGATAGGTAGCTACAGGAAGAAGACCTTCACGAACAGTAAAGCCCAAGAAGCGGTCAAGCTGGTAAATAGGAAAATTGAAGTTTTAGGAATGCTTTAATTCATCCAAGGATCTTCTGGAGCATTTGCCCAAAGCAGGTATTCACCACCTAGCTTTTTCATATAATCCCTCCATGCGTTTGTGTCCAATTCAAAAGGATCAAGACTCGGGTCGTTAATTACGAACCAGGTTTGATCTTCAATCTCGCCTTCAAGTTGTCCGGGTGACCAGCCGCTGTATCCCAAGAAGACCCGATGCCTTAAATAAGGGTCATTAATCAAGGATGTTTGAAACGCTTCGAAATTTCCCCCAAGAAAATAGCCGTTACCCACAGGCGTTGCATCAATGATTTCCTGGGAATCGTGGAGATAAAACATTGCGTCTTGCTCGACAGGCCCACCAAAAATAACAGGACTAGTTCCTTGGTACTCATCAATAAAATCACCCACAAGGAAGCCACTTTCTTTGTTCAGCGTGAACCCAAGTGTTCCATTTTCGTTGTGCTCTGTAAGCAAGACCACGCTTTGCTCAAAGAACCCGTCGCCAATGAGTGGTTTAGAAATAAGAAGTGAGCCTTGTTTGGGTAGATTGTTATCCTGCATTACACTAATTTAGTCATATGGATTTACACAACATTAGAGAAACGTATAAGTTTGATTCACTTTTAGAATCTGAACTTGAGCAAGATCCGTTCAATCAGTTCTCATCTTGGTTTAAATCGTACAGTGCATTGGGTATAAAAGACTCAAATGCAATGGCGATTGCAACGGTGGACGGTGAAGGAATTCCAAATAATCGAATCGTTCTGCTAAAGTCAGTAGAGAATGGTGAATTCATATTTTTCACCAATTATGGAAGTAAAAAAGGGCAAGACCTGAGCCAAAATCCAAATATTAGCGCTCTGTTTTTCTGGCGAGAGCAAGAAAGACAGGTTCGCATTCAAGGAACAGTATCAAAAATTTCTAAAGAAAAGAGTGAGGCATATTTTACCACAAGACCTTACCTGAGCAAAATAGGCGCTGCTGCCTCTGAACAGAGCCAACCAATTGAGAATAGGGAGGCACTAGAGGCAAAGTTTAAAGGTTTTCAGTCGGTGCACCCTGAGGGAGGCGAAGTACCGATGCCGGAAAATTGGGGCGGTTATGCCATTACTCCTGTAAAATTCGAGTTTTGGCAGGGAAGAGAAGGAAGGTTGCACGACAGAATAATATACGATCGAGACGGAGCGCAATGGCATACGTCTAGGTTGCAACCTTAATCCATAAAAAAAGCCCTCCGAAGAGGGCTTTCTTTGTATTTAAGCTTATGATTATAGCTTAGCGTTTAATTCTGCACCAGCTTTAAACTTAGCTACTTTCTTAGCAGCGATTTTGATAACTGCACCAGTCTGTGGGTTACGACCGTCACGAGCTGCACGCTCAGAAACAGAGAAAGAACCGAAACCTACTAGAGATACACGGCCACCACCTGCTAGGGCAGATCCTACATTACCAGTGAAAGAATCTAAAGCTGCTTTAGCTTGTGCTTTAGAGATGCCAGCGTCAGCTGCCATTGCGTCGATCAATTGTGCTTTGTTCATTGCAAAAAAGTTTTAATTAGTTAATCATTTAACGAATGCTTCTCAAATATAGATGAAAATTGCTTCTATGCAAGTGTTTTCGGGCCTTGAGAGAAAAAAAGTTAATAAAAGTGCCTACTTATTCACAAATCCGCCATTAGTAAGTGCTAATACTTACGTTTATAGCTGAATATCAGGGGTTTTCATCCCATTAATGAAATCTATTGCTCGCATGGATCGCTTACCATCTGGCTTAATTTCAAGGATTTCTACACTTCCGTTGGCATAATTAAGCAACAATTTCTTCCCAACAGTCGTCAATTTAGGGGTAGAAGTACCCTTTTCTAACTCCAACGTGGGAGCGGCATTCATGAATTTATAACCATTGAAATGGGCACCTGGAAATGGACTGAGTCCTTTAATTTGGTTCACCAATTCACGGGGATTTTTAGTAAAATCCAGCGCAGTATTCTCTTTAGTGAGTTTCGGAGCATGGGAGGCGAGGGTATTATTTTGGGGTACACTCGTAATCATCCCATTTTCTAAACCTTCAACTGTTTTAATTACCAAAGTTGCTCCCAAAGGCATTAATGCATCATGAAGGTCACCTGTGGTCCAACTCGGGTCGATGGTAATGGACTCTTGGAGCAAAATGCTCCCAGTATCAATTTGTTCGTCGAGCAAAAACGTAGTTAACCCGGTTTCTGCCATCCCATTTATTATTGCCCAATGGAT
The DNA here is from genome assembly GCA_964397915.1 of uncultured Polaribacter sp. Taxonomy (GTDB): domain Bacteria; phylum Bacteroidota; class Bacteroidia; order Flavobacteriales; family Schleiferiaceae; genus UBA10364. Next base: position 15,907 of record CAYNLA010000022.1, on the reverse strand, counting down.
AGGAGCAGCTCCTCTAAGCTCAGGCAATAGCGATCCATGAAGATTGAAGGTCCCTAATCTTGGCATAGACCAAACCACTTGAGGTAACATTCTGAACGCAACCACTACAAACAAGTCTGCATTCAATGCTTTTAATTCTTCTAGGAAGTCAACATCTTTCAATGATGTGGGTTGGAGTACAGGTAGACCGAGTTGCTCCGCCTTTAGCTTGACTGCGCTACTTTGTAGTTTTCTTCCACGGCCTGAAGGTTTATCCGCTACTGTAACAACCGCACGAACATCAAAGCCATTTTCGACCAACGCTTCTAACGGAGGTACAGCGAAAAGAGGCGTACCCATGTACACAATACTAATTCCTTTTGAGGGCATCTGGAGAACAATTTAAATCAAGCCAAATATCGTCTATCTGGAAACCTTCTTTCAACATTGATGCTACTTTATCTTGATCGGGATAGTGATCAATCGTACAATTACTGCATCTACCGCAAGGCTGTTGCTCTTCTTGACCAAAATAATTTGAAATAGTGATGTGCAAACATTCTTCAGATTGTAAAAAATCAAGAATAGCCTTGGATCGTTCACGTTTACTCGTGATCCAAGCATCAATGAATGATTTGGAAAGTTTGAAATACCGTTTATCAATTCGATCAACGAGGAACAACAATCCGCAGTTATTGTCTTCCGGCTTGTAATGCACCATACCTTTTTGATGCATCTGAATTAACCATTGATTGAGTTCAAGAGGCTTCATATGGAGTATTGCCCCGAGCTTATAAAGATCTATACGCGTAGACCCCTCCAGGCTAGAGGAATAGATTCTATAAATCTGAACCAATGACTCATAATCTGAAGCATCAAGTTGTTTCCAGTCGGAAGGATTACTCTTTAATAAGATCTCAGGATAGCTCTGATTGCTCTCAATAAATTGCCAAACACCCCTTTGTTGTAACAACCTAATATAGTCCAGCATGATAGGCAAGGAGAGTTGAAACTTGGCTGCCAAATCAACCAATGAAAAGGAAACTTGATGGCCTTCTCCTGCACCAACGGCTATTTGAAAATGAGAACAAGCCTTGAAATAAAATGATTCTATCGCCTCGGGGTTGGGAAGTTCATCTATTGATTTTTGAATACGACTGAAATCCTGCTGGTTGTAGAGTAAGTGGGTAAGTGCTTCTTGGCCACCTCGGCCACCACGCCCAACCTCCTGATAATAACCTTCAATAGTATCTGGGACATCCCAGTGCATCACCCAACTTACATCAGATTTGTCGATGCCCATACCAAAGGCTGTTGTGCTCACCATAATGGGCACTTCATTTTTAATCCACTGCTCTTGACGTTTGTTTTTCTCAACAAGATCTAGCCCGGCATGAAAAAACGTGCTGGCGTAGCCCTTTTCGCATAAAAAACTACTCAAACGCTCACAAGATGCTCTAGTCTTGGCGTAAATGATACCAGTTCCCGATGTTCTTTCGAGAATCCTAAGTAATTGACGGTTTTTGTTTGGAGTGAAGTGTTTGTGCAGGATTAAATTCTCTCTACGTAGAGATCCTTCAAACATTTCGGCATCATGCAAGAGCAATTGGTCCTGTAAATCTCCCTTAACTCGCTTAGTTGCAGAGGCTGTTAGCGCTAAAACGGTTGTGTTCGGAAGCAACTCACGTAAGATTTGCACGTTTAAATAGCTTGGACGAAAATCAAAACCCCATTGTGATACACAATGTGCTTCATCGACGGCAATCAATGAAACATTCGCATTTTTAATGTATTCAAGGAACAATTTATTTTGAAGCCGCTCGGGAGCGAGGAAAACAAATTTGTATCCGCCATTTCTAATGTTTGAAAAAGCCTGATCAAGTTGCCTTGGAGAATAGGAGCCGGTGAATTGATAGCCTGAAATACCGCGAGATTCAAGCCCATGCAGTTGATCTTGCATTAAGGCTAAGAGTGGACTTATTACAAGAGTTACCCCTTCAAGGCATAATCCGGGAACTTGGTAGCAGATCGATTTCCCACCTCCAGTAGGTAAAAGACCTATGGTGTTCTTTCCGGCTAAAACATTTGAAATAATTGGCACCTGTAGACCTCTGAATTCAGAGTATCCCCAATAATTATGAAGAACATCAAGTGCTTTTTTTGGAATCATATACGTGCCAATATAAAGGCAACGCGTTCTTCGATAGGAGCGGGTGGAACTTCAATCAGTTCATATCCCAACTTTTTATAAGCTTCTTTCAAGTATTCTTCAACTTCATAGCACTCCTCCAGAGATTCCATTCGTTGCTTATCAAGACTATGAATCTCTGGCCATACTGGAAGAAAGAAGACTTGCTCAAAGCGCATTTCGTTTAAATCAGCTTTCCAATCTTCAGAGAGCGCAGCCTGTCCTTTATTAAGGTACGCGTAGGCATCCACATTTGTACGATCGTAAAAATTTATTTTTTCCAACAATGCGTTGTGGTATTGCTCATTTCTTAGTTCCCAAACTAATGAGGTGAAGCCCATAAGGTCCTTCCAAGGTACTAAGTCGGAATCTTCATCTAAAGAATTTTGAATGATTTGACGAGCCTGTTCGTGAAAAACTGGGTAGCCAAGTTGCTCTAAAGCAAGGCTTAAGGTTGTTTTTCCAGTGGCTGGCGAACCCGTTATTGCAATTCTCGTCGTTTTCAATGGGTATGAGATATCTTCGTAAGACGTCAAATGTACTTCTAATGGACCGATTTTATAAAGTTATAGCAGCACTACTTTTTCTGAGCTTATTCACTTTTGCTCAGCCAAAATCGGCTATGAATAGTTTGAATAAGGCTCAAGAGGCCTTTCGAAATGGACAGACGGATCAAGGCTGGAAACACCTGCAGAAAAGCATGAAGAAAGGCAAGGGAACGTATTATCAACCGTTTATCTACGCAGGAGATTATATGTTTCGTTCAGGAGAGTATGACTTGGCACTAAATTATTACAACGATGCATTGGACATACAAGAATTGTCTAGCGTTTTCTTAAAGAAGAGCATAGTCCATAAGTATCAATTTGATTGGGAGGAGAGCATTGCCAATATGGAGGAATACTTGGCCCGTGCAAAACTGTCTAGAGAGCGGTATGCTCTTGCGGAACTCGAATTGGAAAATCTCAAGTTCACACGCGATCAATACATTAAGTATGAGAATTCAGGGTTCAATTTTAACATTCAATTACTCAGTTTCTCAACGGAACAACTCGAATATTTCCCGACCATTACCGGAGGGGACGAGCACCTAATTTATACGCACCGTTATACGGATGGTTCTAAACCAACGGATGAAAATCTTTTTGAAGGTGCACTAGATGGAATTTCAAAATACGGAATCCCACTTGAGGGAAATTTGAATTCTCGATTAAATGAAGGGGCGTCGAGTATCAGTGCTGATGGAGCGTTTATGGTATTAACTGTCTGTAATAGGCCCGATGGGGCAGGAAGTTGTGATTTGTATTACAGCAATTGGAATCCACTGTATGGCTGGGAAACACCCAAACCACTACCCGGTAAGATTAACACAGGCAGATGGGAAAGTCAACCCAGCTTGGGTCCGGATGGAAGAACCATTTATTTTGTTCGTGCTAGCGATAGTATGGATCCAGATGCAGATATTTTTATATCGACTAAGGATGATGAAGGCAATTGGTCCAAGGGACAACGCTTACCTGTTCAAATAAATAGCACAGATAAGGAAAGTAGCCCATTTATTCATTTCGATGGAAATACACTTTACTTCAGATCGGAACGTAGCCCATCGTTAGGCGGGTCCGATTTTTTCATGAGTAAGCGACTTAACGACACCTTGTGGTCGGAAGCAATCAACTTAGGTTTCCCTTTGAACAGCTACGGAGACGAGTTTTCAATGGTCATTGATAAGAGTGGAACTTTCGGATATTTAGCATCTGATCGAGGAAATGAAATACTTCCAGATTATTCTGAGATGAACTCGCTGGACCTCTATCGTTTCGAATTACCAACAGACCTTCAGCCAGAGCCTCGATTTAACTACGATATTGTCGTTTATGACAGCCTTACTAGTTTTCCACTCGGGAATGTTTCGGTGCAACTATATAATGATGCGGGTATCCAATTTTTTAATGGTCAAAGCAATGAAAATACAGGCTTAGTAAGATTGATGACGGATGGCTCGGCCATTCGAGTGACCGCATACAAGAGGGGATATGTTCCATATTCAACTACCATTTCTAGCTTAGACTACGTTGCACATCCGCTCCACGGACCCAATGTAGCGGCGCTTAGAATGACTCCTATTGCGAGCGGAAACTCTTTTGTTTTAAGAAATATCTTATTTGAATTGGACAAAAGTGTTCTGCTTGCTGAAAGTGAAAAGGAGTTGAAGGCATTGCTTAAATTATTGGAGGATAATCCGAATATAGAAGCAACCATTATAGGTCATACAGACAATCAAGGAGCAAAAGCTTACAATCAGAATCTAAGTGAAGCTAGAGCAAGGGCCGTATTGAATTGGTTGGTATCGAAAGGCATAAATCGAGATAGACTTATATCAATGGGTAAGGGAATGGACGAGCCTGTTGCTTCCAATGATACAGAGTGGGGTAGAGCCCTTAATCGACGGACAGAGGTTAAATTGCGTTAACCTTCGTATTTATCGTTCCACATCGCCTTTTGCTGAGCAGCAATTTGCTGTTCTTTGGTATTTGACGCCGGTGACCAAAATACAGTGCCTTCCACCTCTTTTGGTAAGTATTCTTGGGGAACAAAGCCTCCGGAATAATCGTGTGGATATACATACCCTTTGCCATGGCCCAAATCTTTAGCCAACGCACTCGAGGCATTCTTGAGATGATCAGGCACTTCCAGGTTTCCGGTTTGCTGCACTAATTTCTGGGCTTTGCCTATTGCAGCATAAGCACTGTTAGATTTCGGTGAAGTAGCTAAATATATGGTGCATTGACTTAGGATAATTCTGCTTTCGGGCCAACCTACACGCTCTACAGCACTGAAGGTTTCGTTAGCGAGCATCAATGCGTTAGGATTGGCAAGGCCAATATCTTCGGCTGCTGAAATAATTAATCTGCGAGCAATGAATTTGACATCCTCACCTCCCTCGATCATACGAGCTAAATAGTACACCGCTGCCTGAGGATCGGATCCTCTAATAGATTTTATAAATGCTGAAATGACATTGTAATGTTCGTCTCCACCCTTATCATAGCGAATCTTCGCATTGCTCAAGACACTCTGAGCAAACGCTTCATCTATGGGCGTACCACTTTTTCCCTGTTGAAAGCAGAGCTCTACGAGATTGTATAATTTCCTCGCATCGCCCATACTCTGACGTATCAAAAAGTCATGAGCAGTAATCTTAAGATCTTTCTGCGTTGCATACTCTGTTGCATTGGCTAGATCAATCATCTGCGTTAAATCCGCTTTTGAATGCGAATTCAGCACATAGACTTGCATTCTAGAAAGCAATGCAGCGTTGATCTCAAAGGATGGATTTTCAGTTGTTGCGCCTATGAGCGTAATCCATCCACGTTCAACGGCATGTAACAGACTGTCCTGTTGGCCTTTATTAAACCGATGGATTTCGTCAATGAAAAGGATAGGGCGCTTGCTGTCAAATAGACTCTTTTTCTCTGCAGTAGCTAGAACTTCCCGCACATCTTTGACTCCCGCGCTAACAGCACTGAGCTGATAAAGTGGCGCATCTAGTTCTTTAGCTAAGAGTAATGCTAATGTGGTTTTTCCCACTCCAGGAGGTCCCCACAGGACAATAGAAGGCAGTCGGCCAATGTCTAAGCTTCGCCGCAATGCGCCATTTTGACCTACGAGGTGCTCTTGGCCTAGATATTGGTCGAGTGACTGTGGTCGAAGCTGTTCTGCAAGCGGTTTCATAACTCGAAAGTAACTATCTTTTCGCTATGTCCGATTGGAGTAAATATGGAATTCATAAAGGTTTGTTCTTGTGGCCGTCACTTTGGGTGATTATGGCTTGGAGCGTCTTTTTAATTGAACGTGCTGCAGGTGCCAATTTCGGGGCCTATGGTATGCTCCCCGGAGATCTACAGCAATGGTATGGCCCATTTACTTTTCCATGGCTTCACAGCGATTTAAATCATATTCTAAGTAATACCATAAGTCTATTTTTTGTTGGTGCCTTGATACGATACAGTTTTCCAAAAGCATTTGACCGTATTTGGATAATTAGCTTGGTTCTGCCTGGCATACTGCTTTGGTTCGTGGGAAGACCTAATATTCACATAGGCGCAAGTGCATGGCTTTATTCCCTCGTAAGTTTTGTCTTTTTTTCAGGAATACTTCGACTTCACATTCGATTGCTTGCACAAAGTATGTTGATGGTGTTTTTGTACGGTAGCTTTGTTTGGGGCGTCTTGCCACATGATCCGAGCATCAGTTATGAAGGGCATCTTAGCGGTGCACTCATTGGTGTTTTATTGGCCATATATCACCGCAAAGTCGATCCTATTGAATCTTTAAAAGATGCCCTACCAGATTTTGGAACAGATGTGGAATGGCAAGATTGGAAGGGACCCTTGTATCAAGAATTCACTTATGAGGTTATTTCCCCAAAGTATCATACACAACAGCCACAGCAACGAGGCCCGCTGTTTCGGTACGAAGACGGCTCGAGCCCAGATGAACTGGCTTAGCACCTGCCTTAGTTGCGCGCAATATTTCACTTTTAGAAAAATCTCCTTCAGGACCAATCATGATAGTCGTGGCGCTATTAGGTATTAGAAGGTGCTTCAATGGAGTTTTAGAAGTATCCGTTTCACAATGTGCGATGCACAGATTCTCATGCGGTTGACGAATAAATTCGTCAAAAGATTGCGGTTCGTCGATTTGAACCAAGGCCCCTTTAAGGCTCTGTTTAGTTGCGCTCAAAGCAATCTTTTTGAGGCGTGAAGTTTTCACAATCTTTCTTTCGCTGTGATCACATATAATCGGAACAATGCGGGTTATTCCCATTTCTACGGCCTTTTCCACGAAAGCCTCTATTCGATCCATGTTCTTAGTGGGAGCGATAGCGATGGTTAAGTCATAACCGACATCACCAAATTGGTCTTGAACTTTGGTCCAAGTACCTGAAACGGACTTCTTAGTTATAGTGACGATACTACCTTCGTACAGATTCCCATCGCCAGTGATGAACTGAATAACGTCGCCCACAGATTTTCTGAGGACTCGAACGCAATGATTTACCTCATCTGTATGAAGCTCAAATAGATTCCCTTGTATTTCCGCTAGAAATAATTGCAATTAAACTCCAACTTTATCCTTGGTCTTCACCAAAGGTCGCTCAATTTGAGTTTCTACGAAAGCGATAATCATATCTGCGACATCAATGCCTGTGACACGCTCAATTCCTTCAATGCCAGGGGAGCTGTTTACTTCTAAAACTAAAGGACCTCGCTCACTACGAAGCATATCAACCCCAGCAATATTCAGTCCTAGAGCTTTTGTTGCTGCGATAGCGGTGCGCTTCTCCGCAGGAGATAATTTGACTTTAGTCCCCATTCCTCCACGATGAAGGTTAGAGCGGAATTCCCCCTCTTGACCTTGTCTTTTGTACGCTGCGATAACCTTACCACCCACAACAAGCGCACGTATATCGGAACCACCAGCCTCTTTAATGAATTCTTGGACAAGGATGTTTGCGTTCAAACCATAGAACGCTTCTATCACACTTTTTGCTGCAGTTTTTGTTTCAGCAAGCACCACACCTAGCCCTTGCGTGCCTTCTAATAGCTTGACGATAAGTGGGGGGCCACCTACGGTTTTAATCAAGTTTTGAACGTTTCTTGGCTGTTTAGCAAACACCGTTTTAGGAATGCCGATTCCGTGCTTTGCGAGCACTTGTGTAGCACGAAGTTTATCGCGACTCCTAACTAAAGCCAATGAACTTAGTGTCGTGTAGACATGCTTCACTTCAAATTGGCGGATAATTGAAGAACCATAGAAGGTGACGGAAGCTCCAATTCTCGGTATGATGGCATCAAATCCGGCTAACTCATGGTCTCCTAAATAAACCGAATTAGAATCCGTTTCCATAGCGACATAGCAATGGTTATGATTGATCACCTCGACATCATGACCTCGTTTTGCAGCAGCCTCCTTTAATCGATTTGTTGAGTACAACGCGGGGTTCGCACTTAGAATAGCTAGTTTCATGGGCAATTTATTTAGTCACGTCCACAACGAAACCCTTTTCAAGAAGATTGCGTCCAATGAGCATGTCATAGGTTAATTTACTGCGATTACTGAAACCTATGAGTATTTCATAGGATTGTTTATTAATGATTACGGTGGTTTTGATCATTGGGCGTGCCATTTTCTTGCCAAATGAATTTCGCACATTCCGTATAACGAAGTCTTCGAATTCTAGTACTTCTCCGGTATAAAGTTCACTGTCCGTATCAAAAAGAATGACTTCAAGCTTTTGTTCAACACCTTCTTCGTCTTCAATAATTGTAATAGAGGATGCATGGAGTGCACATGAGGCAGCACCAGTATCTACTCGAGCCTGTAATTTTTTAATACCAAGATTGGGCAAGCTAATATCAGCTGTAGCCCCAAGAATGTTTCCGTTTTTCATGGCGCGAAATAACCTCTTATAATTCTAATAAACAAGAGGTTAAAATGTTATAACTAAAACTTAATTTTTGCTTTTGCGCTGGTGCTCAAAGATGTTTTCTCACCGGCCAGAAAGTTGAAATAACCCGCGACTCCAATCATCGCAGCATTGTCTGTTGTGTATTCAAATGGGGGCACGAAAATAGAAATACCATTGATATGGCCCCATTTTTTTAATGTATTTCGTAATTCGCTGTTTGCACTCACTCCGCCAGCGATCGCAACGTTCTGAATTCCAGTGTCTTTTACTGCTTTTTTTACTTTGATCATTAAAGCGTCGATCAGTGCAGATTGGTAACTCGCGCAGATATCTGGCAAGTTGTCTGCAATGAAAGCATCGTCTTCCTTCATCTTGGTTTGAAGGGTATAGAGAAAACTCGTCTTTAACCCTGAAAAACTGAAATCGTAATTTGCGAGGTTCGGTCGTGCGAATTTTAATGCTTTTGGATCTCCATTCTTGGCTAATCGGTCAATATGGGGACCTCCTGGATAGGGCAATCCTAAAATCTTCGCTGCCTTATCAAATGCTTCACCGACGGCATCGTCGATCGTTTCACCGAGAATATTCATGTCTTTAGGTCCATTCACCTGGACAAGTTGAGTATGTCCACCACTAACGGTCAAGCATAAAAATGGGAAGGTGAGTGGCTCATTGTGTGCGTCCTCAATTAGATGTGCTAGAATGTGGGCGTGCATGTGATGAACCGCTATTAATGGTATATCAAGTGCCAATGCTAAACTTTTGGCAAATGAAGTGCCCACCATTAAACTCCCCATTAGACCTGGGCCGTTGGTAAAAGCTACAGCTGACAATTGCTCGGGCTTGATATTTGCTACCTTTAGCGCATGGTCAACAACGGGTACTATATTTTGCTGATGCGCTCTGGAAGCCAATTCCGGAACCACACCTCCGTACGTGATGTGCACGTCTTGAGAGGCAACAATGTTGGAACAAACCTTGGTGCCATGCATTACTGCTGCACTGGTATCGTCACAGGAGCTTTCAATTGCTAATATGTAAGGTAAATCCATGTCCATCGAAGCACCAAAAATACATCAATATCGAAGTAAGAAAATGCCTTTGGTATTCTTCCTTACTCTTTTGGTGATAGTTTGCCTAGGACTCACCTGCGTAGCGGTTGCCTTAAAAAACCCAAAAGTTCAACGATGGGCATATCAAAAATGGGCTGAACCGGTTTTACTTGAATATGGTGTAAAGACAAATTTTAGTTCGTTCCGGTATGAGAACAAGCACTTTATTATTGACGAATTAACCTTCTCTATCGAGGATGCGGCAATATCGCAATTGCGTGGAATTAGTCTCGGCGGTATTCATTGGAACAATAATGAATTGAACATTGATAGTTTTCAAGCCGATTCGATTTATATAAATGCGAAGGATACGGCATTTTTAAAGAATTGGTATTTGGCATTGCCGAAGCGTCAAGAATCTTCTTCAACAGGGCTGCGGTTTGATAATCTTGGTATCAATGAAGTTGTTGTTGCACTCGATTCTAGCCGACAGTTCGTATTGGATTTTAAAGCTATTGAACTGCAGGTAGCTCCGGAAATAGGGGGCACGCATCTTGCTATGAACATTACATATGATACACTGAGTTCTGCTATAGTGTTGAGTGACTTTGCATTGGACACCATTCAAGGCGTAAAATTCGATGTGCAGACCAATTTTGGAGCCAATGTTCATGGCCGGTTTAAAACCTACGAAGGAACAATTGCCGTTGAATTTTCCGGTAATACATTTCCTTCAATACGTCAATGGGGGTTGGATTCTACGACCACCAAGCTTGTTTCCGATGCTCGGTTCGAGGGACATATAACAGGTCTTTGGCCCGACTTAAACGCTAGCTACACCGTCGCGAATGACTTTTTTAATGTAAAGGGCAGCCTCAATTCTTCCACTTCAAGTTATTCGACCGCTGGAGTTTTAGTTTTAAAGCAGGAACTCTACACTTCTTTAGATGGGTTGAATGGATTTGTAGAATTTGATGAACTTCATCCAGATGTTCTTCGATATGAATTCTTAGTGAAAGAAGACCTAAGTGATGTAGGCTTTGATATCACTGCGAGTTCGAATGATAACAATTTACGAGTGCACTCGCCATCGATGAACGATGTAGCCAAGATCGAGATTGATTTACCAAATTACGCAGTAGGGCCAATTCTCGGAGGTTCTGTTAAAGCTGCACTTAAGCCCAGTATTCAATCTGTCCTAGATGGAGAAAACTTCGAAATAGTGGGTCTTGCGCCGCATATGAATTTCCAAACGCACCAAGCACGTGGTTTTAGTTTTGCGCTAAATCATAGTGGGCATGACTCCCTTTGGTGGTCTTGTTTAGATACATTGATGGATCTAGAAGGCCACGTTAATGCTATGGACGGCATTTATAAGGGAAAGGCAACAATCAACGCATTGGGCCTTGTACTGCTCGATCCATTGGATACCGGTCAAATCGCCTCTGGAGAACTTGAGTTTAACGTTACGGATAGTTTTGAAGGGTTTGCGCGAATAAAAAATGCGCTATTAACTAGGCCTAATGATGTTGTTTTCTTCAATGAAGCAAATATTAGTCATCACCGATTTGGTTCAAAACGAAGTGTTGAAGTGAACAGCGAAGTGCTTTCAGGTTCATTAGAGGGCAGTTATGAATTCGCCGAGCTTTTTCCCATTGCTCAAACTGTATTTTCGGATCTAATAGGGCAGAAGCCCAAACGAAATTTTACCGAAACATCCTTCAATCTTAATGCGGATATAGGCAATGTTAACTGGCTAACGCAATTGTTCCATCTAGATATTTCACTGCCAGAAGGCGGCAGTATTCGTGCTGTCTATGAGGGTGTTGACAATTCTTGGAGCGTTCTTAGCGACCTACCTGTGATGACTATAGGAACGCAAAGAATTGATCAACTAAAGATGAATACTTCTGCCACCAATAATTTGATTTCAGGAAGTTTGAGCATTGAATCAGGTCATTTTCCAGGAATTGACTTGGCCGAGAGTTCGGTTGTGTGGAAGCCCAGCAATAAACAAGGCGCGACCATTCATATAGCACGTCAGGACAGCATTTTGGGGAGTTTAGATGCAACTGTTGTTTACGATAACAAGACCTATGAAGTGGTCGACGGAATGATTCTTTTGGATAAGGATTCGATTCAAGTTGTCAACGGAGGTCCAATTTATTGGGATGGAGCAACTGTTCATTTTGATACCATTAAAATGGCAGGAACACAAGGCTCCATTAACATCGGCGGTGTTATCGGGGGTAAACCCAATGAAAGTTTATGGTTGACTTGGCAAAACGGAAATGCCCACATTTTCAATTATTTCTATCGTGATCCAAATTTAGTGTTGAGTGGCCCGTTAGCGCTGCAACTTGAGATTCCTTCGCTGCAAGAGGGCTTCGACTTAAGGGCATTTATGCAAAGTCCCAAGTTCATGGTAAACGGCTGGAATTATGGAAGTTTAAATCTAAATACGCGCTGGGATGGTTATCGAAGGGATTTGTTCCTGAACGGTTATTTGAAGCAGGGAAAAGCGGATGCGAGAATTAATGGCCACTATGATGCCATTAAGGACGATTTAGATCTTACTCTTAGTACGAATGAATTCGTAATTGCTCCCTTTCAATCATATATCCAAGATGTTTTATCACCTGTAAATGGTCGACTTTCAGGTGGGGTACAATTATTCGGTCCGCTTGCCAATTGGCAACTAAAAGGGGAGTTTTCGCTTGATAACGCATCGTTTGGAGTTCCAATTATAGGTGGTGCACTTGTCGCTTCTTCGCCATTGGACTTTAGTCTGAATGAACAATCCATTCGAATCGACACCAGTTATTGGCAAGATGAAAAGTATGGAACAGAGGCATTGCTATGGGGAACTATAGCTCACGACCGATTCCAAACCTTAGCTTTTGATCTTAAAATGTCGACCGATAGCCTATATGCCATGCAACTCGAGCGGCAATACGATTCATATTTCTTTGGTAAGGGTATCGCAGGAGGAACTATGGAGCTTGATGGTCCCATAGAACAACTTCACCTTGGTTTGAACTTAGAGACTAAAGAGGGAACCGCTGTTCGAATTCCTTTGGACAACCCTATGGCAGTTGAGACTCCTTCATTCATTCAATTCGTCCAAAACAATACAAGTACTTCAGAGCCGGACCGCTCAAAAAAACATGAATATTTCACTACCGATATTGACGTCCAGGTCACACCGGAGGCTCAGGTAGAATTGATTTTAGACGAAGTATTAGGGGATATCATCAAAGCACGTGGAAATGGAGCCATGCAGATGAAAATCCTCGAAGACGAATCCTTTGAACTTTACGGGCTATATACCGTGGAATCAGGTGATTACTTATTTACACTTCAAGGAATTATTAATAAGCAATTTGAGTTATTACCAGGTGGAACAATTCTTTGGAGCGGGGATTTGTATGAAGCGGAACTCAACCTAAAGGCGAAGTATTCTCTGAGTACTTCGTTGAACGGATTAATCACGAATCCTAACTATAATAACAGCAATGTGGATGTTGATTTGATCGTTGAATTGACAGGTCCTTTGCTATCCCCAGAAATAGGATTTACAATCGAATTACCCAATAGCCCACCTTCGTATCAACAAGAGCTAGAACGTCGAATTCTAACAGCAGATGCCATGAATTATCAAGCATTCTCATTATTGATGCTTGGAGATTTTTACCGACAAAATTTAGCTGTGCAGGAAGGTATTAACCTTGGTGAATCGTTGTCGAGATCGACATCCGAAATGTTGGTCAGCCAGTTTGGTGGCTGGATTACGGCTGGATTAGGAAGCTATGTGGATGTTGAATTGGACTATACTTCAGGTAACAATCCATACAATAGTTTAATCTCAAGTGGAGATGAAATACGTCTGGGTGTGAGCAAGAACTTCCTTGATGGCCGCTTGCGCATTAATTCTTCCGTTGACGTTCCATTAGCACAAGATGGGAGTTCTACGTTGCTTTTAGGGGATACACAGATTGAATATGCCCTTACCAAGGATGGTAGAACTGTTCTGAAGGCATTTAACAGAAGTAATCGAAATGATCCTTTACTACAAAGTTCAGGGCCTTACACCCAAGGAGTGGGAATTCAATTCCGAAAGGATTTCGAAAATCTTAAGAAGGATTAGTCGTTTTGATGCACTAATGATTCAATCAGATCAACCGCTGCACTCAAATTTTCAACGTGGTAATTAGGTTGAACGGCACTTTCGGTTAAACCATGTCCAGTTTTAACGCGTATAGTCGTACAACCAGCGTTTTTGCCGGCCTCAATGTCCCTTTGGCTATCACCGACCATGAAACTTGATTTAAGATCAATGTTGAAGCGCTCAGCAGCGTCTATTAACATTCCGGGTTTCGGCTTGCGGCAATGACAATCGGTCTTAAGTTCTTTAACTTCTTCTGGGAATCCCCCATGTGGGTGATGCGGACAATAGTAAATGGCTTCAACGAAGGCTCCCTCATTTCCCAGTATCGTTTCCATCTTTTTGTGAATTTCTTCAAGATCGCTTTCTGAGCAAAGACCTCGCGCGAGGACACTTTGATTCGTTACAACAACCGCCAAGAATCCCAGTCTGTTAATTCGCTTAATCGCTTCAGGCGCAAACGGATATAGGTTAAAATCTTCGGTACGATGGATGAGGTCAGTATCAATATTTATTACACCATCTCGATCTAAGAAAATACAACGTTGCTTATTGCTAAGATTCCGGCGCGCAACCTTACCACTTTTGATCGCATGACTGACTTTATCTAAACGGTCCGGAGTGCCCATGTCCTTCAAGTATTCGGGTGTATTATAGGCATATACGTCAATGTACTGATGTAGGGTAGGGAAGATATCTTTTCCAAAGTCAGCTTTAACACCGGCCTCCATGAATTGGAATACTTTCGGACTAAAGACATAAGCCGCTGCATTAACAAGGTTCTTGTATTGCATACCCTCTGGATGAGGTTTGGGATAAAACGCAATTACCTTATCATTCTTGTCAGTATCCAATAAATCACTATCGTATGGATGATCATTTGGATGCACAACTAGCGTAGCCTCGGCACTTTTTTTCTCATGGAAAGCAAGTAATCGGTCGAGGTCCATATCTATCATGACATCGCCGTAAAGCACTAGAAAGGTGTGGTCCAATACTTTTTCTAAAGACTTGATTCCGCCAACAGTTCCAAGGGGCTGTTCTTCGACATAATACTGAATAGAAATACCGAAATCCTGGCCATCTTTGAAGTAATCTTCAATCTGTTCGTGCAAATGACCAACAATCAGCCACACTTGTTCGAAGCCATGCTTTTTTAATAATTCAATCTGATATTGAAGTAGTGGTTTCCCTAAAACAGGCATCATAGGTTTGGGAATATCCTTCCTAACTTCCGCCAAACGAGTGCCTTTACCTCCGGCAAGTATTACTGCTGTGCGCATCTAATTTGAATTATTGCCCAAACCTAATCAATGCATCTTAAATAGGAGCGGCCTCTGGTCAAAAAGCGAGGACGAAAAAATATTTGCTTTTTTTTCATCAGAAGTATTGGAAGAATGAAATTCCATTTTACATTTGCACTCCGCTAAGGAAAACTGGTCCGGTAGTTCAGTTGGTTAGAATACAAGCCTGTCACGCTTGGGGTCGCGAGTTCGAGTCTCGTCCGGATCGCCAACTACTTAGAAAAGCCCTCAGAGCAATGCTCTGAGGGCTTTCTTTTTGTTCTTCAGAAAAGTTGACAATCAACTAAAAGTTTACGAGTGCGATCTACCTCCGCTTGGTGTTCGCGCGATTTTCGTGGAGTTCGCAATAGCGTCCGTCATCGAGTGCGGGCCTTTCACACTTAGAGCCGCTTTTCGTTCGGAAAACACATTTCCTAAAAACCTTCTTCGGGCCTTTGTCCTTTTCGCTCCTCAAATAAGGCAAGACCTCTGGCCGATCTGGAAGGCAGACTGAACAGGGAAGAAGCCCTCGGCTAAGAGCCTGACGCTCATCAATCTTGATTTGGCCGTTTTTTAGGTACCTGCATCCATCAATATGATATCGGTCTCCAGAAGCATTAATCCCCCGTGTAGAAAAGGCGATGATTTCTTCTACGATTATAGAATCACTCACTGCTTGCGCCTTAACTTTAGGACTCAAAACATTGAGCAATACCAATAGACCAATGATGCTTCGAAACTTCATACGGGCAAAACTATTCATTCTAT
>CAYNLA010000021.1:6025-20242 GCA_964397915.1 uncultured Polaribacter sp. | reverse complement strand
TTGGCATAGTTTTTTAAGTGATCTAGTGAACCCTTAATTCACTTGGTTATGAAAACAAATGATCGAAAGTCCCAAAAAGCCAACTTGGAAGGAAAAAGAACGCTCTTTTTTTTAATTGGTTTAAGTGCCTCTTTATTGACCGTTTACACCGCATTCGAGTTCAACTTTAAGACGACAGCACTTCCAGATTTTTCTGATGAGCGCATTTACAGTGAGGAGCTTGATTGGACTGTTCCTGTTACCGTAATGACGAAGCCAGAGCTCCCCGCAAAGCAAGCACCCATGCCGAAGTTCAATCCGAATGAATTTAAGGTGGTTCCAAACACTATGGAATTGCCAAACCTCACTACCGAGTGGGTATCTACCGTTGTAGATCAAGGTTTAGAGGTAATTGTAGATCCTGATCCAGTAGACCCAATGGATATTTACACGTTTACTCAGGTAGAAAATATGCCGGTTTTTGCGGGTTGTGAGGCTGCGCTATCGAACGATGAACGCATGTCATGCATGAACGCATCCATAATGCGCTTTATCAGCAAGAACTTCGAGATCACCGATCAGATGATGAATTTTAGTACCGGCGAAAAGCTCTATGTTGAATTCATCATTGAGAAGAATGGTGAAGTTCGCAATGCTCGAATAGTACGTGGTGAAGATGAACTCATGGGTAACGAGGCCATCCGAGTAGTGAAGTCTTTGCCGGAGTTTACTCCAGCTAAAATGAATGGAAAGCCCGTTCGTATGTCGTATATTTTGCCCATTAATGTAAAGTTCTAAACGCATGTTCATCCGTTCTCTTCTAGCATCGGCTTTTTTATCGTTGTCATTGCCTTTGATGGCGCAATCTTCCGATCATATTTCTGTTAAACAGACCTTGCCAGTTTTCGAAACTTGTGCTCATATTGTTGGTGACCAAAGTGAGCAACAGGTTTGCTTCAACAGATTTGTGATGAATCATTTGATGAATGAGCTAAAGTGGCCGGAAGGACTAAAGGAAAATGGAAAGGTATATGTTGAACTAAAATTCGATGCTACCGGTCATTTAGCTGAGGTCAATAGCCTTCGTTCTTATGATGACTTGGCAAAGGAGGAAGCATTGCGTGCGATGCGTACGCTGCCTGATCCCATACGTCCAGGGACGTTAGGTGGAGTGGCGGCTCCAGTGAGCATGGTTGTACCCGTTATGTTCACCCGATAATTGGTTGAAAAATTCATATTGCGCTAACAATACTTTTGGCTATTTTAGCGCTTCAATAGTTCGAGTTCATGAAAACAAGAAAAACAGTAAAGGCAGATGCAGAAAATAAGAAGAGTCTCTTCTTGTTGATTGGTCTGACCGCATCGCTCGCACTTACCTTATTCTTCATCGAGTTAAAATCGTACGAAGATGGGCCAGGTGATTTGGGTAAGATGTCCTACGATAATGAAGATGAGATTGCCATCATCACTAACCGTACGCCACCTCCGCCACCTCCGCCACCACCACCTGCACCACCAGAGGTTATCCAGATCGTAGAAGATGATTTGGAAATCGAGGAAGTAGAATTCGAATCTACTGAGACAGACGAGAGCGAGGTAATCGAGATCGTTGAAGAGGTGCCTGAAGAAGAGGATGAAATCTTCAACTTCGCGGTTGTAGAAAACAAGCCTATTTACCCAGGTTGTGAAAACTTGGCTACTGAGGACGAAAAGTTCATGTGTTTTAACCAAAACATCATGAAGCATATCGGTAAGAACTTTGACTTCCCAGAATTGGCCCGTCAAATGGGTATTCAAGGGAAGGTATACGTGAACTTCGTAATTGAGAAGAACGGAAAAGTGAGTAACGTAACGATCGCTCGTGGTGTAGATAAACTCATCGATGATGAGGCCATCCGTGTAATCAAGTTGTTGCCTCCGTTTATTCCTGCAAAGCAACGCGGGAAGCCGGTACGTATGCAGTACACCGTGCCGATTAACGCGCGATTGCAGTAAGCACAAAATATTCTGAACCCGGGCGCAGCCCGGGTTTTCTTTTTAATCCAATTCCATCTCATAGATGTCAATCGATACTTTAAAATACAGTTTAGTCGCTGCTCAAGCCTGCTTGGACGGAGGGGCTGCTATTCTTGACGTGTACAATAACGAGGAAACTCAAGTAGAAATTAAAGGTGACGATAGTCCCTTGACACAAGCTGATCTAAAAAGTAACGCAGCTATTATGGAGCACCTTCAACCTACCCCGTTTTGGGTATTGAGTGAAGAGGGCAAGCACATGAGCTATGAGGACCGCAAAGACATTGATACGCTCTGGATTGTTGATCCACTTGATGGCACCAAAGAGTTCATTAAACGCAATGGTGAGTTTACCGTTAATGTTGCGCTTGTAAAAAATGGCAAGCCGGTTTTGGGCGCGGTTTATGTTCCGGTAACGGGAGAATTGTACTTAGGTGTGGTTGGAGAAAAGGCGCTGAAATTGACCATTGCAGCAGGTGCTTCTATCAGCGCGGAGGATTTAGAAAAAGGCATTTCCCTACCGATCGCAATGGACCGCCCGTTCACGGCGGTGGGATCCCGTTCTCATATGAACGATGAAACGGCGGAGTTTTTGGAATCGTATAAAGCGAAACACGGCGAGGTTGCTATCATGAGTAAGGGCAGTTCCTTGAAGATGTGTATGGTAGCTGAGGGATTGGCAGACGTTTATCCACGCTTTGCCCCAACCATGGAGTGGGATACTGCTGCGGGACAAGCTGTTGTTGAAGCGGCTGGATTCCAGATGGTAAGAAAGGACGATCGGTCACCATTACAATACAATAAGGAGGACCTTTTGAACCCGCATTTTATAGTGCTTTAAAAGGAGTCTTTTACGACGCCCGTCACTATCTTTGCCCCGCACGATGGCACAGAAAACACTCACGAAAAATAAGGAAACTAGCCTCATCAAAGAGGTTATTAGACTAGGTAAACTGCGTCTAAGTACATCCGTTGTTTTCTCATCTGTAGCGGGCTATCTGCTCGGTTACCAAGTATTCAATTGGGTTCACTTCTTTTTACTCATTATTGGTGGAATCACTGTAGTTGCGGCGTCTAATGCGCTAAACCAAATGTATGAGAAGGACCGCGATGCCTTGATGAATCGGACCAAGAACAGACCACTTCCGCTAGGAACAATGAGCATGCGACAAGCTTGGATTACTTCGATAATCTTACTTGCTATCGGCCTAAGTGCGCTCTATGTGATTAATCCGATGACTTCATATTTCGGGGCATTGAGCGTGGTGTTGTATGCAATTGTTTACACGCCGCTAAAAGCGCGTACACCAATGGCCGTCTTCGTTGGGGCATTCCCTGGTGCTATTCCATACATGCTCGGCTGGGTTGCTGCGCGAAATGATTTTGATATTGAAACAGGAACGCTATTTGCCCAACAGTTTTTTTGGCAATTCCCGCATTTCTGGGCCATCGCATGGTTTTCTTATGATGATTATGCTCGTGCCGGATACTACCTGCTGCCTTCTCGACGTAAAGACCGAAGCTCGCAGTTATTCATCATAGTATACACGCTTTGGATGATCGCTGTAGGAATACTTCCAGCCTTTGGTATTACCGGTGAACTAACATTGAGTATTCCAGGCGCAGTTGCGGTATTTGCACTCGGCCTTTGGGTTTTGGAAAAAGGAAGACGACTCTTGCAAGACTCCGATGACAAAACGGCGCGTAAACTAATGTTTAGTAGCATTGGTTATTTAACAGGAATGCAGATCATTTATATCATTGACCGATTTATATAATGGAAACCTTAGAACAACAACGCCGTAGAGCATCAAAACCACTCCTTTGGATAGGTATTGGTAGTATCATCATGGCATTCGCAGGTATGACCTCTGGATATGTCGTTAGCCGTACAACACTTGTTGCAAATGAGCAATGGATGACGTTCGCATTGCCGCCCGCTTTCATGTACAGCACTATTGTTATCGTACTATCGTCGCTCGTCTTTTGGTGGGGAAAACGCAGTTATGCATCGGGAAATTCGGGCGTGTTGCGTCCTGTTCTCAGTGCTGTTCTTATTCTCGGTTTGGTGTTCTTATACCTCCAAGGCCAGGCATGGAACCAATTAATGGCGGAAAGTATCTTTTTTGCCGGTGCGGCTTCGCATCCTTCGGGTTCTTGGGTATATGCCTTATTCCTATTCCACGCAGCCCACGTTTTGGGTGGAATTATTGCTTTAGTAGTCACGCTTATTCGCTCATTAAGAGGTCGTTACACCGTAGCGGATCATAATGGAGTAGAGCTGGTTGCAATTTATTGGCATTTTGTGGACCTATTGTGGGTCTATTTATATGTCTTTTTAAGCGTTATACGTTAAATTTGCTCAAATTTTCAAAACCAACCGTTATGGCTTCATCCGCTGATATGACGCACGAACAAGACCACTGGGGTGGAGGTTCTAGACCACTAGGAGCTCGCTATGGAAAACTCATGATGTGGTTTTTCTTGCTTTCTGATGCATTGACATTCTCTGGATTCTTGACTGCTTATGGTCTAATGCGCTTCAAGTACGAAAAGACTTGGCCGATTGCAGAGAACGTATTTACGCACTTCCCAGGTTTGGAAGGTGACCAACCATTGCTCTATGTAGCCTTGATGACCTTCATTCTCATCATGTCTTCTGTTACAATGGTATTGGCAGTAAATGCCGGTGAGAAAATGCAGCGTAGTGCAGTTACCAACTGGATGTTGCTGACCATCATTGGTGGGTTGATTTTCGTAGGCTCACAGGCTTGGGAGTGGTACCACTTCATCTCAGGAGATAGCGGTGCTATCGAAACTGACCATGCAGAAATTCTTCACGTGTACAACGAGGAAGGTGAGCGTTTGAGCTTTAGTCAGCTCGTGCACGGTATGGAAAACGGCCACGCAAGCAATCACGGTGAGACTTTCACCAAGGCTGAGGTATTGGCTGCGTTGAAAGCAAATGAAGCATATTACTTGCAGGAGCCGGGTAAGGCAGGCGAGAAATTTGACCACGCTGCTTCAGTAGCATTCTTGGAGAACGGTGACGTTGTGCAAGGAGCGAATATGACGCGTAATGAATATGGACGTAAGCAGTTTGCAAACTTCTTCTTCTTCATTACTGGATTCCACGGTTTCCACGTATTCTCTGGGGTAGTAATCAACTTCGTGATTTTCTACAACATTTTGTTGGGAACGTACGAGCGCAGAGGTCATTACCGCATGGTAGAGAAGGTTGGTTTGTACTGGCACTTCGTTGACCTTGTGTGGGTATTCGTATTTACATTCTTCTATCTAGTCTAAAAGCATACCGTCATGGCAGATCACAAAGGAACTTGGTGGATTTGGAAGATTTTCTGGATCCTATTAATTATCACAACAGTTGAGGTTGTTTTAGGTATTATCAAACCTGAATTCATGTTGACACAAATGTTCGGCACCTCAATCTTGAACTATGTATTTATTATCCTTACCCTCGTTAAGGCTGCGTACATTGTTCAGGTATTCATGCACGTTAAGTTTGAGCATAAAGCAATGAAGTACGCTTTGTACCTTCCAGCGCTTATCCTCATCCCGTATTTGACATTTATCTTACTTACTGAAGGTTCATACTTGTTTCAGTAATGGCAAATAAATCCCTATTTAACCGGGCAGTACTAATCAGTGTATTAGTGCTGCCCGCGTTGCTTTATCTATTTTTTGTTTACGGTCAAAGCGAGGTCTTTTTCCAAACATTGGATTATGTAGGGCCGGATAAAGTTGAGGCTACTGAGGAGGGTTTTGATACGCTTCATTATACGATACCTGAATTTGAATTCTACGGTACAGATAGTGCTTTGGTGACCAACGCGGAATTGGATTCAACCATTTACGTCTTGAGTTTCTTCTTTGCGACATGCCCGACCATTTGTCCTGCGATGAATTTTCACTTGAATGAGATTCAGAAACGATTTAAAGGATACGACCAGTTCAAGCTGGTAAGTATTACAGTTGATCCCGAGAAGGATACGCCGGCTGCCTTAAAGGCTTATGAGCAAGAGCGCAATTATGATGCTTCAAAATGGAGCTTTTTAACCGGTTCAAAAGAGGACATCTACAGCTTGGCGAAAGCGGTATACCTCAATGCATTTGAGGATCAAACGGCTGAAGGTGGTTTTTTGCACAGTACAAGTGCCATAATTATCGATTGGGACGGACACATTCGAAGCAGAAGGGACGATTTGGGGAACATTGTTGGCTCTTATGATGTTTTAGATGTAACGCAGTTGAATGATCTGGAAGACGATATTAAAGTTTTGATTGCGGAATACGAGCGTGACAAACACAATCAAAAAGATGAGTAATACAAAGTCTGATAAACTAATTATGCGCACCATCACTGTGGTGAGCATATTGATTCCCGTGGCCGTTGCGCTACTAATGATCATCCCTCCAAGTTGGAAGGCAGGTCTCGGAATAGAAGAAGATAGTGCAGTAAGCAATCTACCTCTGTTCCATGCGGTATTGAATGGAAGTACGTTTGTTTTGTTGGTGTGCGCAGGGATTGCCATCAAAGGCAAAAACATCACCATGCATAGAACTTTTATGCTCAGCGCATTTGTGTTGAGTAGTGTGTTTTTGATCTCATATGTGATTTACCATTTGACACACCCTAGTGCGAAGTTTGGCGGTGAGGGTACAATCAGAATGGTGTATTTCTTCATTTTGATTTCACACATTATACTCAGCGTCCCCGTAATACCTCTCGCGTTGTTGAGCATATACCGCGGTTGGACCAATGATATAAAGCGTCATAAAAAGATCGTGAAGTTTGCATATCCAGTGTGGCTTTATGTGGCATTGACAGGGGTCTTGGTATACCTCTTTATGCAACCTTACTACTGATGAAGAAATTATTCCTCATTGTTGCGCTAGCACTTCCATTCTTATCTTCTGCACAATGCAGTATGTGCAAAGCTGTTGCAGAAACGGCGAATGAGGGGGGCTTTGGCGCAGGACTTAATTACGGGATTTTATATTTGATGATCTTCCCGTATTTGATCATTAGTGGCATCGCTTACCGCATGTATAGGGCGAAGAAAGCTTCTAAATAGTCGTATCTTCGGGTCTACCTTTAACCTCCAATTGGTATGCGACGACTCTATCCCATTCTCTTGCTTTCGATCCAATGTGTATTGGGTAACCCAGTACTTGCTCAAGACGCCTGGACGCTTAACGCTTGTATCGAGCACGCGGCAACGCACAACTTAGAGATTCAACGCGGTCAAAATACTTTGGAACTTGCAGAGGTCAATACGTTGCAGAGCCAATTGGCGTTTCTCCCTTCAATTAATCTAAATGGCGGCTATTATTGGAACTTTGGATTAACGATCGATCCAATCTCCAATACGCGTCAACCTGGTTCTCGCCAAACCTTAGGGACGACCGCTTCGACTAATTGGACCTTATTTGGAGGGGGGAGAAACTACAACCAGTTGCAGCAGGCTAAAATGAATGAGGTGGCGGCCTTGTACCAGCTTGACGAACTGAGAAACAATGTCTCAATCAGTGTGGCGTCTTCTTATTTACAGATTCTCGTAAACAAGCAACTTTTGGAAGTCGCAGAGGAGCAATTAAAAGCATCTGAGCAAAGTTTTAAACGCACGCAAATCTTGTATGAAAACGGTGCATTATCTAAAGACAATTACTTGCAGGCCATGGCTCAAGTAAAGTCAGATGAAGGCAATGCCATAAGCACAAGAAATGCTTTAGTGTTGAGTAAATTGATGTTGTATCAAATGCTTCAATTGGAGGAAGATTTCGAGTCATTTGATGTCGTTGCTCCTAAGGTAGACCTAAGTGCTGGAGCGATGCGGGGCTACAACAATGAAGAATTGTTAGCCTCTGCTGTGGAGAAGCAGCCTAGTGTGAAGTTGGCGCAGGCCAATATCAGTGCATCCGAATATGCTGCTAAGTTGGCTGCAGGAGGAAGGTATCCTTCCGTCGCTTTCTCGGCGCAGTTGAATTCCAATTACGTTCAGGGCTTGCCATATTTTACCGATTATTACACCTTAACCACGTACACTTTGGTAGAGAATCCAGTTACAGGTTCCATAGACCAGGTCCCGCAAGAAATCTATGTGCCCGATCCAAATAGTATGGTAGAATACACGGTGGGAAATCAACTCATGGACAACTGGAACCAATTTGTTGGTATTGGCATTCAAGTTCCAATTTTTAACAGCGGACAAGTGCACAGTGCAGTACAACGCGCAAAAATCCAAGAGCACAATGCATATTTAGACTTGCGTCAATCTGAACTCAATGTGCGCCAAACAATCGAGCGTGCGTATCTAGATGCTGTTGGTGCTTTGGCCGTTTATGAAGCCTCTAAAAGTGCGGCCGAAGCCTCCAAGGAAGCACTGGAAAATGCTCGGACAAATTTCGAGCTCGGAACGATAAGTGCCTTTGATTTTAGTTTAAGTCAGAATCAATATGTGGCGGCTGAAAGTCGTGCCATTCAATCGAAATACGATTACTTATTCAAAGTGAAGGTGCTTGAGTTTTACCTTTTCAATCAAATCACCCTTTAACTAAAAGCCCCATGAAATTAAATTATAAGATAGTAGGTGCCGTAGCTGTCGTTGCCATCATTGGAATGGTTGCTGCGAAAAAGCAAGGCTGGATTGGCGGAAGTGGTGATGCCATAGAGGTTGAAGTAGGTTACGCACACAAGCGCACAGTTATAGAGACTGTGACAGCGAGTGGTAAAATTCAACCGGAGGTAGAAGTTAAGATGAGTCCGGAGGTAAGTGGAGAAATTATCGAGGTAAATGTCGTCGAAGGCCAACAAGTAGCTGAAGGCGATGTCTTGGTTCGCATCAATGCGGATATTTATGAAAGTGCAATCACCCGCGCGCGTGCCGCTGTCAACAGCGCAAAATCTAGTTTGGCACAGAGCCGAGCCGCTCTTGTGGAAGCTGAAAAACTTTGGAAGCGCAATCAGGTGCTCTTCGAGAAAGGAGCCATTTCTGAGCAAGAATTTGATGCAGCCCAGCGTGCAATTTCTATTACTGAATTGCAAGAGGAAGCCTCGCGTTATCAGCTCCAAAGTGCGGAGGCGAATCTTGATGAGGCCTATAAAAATCTAAAGCGTACCACCATTGTATCACCCATTAGTGGTACCGTGAGCCAGCTCGATGTAGAGTTAGGTGAGCGAGTGGTAGGAACTGCGACGATGACCGGAACGGAAATGCTTCGAATTGCAGATTTAAACGCGATGGAAGTATTGGTTGAGGTCAACGAAAATGATATTGTCAAGGTAGCGATGGGGGACACCACCCTCATCGAGATCGATGCGTTTTTAGGGGAAACATTTAAAGGAGTGGTGAGCGAGATTGCCAATAGTGCAAAGCTGACGATGGGAGCATCTGCCGACCAAGTGACCAACTTCGAAGTGAAAATTCGAGTGCTTAACGAGAGCTATACAAAGCTACAAGCGCAGTACGGCACGCATCCCTTCCGACCTGGAATGACTGCCACTGTTGATATTATAACCAACAAGGTAAAGGATGCGCTAGTTGTGCCAATTGTGGCGGTGGGTGTACGCAAGGACACTACAGATAAGGCTCGCGTTATTGATGAGGCGCTAGCCGATGCGAGTGAAAAATTCGAGGTTGTCTTTTTGCCGAACGGAACTAAGGCGGATTTAAGATTGGTAAAGAGTGGAATCCAAGATGATGAGTTCATCATGGTCACGGGAATAGAGGATTCCACCAAGATTATTACTGGTCCTTACAGCGCAGTGAGTAGAAATTTGCTCAAAGGAGCCAAGATCAAAGAAAAATAGTTCCGATGCTCCTGTGCATAGAGACTTCTACGAAGAATTGTAGCGTTGCTCTCGTTCGCGACGGGCAGCTCGTTGCTCATACAGATGAGTATGGGGACCGATTTATTCACGGCGAACGTCTTCATACCATCATTCAAGAATTAGTAGCTGCACAAGGAATATCCCTGCGTGAACTTCAAGGAATTGTAGTAGGAGAAGGCCCGGGCTCATACACGGGTTTGCGCATAGGCGTAAGTACAGCAAAGGGTTTGGCTTATGCACTTAATGTGCCACTGTATTCTATGCCAACCCTTGCCTGTTTTGATTTCAGTACAATTAATACAGGTACAGTTATAACCGTACTGGATGCACGTAGGGACGAGGTATTCGCTCAGGTTTGGGAAAAAACAGGATCACAAGTTCTGTCAAAAGGTCCTGTAGAGGCGGTTATTGTAAACGAGCAAGCTTGGGCTCCACTTCGAGACCAAATTGATGTAACTGTACTCGGGGATTGCAATTCGAAAATGAGCGATTTACTTTCAGAGGCAGGTTTTAATTGGACAATAGCACCATCCGCCTTTCCTTCGGCCAAGAATATGGCAAAGTTCATAGCAGAAGGTCTTCAGCAGAAGGTCGATGTTGCCTATTTCGAGCCGTTCTACCTAAAGGATTTTGTAGCGGAAAAGTCCAAAAAGAAGTGGTTCTAACCCTCGCGAAACGAACAATCCACTAAGTGGTCGTTTACCATCCCTGTCGCCTGCATGTGCGCGTAAATCACTGTAGGTCCAACAAACTTGAACCCCAGTTTCTTCAAGTCTTTTGAAATCTGCTCTGCCAATGGGGTTAGCGGTGGAATTTCATTAATCGTTTTCCAATGATTCACAAGCGGCTTCCCGTCCACATAGTTCCAGAAAAAATCTACTAAAGAAGTACCCTGCGCATGAAGTGCTTCGACGCATTTGGCATTGTTAACGGCAGCTAGAATTTTAGCTTTATTGCGAATGATGCCCGGATTTTTCATGGCAGCTTCCAATTCTTGATCACCCATGGCAGCTACTCTGCTAATGTTGAATCCATGAAAAACGGTGCGAAATGCTTCTCGTTTTTTAAGCACGGTGATCCAACTTAAACCGGCTTGAAATGTCTCCAACAGAAGAAACTCGAACATTTTGGTTTCATCCAATACAGGGCGGCCCCATTCCTGATCGTGATACGCTTCGTAAAGACTGATGCCTTCGCACCATCCACAACGTCTTATTGGTTGCTCCATAGTTCGCGTGCTTCAGCAACAGTTTGAACCGGCAGACCACATGCTCGGTTTTGACATAAGAAGAATTGGGTATGCTCAGACGTGAATCGGCCTATAAACAAAGGATGGTTATTGTGACGGTCGCTCCAATAGATAGGAGTGGTAGGCGCATAACTTTCTTTGGTAAGTTGTTGGGCTGCCGATTTCCCCTCCGGTCCGCAAACTACCATTTCATTTTGACCATATGCTTCAAGCAAGGCAAGGCTTAGCCATTCAGAATAACTTGGACCAAAGCGAAACACCTTAGGGTGCATGGCATGAAGGGCTTCCTTTGCCCAATCGGTATAATCTGTATTTTCCAAGAGCTCACCAAGTCGCCAAAAAAAATGTGCACACATCGCATTCGCACTTGGAATAACATTGTCTTCAACCTCGATATGCGTCTGCCATGCTTCTTGAATTTCAGAACTATAAGGTCGGAAAATAAGTTCTGAAGTCGAAGGGAACTTCTTTTTAATAAGACGGCCCAATATTGCGGCGCGGTCGAGAAATTTTTGATCCGCTTGAAGGCTATAGCATTCCACCAATGCATTTCCAAGTGAACTGTAATCATCTAAAAAAGCCATCCCTTCTGCATCGCTTTCAATTATCTGATGGCAAAGTTCCCCGTTGACAAAAGCGTTGTCCCAAAGGGTTTCGAGAAGATCAATTGCTGCCGTATCAAATCCTGCATCTGGAAGTGCCCAATGGGCTTGAGCAAAACCTTGAATAACTAAGGCATTCCAACAAACCAATGCTTTAGGGTCGAGAGCAGGTTTTTTATGAGAGGAGTATCTAAGCTGGCTCGCCTTTACCAATGTTTCCCGCCATTGGTGAACGTGTTCCAAAAGGACTTCCACAGGGACGCCGTGTTCTTGGGAGAACTCGAGATCTGATTGTGTTCGATGGAGTATATATTTTCCTTCCCACTTCGCATTGGGTCCCAAATCAAAGTAGGCTTTAAAAAGGGGCGTATCCCACAAGTCGAGATCCTGAAGTTCTTCTTGCGTCCAAGTATAGAAGCCGCCTTCTTCCCTGATCGATTCTGGCGTAGCAGAATCGGCGTCGAGGGCCGCTCCAAAAAGGCCATTGTTCAGTTGCATCCAATGTTCAAGAAATGACTTCGTTTGCAGAAGCACAGCTTCATAATGTTTTGAAGGGCGGTGACGCTGAGCGCTAGCAAAAAGACCTAAGAGTTGGGCATTGTCGTACAGCATTTTCTCGAAATGTGGAACTTTCCAGAATCGGTCCGTGGCATAACGCGTAAATCCGCCGTGCACGAAATCAAATAATCCGCCGTAGGACATTCGCTCCAAACTCAAGTGCAGGTAGTTTTGTACCTCCGAATGACCCGATAACACTCCGTACCGCAATAAGTAATGATAATTGCTTGGCATTGGAAATTTTGGTGCCCTATTCATTCCGCCCCATTGCCTGTCCCAACTCCGCATCCATGGCACTAGAACATCTTCTAAATCACTTTTGGAAAAGGAATTTTTCTCTGGGTTCTTGTTCACCTCTACCATTTCAGCGAGGCCGCTTTTCAACTTATTGCCGTATTCAATAACCGTATTTGGATCATCGAAATACATGGTGGCAATTTGCTCAAGGGCGGCCAGCCAATCGGACTTTGAGAAATACGTTCCGCCCCAAACGGGCGTGCCATCCGGTAGCGCAATACAATTCAACGGCCACCCGCCTTGCCCTGTCATCAGTTGAACGGCAGCCATGTAACGCGCGTCGATATCGGGGCGTTCCTCGCGGTCAACTTTGATCGAAGTGTAATGCGTGTTCATCAGCAGCGCCACTTCCTCGTCCTCGAAGCTTTCATGCTCCATGACATGGCACCAATGGCAGCTTGAGTAGCCGATTGAAATGATGAGCAGTTGATTCTTGGCTTTTGCCGCCTCCAATACAGCATTATCCCACATTTGCCAATGCACCGGGTTACCCGCGTGCTGCTGTAGATACAGGCTTTTGCTGCGATGAAGGTTGTTGCTCATTACTTCATTTGATTGGTGTAATTGTGGTAGAAGTAAGGAATGGTTTCAATGCCTTTGAAGTAGTTAAACACGCCGTAATGCTCGTTAGGGCTGTGAATTGCATCGCTATCTAAACCGAAGCCCATAAGGATACTTTTTGCGCCTAAAATCTGCTCGAATAATGCAACAATTGGAATAGAACCACCGCTTCGTACTGGAAGTGCAGGTTTGCCAAAAGTTTTCTCATAGGCTGCAGAAGCGCTCTGGTAGGCTGGATCCGAGCTCTGTGTTACATAGGGAAGACCTCCATGGTGTGGCGTTACTTTTACACTCACACTACTTGGAGCTATACTTATGAAATGTTGAGTGAATTTCTCAGTAATTGCATCTGGATCTTGACCAGGAACCAAACGCATAGAGATTTTCGCATAGGCTTTTGAAGGAATAACGGTCTTAGCACCTTCGCCAATATAACCACCCCAAATTCCGTTGACGTCCAAGGTTGGACGGATACTCGTGCGTTCAGGTGTGGAATAGCCCTCTTCACCCCAAACATCAGAAATGCCGATAGATTTCTTGAACGCTTCTTGGCTGAATGGTGCTTTTGCCATCAAGGCGCGTTCTTCGGTCGATACAATCTCGACACCATCGTAAAATCCGTCGACGGTGATTTCGCCTTTTTCGTTGTGCAGGCTGGCAACCATTTGAGTAAGGATGTTGATGGGGTTCGCTACAGCACCGCCATAAAGACCGCTGTGCAAGTCTCGGTTTGGGCCTGTAATCTCAACTTCTACATAGCTGAGACCGCGAAGACCCGTCGTTATGCTTGGAGTATCGTTGGCAATCATTCCGGTATCTGATATGAGAATAGTATCGCAAGCAAGCATCTCTTTGTGCTCTTTCAAGAATGGACCTAGGTTTGAGGATCCAACTTCTTCTTCCCCTTCGATCATGAATTTTACATTGCAGGGTACTCCTCCTTCGGCTTGAAGAATCTCGAATGCCTTGAGGTGCATGAACATTTGTCCTTTGTCATCACATGCGCCACGAGCGAAAATGGCACCTTCCGGATGAATTTCAGTGGTTTTAATAATTGGATCAAAAGGGTCGTTGTCCCATAATTCAATAGGATCTGCCGGTTG
>CAYNLA010000021.1:0-5925 GCA_964397915.1 uncultured Polaribacter sp. | reverse complement strand
GATGAAATCTATTAATTTTCTATATTCGGGCATGCGCAAAACCCTACTCGCTTTTGGGTTGATTCTTTCAGCCTTTGTTTATGCTCAACCCAGTATGACCGTAAGTACAAACGGTACGTACAAAAATCCATATTGGATGGCATCAAACATTCTTGTAGACTCGAACTTGAGTATCTACAATATGGGGCAAAATGGGTTTAATCTTACTCAGCCGAACACAACGCAAATAGGATACTTTGAGGCCAACGACACCTCATTTCCGGTGCAATCGGGTATCGTAATGGTTGCTGCTCAGCAGAGTTCCGATGTGATCGCTAGCAGCCCTGGTAATGGAAACAATACAACGTTTACCGACAGCGAGCTCTCGAGTGTATTAAGTACGCTAGGAAGTTCTGGCTTTGCGATCAAGGATATGGTGAGTATAGAGTTCAGCTTTATAGCGCAATCGGATTCTATCAAGTTTAATTACTGTTTTGGATCACATGAGTATGATGGATATACCTGTAGTAGCTTTAATGATGTTTTTGGTTTTTTTCTAGAAGGTCCTTACATCGATGGAGTTACCGCTCCAACCAATGGATCCATCGTAAAAAATATCGCTACCATTCCAGGTACAACCGTTCCAATTGCGGTGAATACCATCAACTCTGGAAGCCCTTCGGGAAGCTACCCAGCATCCAATTGCTCTTCAGCTAATCCGAACTTTGTAGCCCATAGTGCTTACTACAATAGTTCTAATGGATCTATAGTGACCTTAGACGGGTATACCGATAAGTTCACGGCACAGGCTGAGGTGCAATGTGGCGGTTGGTATACCATTCGTTTGAAACTTGCTAATGTGAGCGATGCAGCGTTGAGTTCTGCGGTGTTCTTGGAAGAGAAATCACTGAAAGGACCGGAGATTGCTTTCACCCAAAACACGAATGTTGGGAACTCCTTTACGGATTCGTTGCTGGTGGAAGGGTGCAATAAAAATGAAATAATATTCTCGCGTTCCGCGAATTTGGGTATTGAGATGAAGATTCCGATTTATGTGGATACCAATCTCAGTACAGCCGTTGAGGGGGTGGATTTTTCTGTTTTGCCTGATACCATTACTCTTGACCCATACGAAACAGCCGATACCTTAGAGTTTTGGGTATACGATGATAATATCGCTGAGGCGAACGAAGCTTTGGTGATCGTTCAAGATTACGTCTACACGGATTGTTACAACTACCCTGTACACCGTTTTGAATACTATATCCGCGATAAGGATACGTTAAACGGAACATTGACACTGAACGCACCATCCGATACTGTCAACTGCCCGGGCGATAGCGTAGAATTAATAACTACCAATATCTCCTATGAAGGAACTTATGACGGTTTTTGGTTGAACGACAGTGCCTTTGTACCCTCACGTTGGGTCCAAGTAGATTTTGACACCACATTCACTTATATCATGTTCGATGAGTGTGGAGATACGATGATCTTCACCCAAGATTTATTCCTAAAGCCATATGCACCGATGGTGTATGAGCGAGATACCATTCGCGTATGTCCGGGTGATTCAGCCTATTTAAGCCCTGTTTATTATGGAGGGCAAGATCCACTCACTTTTTATTGGTTGGATAATCTGACTCAGAATAATCCGCGTTCTATTATGCCTTGGCAAGACAGCACTTTCGTTCCATTCAGTGTATCAGACGGTTGTCAGGTGCTCTTGATTGATAGTGCTATGGCGATAAATATGCCCAAGCCATCCGCAGGATTCCAATACTTGAATGATCCATACGTTCCTTTGCGCGTAGCCTTTGATGAAAAAGCGCAAAACGAAGTGAGTTGGACTTGGTATTTAGATTCAACGGTGATTACTGGAGAAAGTTTTGAATACGATTTCTCTCGTCCGGGTGATTATGAAGTAACCCAGGTCGTAACGAGCGATTTCGGCTGTATCGATAGCATCACTTTGATTGTAGCGGTTGAAACAGATTTTTACCTCTACATACCTACGGCATTTTCGCCCAATAATGATGGTGTGAACGACTGTTATGAAATCAAGGGCGTAGGCTTCGAAGCGATCGACTTCCAAGTATTCAATCGATGGGGTAATCCGGTCTACAGTTCAACCGATGAGAATGATTGTTGGGATGGAACAGTCGACGGAAAGCCGCTACCTATGGGGTCTTACTCATGGAGACTACTGGTCCGATTGCCGTTTGACGAGATTGCCATTAAAGAAGGCATCTTGAACATCATCCGATAAGTCTATAGAAAAGGGATGGTCAATACACCAATGACCAATACCAACTTATAGCACAAATGTGCCCAACGTAGCGCACGATTTCCCTTAGCTGCTAAAGTCAAGGTATTCGCCACACTGAGGAGTACGAGGATGCCAAGCATTCCATATTGCGCGTAATTGCTAAACCAAGCTTCGGTAAAAAATGCCGGTATCCAGGCAATACCACTTGTTATAATCAAAGCAAGGCGTGTTTGGTCCTCTCCAAACTCATTTGCCACAGTGGATTTACCCATAAGGGTATCACCTTTGACCATGATAAGGTCTTTGAGCAATTCCCGAGCAAATAAGGCCAGGCCGACCAAGCCGCCGAAGGCAATGGTGTGCCAGCTGAAGTACTGATGGTAGACGCTGATGCCAAAGAAGGGCATCAAACCGATGAAAGCAGCGCTTACATGGCCGAGCATCGGTATCTTCCGAAGTTTATGGCTATAGAACCACAACAAGGCAGCATATACTCCATAGAATAGTAGGGCTTTGTAGCTCACCGTATAAGCGAGCCCTAATCCGAGCAACAACGATATGATCGCGATTCTAAGTGACGTGCTTTGTCTAACCAATCGTTCGAAAGCGGTCTGCTTCGGCCGATTAATGCTATCACGCTCCAAATCATAGAAGCTATTGATTAAAAAACCGAAAATTAAAACGAGCGCTGAGGACCAAATGGTCAAATGAGTGCCGATGTCTTTGGCCGTATCTAATCGGTCAAACCTTTCTTCAAAAACGAAAAGCGAAGCTAAATATTGACCCAGTACGAGTAACAACACATTATACCAGCGTATTTGGCTGAGTAAGGCGAGGATTTTTAAGAGGGAGTAACGGCGGCGATTGATGGCTGTCAAAATCTGTAAACCACTTCTGGGGAGAACCCTTCAAATTTAGTCTTGACTTTTTCGTAATCACGGGTAAAGCCCATGACAAAACCACCGCCACCTGATCCACAGAGTTTGAGGTAGTATTCCTCGCTTTCTAATCCCTCGCGCCATAAATCATGGAAGCCTTTAGGGATCATTGGATCAAAATTATCGAGTACGAGTGCACTCAGTTTTTTAAGATTTTGGAATAATGGCGTTCGGTCACCTTTAACGAATGCTTTAATACAAGCATCATTGTACTTAATGAATTGGTTCTTCAGCATATTGCGGAAGCCTTCTTCTTTGAGTTTTTCCATGAAGATCTCCACCATGGGTTGAGTCTCGCCAGGGGCACCGCTGTTCAAAAGGAATACCGCGCCAGAGCCTGCTTCTGCAGAGGCAGGAAGCTGGACCGTTCCCAAGTTATCCTTGCTCTTAATTAATAAAGGAAGTCCGAGATAACAGATGGTAGGATCAATGCCGCTACTTTTTCCGTGGAAATAGCTTTCCATCCAAGAGAATATGCTCTTTAACGCCTTAATGTCCGATGCCTGCTCAGGATTCGCAGAAATTTTGTGCGTGCAATAGCGGTCATAAATGGCGGCTACCAAGGCTCCTGAAGATCCAACGCCAAATCCCTGAGGAATTGAAGAGTCAAAGTAAAGCCCGTTGTTAAGGTCCAATTCGAATGCTTCGAAATCGAATGCGCAAGGAGCCGTTTCAGACTTTAGGTAAGCGATGTATTTGCGGAGATTGTCACTGCTCTTTAATTGAGTGGCATTATGCTCCTCAGAGAATTGGAACGCTCCTTTGTAATAGGTATGCGGGATCGATAGGCCCATGCTGTCCTTAATGATGCCGTATTCCCCAAAGAGAAGCACTTTACCGTAAAAGAGCGGATTCTTTTCCATTTATAGCTGTTTAGGTCCTTGACCAACTTCGTCACATAGGTAACTCCCGTCCTTGCAAAAAGTTCGTAAGTCACTGTCTATGAACTGCAAAATTACATCTTTATGTGATTTGGGGTAGAGTAGGTGCACATTTGCGCCAGCATCAAGGGTGAAATACAATGGGTTGCCCGTTTTTTCGCGAAATGCCCAAATGGCTTCAATCACCTTGAGGGTATTTGGTTTCATAAGAATGAAATAGGGGCGGGAACTCATCATCATGGCATGAAGTGTCAGGGCTTCGCTTTCCACGATGGCTCCAAATCCTTCGATATCACCATTGCGCATGCAGGTCAAAAGTTCACTTTGATTCGTGTGCGCTTGAGCAAACCTTGCCTCTGCGTAGGTGTGTCCTTCCATTAGGCCATGACCGACGGTGGAGCTTACTACTTTTTCGCCTTTGTCAACCAATAATATGGTGTCTTGAAAACTCTTAAATACGTCTGCAACATCGTCATAGGCAACAGCCCATCGATCAGAACTCCCCGTAATGTCCCGGTGTGTTCCCCACGCGGCTAAAGGTCCATACACACTGCGTGAACCTGAACCTGAGCCTAGTCTTGCCGCCTCACTTGCTTCTTCAAAGAAATTTTCTACGGGTAACCCCAGCGCTTGCTTCACGCTCATCAAGCACAAGGCCAATGCGCTCATGCCAGAGGCAGATGAGGCGATTCCAGAGCTGTGCGGAAAGCTGTTCGAAGTATGAATTTCCATATCAAGCGTGCCAGTAAAGGGAAATTGCTCAGCGGTACGTTCTAGGAACGTTTTGATTTTGGGAAGAAAACTTGGAGTAGAGACGCCTTCGAGAAATACTTCAATTTGGCCGTTTCCAGGAGCGTACTTCAATGTGGTTGTAGTCGCTGCAGCACTCAGGGTAAAGCTAATAGAAGGATTGGCCGGTATTTGAACCGGATATTTACCCCAATATTTTACTAGGGCGATGTTCGATGGGCTCTTCCAGGTTACTTCTTTCATTATTCGAAACTCACGCCGCTGACTTCATTGGCGCGGTCAATTTTCTTAATCAATCCTTGTAAGGTTTTGCCTGGTCCACACTCTACGAAATGGGTGGCCCCATCGGCCATCATCTCTTGAACACTTTGCGTCCATTTTACCGGTGCTGTTAACTGGTCGATCAAATTCTTTTTGATTTCACTCGGAGTCTGAACAGCCTTGGCAACAGAGTTTTGGTACACTGGACAAACAGGGGTGTTAAATTCAGTGGCTTCAATGGCAGCAGCTAATTCTGCACGAGCAGGTTCCATTAACGGGCTGTGAAATGCACCACCAACAGGAAGTACTAATGCGCGACGCGCCCCAGCCTCGGTAGCCTTTGTACAGGCCGCTTCTACAGCGCTAATGGTTCCTGAGATCACCAACTGTCCAGGACAGTTATAGTTCGCGGCAACCACTACGCCGTCAATTTCCGCGCAGATTTGTTCTACTACAGCATCTTCGAGTCCAAGAACGGCTGCCATTGTGGAGGGGTTCTTTTCACAAGCTTTTTGCATGGCCATGGCACGTTTACTCACCAAGGTTAATGCATCCGTGAAGTTCAAAGCACCAGCGGCACATAGGGCTGAAAATTCACCCAAGCTGTGACCGGCTACCATATCAGGCTGGAAGTCATTGCCCATCAATTTCGCCATAATCACACTCATAGTGAAAATAGCGGGTTGCGTAACCTTGGTTTGTTTGAGTTCCTCATCTGTTCCTTCGAACATGATTTTACTCAATTCAAAACCTAAGACGCGGTCTGCAGTTTCGAAAAGTTCGCGTGCTTCCTTGTGGTTGTCGTACAAGTCTTTTCCCATTCCTGGGTACTGGGCGCCTTGGCCCG
>CAYNLA010000020.1:0-21158 GCA_964397915.1 uncultured Polaribacter sp. | reverse complement strand
GTTGAAGCAGGTATTCCTGAAGATGATCCACGTAACCCTGCAACTATTGCAGATAACGTAGGGGATAACGTAGGTGATGTAGCGGGTATGGGTGCCGATTTGTTCGGATCATATGTTGCAACAGTACTTGCATCCATGGTTTTAGGTAACTATGTAATGCGCGATGACGCAGCAATTACAAACTGGGGACCTATTTGGTTGCCAATGTTGATTGCGGGTGTAGGTATCGTATTCTCTATTGTAGGTACGTTCTTGATTCGCATTAAAGATAACAGCGCTAAAGAAGAAGAAGTACAACGTGCTTTGAATATGGGTAACTGGACGTCCATCCTATTGACGGCAGTGGGTTCTTACTTCATGATCAAATGGTTGCTACCGGATACCATGTCAATGAAATTCTTTGGCGAGGGTATCAAAGAAGTAACTAGCAATGATGTCTTCGGTTCAGTAGTTGTTGGTTTGATCGTAGGTGCTTTAATCTCTTACTTTACTGAATACTACACTGGTTTGGGTAAAAAACCAGTTCTTGATATTGTACAGAAATCATCTACAGGTGCGGCAACCAACATCATCGCTGGTTTGGGTACAGGTATGATTTCAACCTTCGCTCCGGTTCTTCTTTTTGCAGGTGCGATTTGGTCGGCTTACGCATTCGCAGGATTCTACGGAGTTGCGATTGCCGCTTCTGCAATGATGGCAACGACTGCTATGCAGTTGGCTATTGATGCATTCGGTCCTATTGCGGATAACGCAGGTGGTATTGCAGAAATGAGCGAACTTCCTGACGAAGTACGCGAGCGTACAGATATTCTTGATTCTGTTGGTAATACTACTGCAGCAATCGGTAAAGGTTTCGCTATTGCTTCAGCAGCATTGACTGCATTGGCTTTGTTCGCTGCCTTCGTAACCTTCACTGGAATTGACGGTATCAACATCTTCAAAGCACCAGTTCTTGCGATGCTATTCGTAGGGGGTATGGTTCCTGTAGTGTTCTCTGCTTTGGCTATGAACTCGGTAGGAAAAGCTGCAATGGAGATGGTTAAAGAGGTTCGTCGCCAATTTGCTGAGATCCCAGGCATCATGGAATACAAAGCTGAGCCAGAATACGACAAATGTGTTGCGATTTCAACTCAGGCTTCTTTGAAAGAAATGATGTTGCCGGGTGCTATGACCATCATCTTCCCATTGGTAATTGGTTTCCTTCCAATGCTTCTTGGGTACACAGGACAGCAAGCTGCTGAAATGTTGGGTGGATACATGGCCGGTGTTGCTGTATCAGGTGTGCTTTGGGCAATCTTCCAAAACAATGCTGGTGGTGCATGGGACAACGCTAAGAAATCTTTCGAGGCGGGTGTTATGATTGATGGTGAAATGACTTACAAAGGTTCAGATGCGCACAAAGCGGCTGTAACTGGTGATACCGTAGGTGATCCATTCAAGGATACTTCTGGTCCATCAATGAACATCTTGATTAAATTGACTTGTTTGGTAGGTCTAGTAATCGCTCCAATCTTGGGTGAGGGACATCACGATGCGGGTGCTGAAAGCGCAACGCACACTGAGGTTCGTCAAGAAGTGATGAAAGTAAAAATGAAAGAAGTGAAACTTCAAGTTTCAGGTCCAGTTTTCGAAGGTGTTGCATTGGCTGATGTAGCGATCAACTCTGAGAATGGTCGCGTAGAGGCGACTATCAAACTAACATCTGAAGATGGTTCATTCACTGGTACATTCACTGCAAAAGAAGGTATGTTTGATGGAATGATGTTCCATGCAGACGGATCTTTTGAATCTGCAGGAGGTGAATTCATGGCCGTTGCCGATTTCTTCCGCAATGAAGAAGGCGATGTTCAAGATTTCCACATGGACATTCACTAAGGAGCTCGCTCCGCACGATATCAAAACCCGGCGCATTGCGCCGGGTTTTTTGTTTTAGGGATTTTCGCGCTGCGCGCTGGGGAACTTGCCTGCGCTCCACAATTGGACCACCGTGGTGTACCAGAGAACCATTTTTTGGTAATCTTCTAGTGCAATACGTTCATTGGTTCCATGAATGCCACCTACTTCGGCTGGACTCAAGACTATAGGTAAGAAGCGGTAGGTATTCTTCGATAGTCCTTCAAAGTTTTTACTGTCAGTCCCGCCGATTGTCAAATATGGGCTAATAAGAGCCTCAGGAAAAATTTCCCTCACTGCTTGCCCTAGCATAGTAAACTCCTCACTCGCTGTACTCGATGTTGCCGTGGCTGCGCTTCCCATATTTTGATAGGGCTCGACGGTTCCTCCAAATTTAGCCGCGAGCGTTTCATAGCGATTGAGCACTTCTTCCGGAGTGGTTCCGGGTAGTATTCTCGTATTGCAAACGACCCGGGCACTAGCAGGGACCACGTTGTCTTTTATACCGGAGGCAATGATCGTGGCCACCGCTGTATTATTAGTTAAGGCGCGACCGGTGTGACTTTTTTGATACAAACTAAGGAGGAATGGTTCGGTAAGAAATCGGTTCGCAAATACCGTCTTAAGGCCCCAAGGCATCTCAGGCGCGAGGTGGTCAATGAAACCGTTCAATGGCTCCGAAAATTCAGGCTTAAAAAGACCGTCGTTTAATGATTCAATAAAGGCTGCAGCACTTGTAATTGCAGTTTCTTCGTTCGGCATACTGCTGTGGCCTCCAGCGACGTTAAAGGATACTTCTACACTGAGGTAGCCTTTTTCTGCGGTGCCAATCAAAGCAACAGGGGTTTCTTTTAATCCTGGGATGCTTCCCGTTGAAATGATTCCTCCTTCGTCAAGTATAGCTTCAAAGTTTAGACCTGTATTTCGGCAATGCTCCGCAACTAATGCGGCTCCTGCGCGTCCACCGATCTCTTCGTCTTGCCCAAAACAGAAGTAGAGGTTATGGGCGGGCTGATAGTTTTGGAAAGCGAGGGATTCTAGGGTTTCCATTAGCGCCATCAGCGCGCTTTTATCGTCGAGGGTGCCGCGGCCATAGATATAGGGATTGTTTACTTCTAAAGTATCCTTGGGATCGACATCCATTGCGCCACTGAAGGGGGACTGATGCCATAGTTCGAGGCTCTTTTGGTCTACAGGCACGACATCTTGGTGGGCTATAAAGAGGTAGTTTTTAGCCTCGGAGGAGGTACTTGGCCAGTGGAGGAAGTACGTGTGCGTGCTGAACGTATCTATGGTGAGTTTTGCAAAGGCTTCAGGATAGGAGGCGCGAAGGAATTTGCCGAAGTTGTCGAACGCTGTGGTATCGAGCATTCGCGGGTCTTGGCTGATGGTTTTGTAGGTGATGCTTTCTCGCAATCTGTCGATGTCGCCGCGCAGCGGAGGGAAGATCAAGGTAGGAGCGGGAGCGTCGTAGCGTGCCTGCACAGATTCAAGATTTAGGGCGGGCATAAGACCGCCAAAAAATAGCAGTACGAGAGCGAATGTGTATAAAAGGTATTTCTTCACAATTGAGTGGTGCTTCGTGTGGATTCGTAACTTTGTGAAAAATACGAATAGATGTACACAGGATTACTACACTTACATCACTGGCTACCATTTGTCTACTTATTGTTGATGCTGGTAGTATTGGTTCAGAACTTCTTGGCTTGGAAATCGGACAATGCGTTTACCGATAAACTGGCTCGTCAAAATAGAATTGCACTTATCCTGACGCACCTCCAAGTAACGATTGGATTGATCATGCTCTTTGGATTTAACATGGATATGTTTAGTGAAATGGGGTCCCTCATGAAAGATAGTGCGATGCGTTTCAAATATGTAGAGCATCCTTTGACAATGATCATTGCAGCAGTGTTAATCACAGTTGGTAATGCGAAGTCAAAACGCGGTACGGACGACGCCTCCAAGGCGAAGCCTATTGTGATTTGGTTTGGAATCGGGTTGTTCCTCATTGCTTTGAGACTTCCTTGGGAGGCATTCCTACAAGGCGCCTAAACCTCGAACATGCTAGAACTCAAGAAAAAGGATTCGCTTCAACGTGAGCGTTGCATCCTCATTGGTATTATCAATAAAGACCAGGATGAGGAGAAAGCTATGGAGTATTTGGAGGAGCTACGGTTCCTGGCAGATACGGCCGGTGCGGATACCGTTCACATTTTTACACAAAAGCTTTCCAAACCGGATTCTAGGACTTTCCTGGGTTCAGGGAAAATGGAAGATATCAAAGGCTATGTTGATGCGGAAAATATAGATCTGGTCGTTTTCGATGACGAGTTAACCCCTTCGCAGCTCAAAAACATTGAGGTGCTGTTGGAGGTGAAAGTCATGGACCGTACGAACCTGATTCTTGACATTTTCGCTGCACGCGCTCAGACGAGCTATGCCCGCACTCAAGTTGAATTGGCACAATACCAATATCTTTTGCCGCGATTGACTCGAATGTGGACGCACCTTGAGCGCCAAAAAGGGGGGATCGGGATGCGTGGTCCTGGTGAAACGCAGATTGAAACGGACCGTCGAATAATTCAACAAAAAATCTCCTTGCTCAAGAAGAAGTTGGAGAAGATCGATGTGCAGATGACCACCCAACGAAGCAATAGAGGAAAGTTGTCTCGCGTTGCCTTGGTAGGGTACACCAACGTTGGGAAAAGCACTTTGTTGAATTTGCTTTGTAAAACGGATGTGCTGGCAGAGAATAAGCTTTTTGCGACGCTCGATACCACGGTTCGAAAAATCAATATTGACAACCTCCCATTACTCCTTACGGATACCGTTGGATTTATCCGAAAGTTGCCAACTCAGCTTGTAGAGAGTTTCAAATCTACATTGGACGAGGTTCGCGAGGCAGATGTATTGCTGCACGTGGTGGATATCAGTCACCCGAGTTTTATGGACCACATAGATAGCGTGAATACCATATTACAGGAGATTCAAAGTCATGAAAAACCAACAATCATGGTCTTTAACAAGATCGATGCATTCACCTATGAAGAGGCGGATGAGTTCGATTTAGAATTAACCCAGCGCAATTATGATCTCGATCATTGGAAGCGCACGTGGATGAATAAAATGGGCGAGCGTGCAGTATTTATTAGCGCGCAAGACCGAAATAACATTGATGAATTGAGAAGAACGATCTACCGTGTTGCTGCAGAAATCCATGCGACTCGTTTCCCGTTCAATACCTTTTTGTACTAATTTCACTCGTTATGAGTCAAGGACCGATTAAAAAGAAAGATTCCCTTCAGTACCACCAAATGCCGAAACCCGGTAAAATAGAAGTGGTGCCGACCAAGCCGTCAAATTCTCAGCGCGACTTAAGTATTGCTTATTCGCCTGGGGTTGCTGAGCCATGCTTGGAGATTGCAGCAAATCCAGACGATGTATATAAGTATACCGCAAAAGGAAACTTGGTTGCGGTAATCTCCAATGGTACTGCCGTATTGGGATTGGGGGACATAGGTCCGGAAGCGTCCAAGCCAGTAATGGAGGGAAAGGGTGTATTGTTCAAGATCTTTGCCGATATCGATGTTTTTGATTTAGAATTGGACGCGAATGATCCAGATAAATTCATTGACACTGTTAAGGCTGTTGCCCCAACTTTTGGCGGGATTAATCTAGAAGATATCAAGGCTCCAGATTGTTTTTACATCGAAAAGCGTTTGAAGGAAGAGTTGGATATTCCAATCATGCACGATGATCAGCACGGTACTGCCATCATCACTGCTGCGGCCTTGTTGAATGCTTTGGAATTGGCAGAAAAGGACATCACTCAAGTTAAAGTGGTGTTCAACGGAGCTGGAGCTTCTGCAATATCTTGTGCGAAGTTGTACCTCGCGCTTGGCGTAAAGACGGAGAACTTATTCATGTGTGATTCCAAGGGCTTGATAACCAAATCAAGAGGAGAACTCACTGAAGAAAAAGCAATTTTTGCAAAGGATCATGCAGATGCCAATTTGGAAGAAATGCTTCGCAACGCAGATGTATTCGTAGGATTGTCAAAAGGCGGTATTGTAAGCAAGAAAATGGTGGCCAGCATGGCGCCCAACCCAATAGTTTTCGCGTTGGCCAACCCCGATCCTGAGATTACCTACCAAGATGCTATCGATGCTCGTGAGGACATTATCATGGCAACAGGCCGTTCAGATAATCCGAATCAGGTGAATAACGTTCTCGGCTTTCCATTCATTTTCCGTGGTGCATTAGATGTACGTTCTACAAAAATCAATGAAGAAATGAAATTGGCGGCGGTTAGGGCAATTGCTGACTTGGCAAAAGAGCCTGTTCCGGAGATTGTCAATCTAGCATATGCAGAGAGCAATTTATCCTTTAGTAAAACATACATCATTCCAAAGCCTTTTGATCCACGATTGATCACCACGGTAGCTCCGGCAGTAGCCAAGGCCGCTATGGACAGCGGAGTGGCTAAAGCGCCCATTACAGATTGGGATGCCTACGAGCGTGAGCTAAGTGATCGACTCGGCAGGGATGATAAATTTATTCGTCTGTTGAACGAGAATGCCCGTCGCGATCCACAACGCGTGGTCTTCACCGAAGGGGATAACTACCGCATATTAAAAGCGGCGGAAATCCTTATAGCAAATGGCGTAGCTAAGCCCATATTGCTCGGCTCGATGTCAAAAATGGAGTCAATTATTGACGAGTTTCAGCTGGAGCTTGAAGGTGCCGAGTTTATTGACATCATGGCGAATCAGGAAGGACGTGAGAAGTACGCAAATGATCTTTACGCCCTGAGAAAGCGCCGTGGATGGACTTTGGCCGAATGTCGTTCAAAAATCAAATCACGTGAGTATTATGGAAACATGATGCTGCGTGAAGGTGCTGCGGATGCTTTGATAAGTGGTTTGACGGTTAAGTATCCAACTGCGCTTAGACCTATTTTGCGCATCATTGGAATGGAAGAAGGCATACGCAAGGCAGCCGGTATGTATACCTTGTTGACAAAGCGCGGTCCAATGTTCTTTGCAGATACCACTATTAATTTGGATCCGTCTACCGAAGATTTAGTACAAATGGTACTGAATGTTGCCGATACGGTAAAACGCACGAACATCACACCTAAAATCGCTTTGTTGAGTTATTCGAACTTTGGTTCAAGTAATGGGCCTGATGCCCGTAAAATGGCTGAAGTAAGTAGAATTCTTCGCAAGGAACATCCGGAATTGATTGTGGATGGAGAAATGCAGGCCAACTTTGCTCTAGATAACGACTTGCTTCAAGAGAGTTTCCCGTTTTCTGACCTTGTTGGACACAAAGCGAACGTATTCATTTTCCCGAACTTGGCGGCTGGTAATATTGCCTATAAAATGCTTCAAAGCTTTGGGGCAGCAGAGGCCATTGGTCCATTGTTGATCGGTACGAAGCGTAGTGCACATGTTTTACAACTTGGCGCATCCGTTCGTGAAATTGTAAACATGGCGACACTTGCTGCCGTTGATGCACGTACCCGAAAGTCTTAAGACCAGCGGTACAGTATCGGTCTTGATGGTGCAGCGTCGTTTTCCAATGGGGCGACTTGCAGATTCATAAGGTAAGTTCCGTCTTCTACGCTGTCGGGAATATGTAGCAATTCAGAAATGGTACGGTGTAAACTTCTTTCGGGAGTAGGCCCCCAAAAAGCGTGATGGCATGCCAATGCGCCGCCGTCCTCTTCTTTGTCCACACTGGGCTGGTCGATGAGTAGATGATTCACACCTTGATCGCGTAGGAACGCACCTATGCTGGATTCTAGATATGGCCAATCTGTATTGCTGTAGTTGCGAATACGTCTGTCCTCTGATTTAGGTTCTGTTCGAATGATAACGGATTGAATATCCGTAGGGTCTAATTTTTTCCAAGCTTCTAAGAAATCTGAATTCCCAACAACTCCGTTTTTTGGAGTGACCGTAAGTAGAATGGCTTTGGTGAAAAAATCTTTGAAGTGATGGTGAACGCTATGACGCTCCAGTAATATATGACCGGCGGTTTCCGTATGCGTGCCGTGCGCGTGAGGATTGAAACCGATATTGAAAAAATTGACACCGTTCCCCGCGGCAACACTCCCGGTCCAATCGCCTAATTGTACAGGCTCAAAAGTAGGTGCATCAATGTACCATGCTCTCGGTATGTCTGCTACCGGTAAGCTAAGGTCGGCGATGAATTGAAGATTTAAGTCTTTCATAAGAGGCTAAGTTAAGGTCTCTTTATAGAAATAGATTGGCAATAATGGCATCGCTTTCCATCCATTTAGCTGGTGGAATAAAAAATCCATCGTTGTTGTGAATTAGGTTTCCCGTATTTACTTGTGCTTGAACATCACGTTTAAGTGTATCTAATAGCGTTGAGGAGAAACCGGTAGGCAGGTCGTCTGACCATCGGAAACCGACAGCGGTTCGCAATCGAACCATAAGACGTTCATTTAGAATATCGCGAACGCTGAGTTCCTCTGAGGTTGGAGATGCTCCCTGAGCGTAAAGCGTGTTGTTAGAGATGTTCCAGTACCGCTTTTGGCCATCGAAACTGTGCGCTCCAGGACCTATTCCCAAATAAGGGCCTCCAGTCCAGTAATGACTGTTGTGCCGGCTGCGCTGACCTGGTTGAGCAAAATTTGAAAGCTCGTAATGCTCCAAACCTTGCGATGAAGCCCAATTTCTGAGCGCTGCAAACTGTTCGACCATTACCTCGTCTGAAGGCAAGACGATTTCTCCCTGGTTCACTTTGACATGCAATGCGGTTTTCTCTTCTACGGTAAGCGCATAGCAGCTGAGGTGCGGCGGATGAAATGTCGCGAGTATGTCCAATTGTTGTTGCCAACTTTGTAGGGTGCTACCGGGCATTCCATACATCAGGTCTACCGTAAAATTACTGAATGAA
The DNA here is from genome assembly GCA_964397915.1 of uncultured Polaribacter sp. Classification (GTDB taxonomy): domain Bacteria; phylum Bacteroidota; class Bacteroidia; order Flavobacteriales; family Schleiferiaceae; genus UBA10364. The sequence goes on along the minus strand of CAYNLA010000020.1, from coordinate 12,332 downwards.
CTTTCGTTGATCCATTTAAGGCACTGCAATGAATGCGCAGCATTGTGGGCTCGATTCATTATGGACAACTCGTGATCATTGAAACTTTGAAGCCCGACGCTTAGTCTATTGATTCCCATCCTAAACCACTGATCTAACCGTTCTGGTGTGATATCATCTGGATTAGCTTCTATTGTAATCTCAACGTGCTCCTCCCAATTGAATAACAACGTGGCTTGCTGAATGAAGGCCTCCAAGACTTCAGGAGCGAGAACGCTTGGTGTGCCACCGCCAAAATAGAGGCTTTTCATCTTACGTTCACGCCAAAGTGGGGCAGCTGCACGGAGTTCTGAATGCATTTGCTCAATGACCTTGCCTTCAGAGTTCCTCAGGGTAGAGAAATGGAAATCGCAATAATGGCAAGCTTGTTTGCAGTAGGGAATGTGGATGTATACAGAGGCCTCCTCCATTAGTTCAAAGGAAGAGAGATTCTGAAGGTGGTTCCATTTTGGGGGCTGCTTTCTAAGAGCGCAACTTTTCCGCCGTGGTACTCCTCAATGATTCGTTTCGCAAGGCTGAGTCCCAACCCCCAGCCGCGGTTCTTTGTTGTAAAACCGGGATGAAAGATTTTTCGTTGGTCCGCTGTAGGAATTCCTTTCCCGTTGTCTTTAATCCAAATCTGAACGAGATTGCCTTGGTCTTCTTTTCGTACCGAAATTTCACCTTCTCCTTCTAAGGCATCGGCGGCATTTTTAATCATATTTTCCAATACCCAACTGATCAGTTGTCGATTGTGTTTGGCAATGGCTTCGCCGTCAATTTGTGTGCTTAGATTGATTTTTTTGCCCAATCGAGTACCCAAGTAATCGGTAGTGATTTCAATGGTTTGGTTGATGTCAGAATCGGACCTTTCAGGTTGAGAGCCAATTTTGCTGAATCGATCCGTTATATCGGTGAGTCGGTCAATGTCCTTTTCCATTTCACCGAAGGCAATCTCAGCGGGATATTGCTCTTTTAGGTAGGCGATCCATCCCATAAGTGCGCTCAGTGGCGTACCAATCTGGTGGGCAGTTTCTTTTGCCATCCCGGTCCAGACTTTGTTTTGCTCGCTTCTTCGGGCATTCGAGAAAGCCATGTAGCTGATGAGCATGTAGATGCCAATGACTGCCAATAATATCAGCGGGTACAGGCGAAGTTTGGTCAGTAGGGTAGAGCCTTTGTAGTAGAGATAGTTGGTCTGTCCGTCGGCGAATTGGTTTTCGAGAACTTGGCCTGAGGATTTAAATTCTTCCAGTTTGCGCTGCAGGTACCTATCCGGGTTGGTTTCAGGAACGTCCAAGTTGCGATGGGCAATGATGGCTCCAGTGTTATCGGTAAGGATGACTGGAATGGTTGTATTGTCCTGAATGATTTGCGTAAAAAAGCTCAGGTTGGTGTCGTCTTCCGCAAAGAATACCTCCTCTACAGCTTGTGCCCACAACTTTATTTTTCGATCCTCTTCTTGGCGCAATTCTCCGAGAAAGGATTCGGTGTACAATAGCGACGCTAGACCAATGATGGTCCCAAAAGATATAATGGCAATTTTCCACCAAATTTTACGTGTATATACATCGCTCTTCATGACTACTAAACTAGGGTTTCTTTGCTACATTTGTGACCATGTCAAACGCATTAGTCATCATACCTACGTATAACGAAATTGAGAACATCACGAAGATGTTGAATACCGTTATGCATCTTGAACGAGAATTTGATGTCTTAATTGTAGATGACGGTTCTCCAGATGGCACTGCGCAAGTAGTTAGAGATACTATGGATGCATTTCCTGGACGCATTCACCTTGAAGAGCGTTCCGGAAAGTTAGGATTGGGAACGGCCTATATTCACGGATTCAAATGGGCGTTAGCGCGCCATTATGACTACGTGTTTGAGATGGATTGTGATTTTTCACATGACCCAAATGACCTCTCCAAATTGCTCGAGGCGTGTTCCAATGGAGCTGATTTGTCCATAGGTTCACGCTATGTTAAAGGTGTGAATGTGGTCAATTGGCCCATGAGCCGAGTACTTTTGAGCTATTTCGCATCTGTATATGTCCGATTCATTACAGGCATGCCCATTCAAGACGCTACCGCTGGTTTCAAATGTTACAAGCGTACCACGTTGGAGAAAATAAATTTTGAAAAAGTCCACTTTGTTGGTTACGCCTTTCAGATCGAAATGAAATTCAAGGTTTGGCAGCGTAAATTAAATATTGTGGAGGTCCCCGTTATTTTTACGGACCGTACCGAGGGCACATCTAAAATGTCAAGTGGCATCATTAAAGAAGCCATATTTGGTGTGATTAAACTCAAGCTTTGGAGCTTATTCCAAAAGAACTCATAACCCCCTAAGATGTTAAAATCGTATCTAATTAAAAACGCCCGCATGGTCAATGAGGGTGAAATTTTCGAGGGCGACCTTCTCGTCGAGAACGGCCGAATCGCAAAGATTGATACAAGCATAGGTCCCAAGCATGCGAATGTTATTGTCATTGATGCAGAAGGAAAGTACCTCATCCCAGGCGTCATTGATGATCAAGTTCATTTTCGTGAGCCAGGCCTAACCCACAAAGGTGATATTGCAAGTGAAAGTGCAGCGGCGGTTGCCGGTGGGATTACTTCCTATATGGAGCAGCCAAACACCAAACCAGCGGCCACAACCATAGAGGAGCTAGAGAAAAAGTATTCCCGTGCAGCTGAGGTAAGTTTGGCGAACTACAGCTTCAATATGGGGGCCACCAACGATAACCTTGAAGAACTCAAGCGCGTATCTAAAACGGATGTTGCGGGTATTAAAATCTTCATGGGATCTTCAACAGGAAACATGTTGGTAGACGCCCAGAAAACGTTGGAAGGCATTTTCCAATTGGACCATCAACTCATTACCCATTGTGAAGACGAGGCAACGATCAAGGCAAATCTAGAGGCTGCTAAAGCGGAGTACGGTGAGAATATTCCGATGCATATGCACCCTATGATACGCAGCGAAAAGGCCTGTTTGCTCAGTTCTACCACTGCGGTGGAAATGGCAAAGAAATACAATAGCCGACTGCACGTATTCCACATTTCTACCGGTATTGAGACAAAGTTGTTCTCCAATAAAAAGCCACTGGCAGAGAAGCGTATTACTGCAGAGGTTTGTGTTCACCATTTATGGTTTGACGACAGCCAGTACGATAAGAAAGGAAGTTTGATCAAATGGAATCCAGCTGTTAAAACGGCAGAAGACCGTGACCAACTTTGGAAAGCACTATTAGATGGCCGTATTGATGTGATCGCCACAGATCACGCACCGCATACTAAGGAAGAAAAGGCGAATAGCTATCTAAACGCCCCTTCAGGAGGCCCGTTGGTACAACATGCTTTGCCTGCCATGATGCAGAAGGTTCATGATGGTGTATTTGATATGCCCACCTTGGTTGAAAAGATGTGCCACAATCCCGCGATATTGTTTAGAGTGGAAGAGCGCGGATACCTTCGTGAAGGCTACCACGCAGATTTGGTTTTAGTTGACCCGAACCGCCCGTGGAGTGTAAACAAGGACAACATTTTATATAAATGTGGCTGGTCGCCTTTTGAGGGGACATTGTTCAAGAGTAAGGTTACACATACGTTTGTTGGTGGTCACCTCGTTTATAAGGACGGACATATTGATCCTGCGGTAAAAGGATCTCGCCTCAAATTCAATCGATAAATGAAACCTAAGGTACTTGCAGGAACTTTACTTGTTGCGCTCGGAGTGCTGAGCTGTGGCAAGCCTGAAGTACCTATTCCATCAAATATTCTTCCAAAAAAAGCGATGATTCCTATCATGGTTGATGTCCATGTGGTTGAAGGTGCGCGCAATGGTGCGTTGATTTTGGGAGATACCAATGGGATTGAGGATTATTACGCTAAGATTTACGAAAAGCATAAAATCACCGAGAAGCAATTCAAAGAGAGTTTTGCCTTTTACAGTGCAAATCCTAATGTGTTCATACCCATTTACGAAGCCGTGTTGGATTCGTTGAAAGTACAAGGTGAACTATTAGGTCGTAAGGGTGTTGAACTTGATTATGACTAAAGCTCACTTTCTCGGCGTACTTTCCTTCCTTTTCTTAGGGGTCCAATTGTCCGCTCAATCCCAAGGACTTGAGCTCGTCGTCAAAGGAGCAGATCACTACCCAACTACTTTAGCCTACGATATTTTGGATGCCGACGGCAAAAGAATCATCGCTGGTTTTGCACCACTCAACGACGCCAATACTCCAGTTTTCGTTGCAGTAAACCTCCCTAAAACCTTTGGGGTGGTCATCTATGAAGATGAAAACGGCAACGAGGAATTGGACATGGGGATTTTTGGACAGCCCACCGAGCTGTACGGCTTTAGCAACGACGCATGGAAATTTCTAGGGCGGCCCGAACACGAGGAGCTCTTGCTGCAAAAACAAGCCGAAGTGATGCGACTAGAGCTTCAGCTCAAAAGCGTAATGGACTATTGATGTTCCGCTAAGAATTCACTGACCATTGCTGAAAACGGTTCAAAGGCCTCTGCATGCACCCAGTGGCCCGCGTTGGCAATGGTTTCAATTTCAGCTTGGGGAAAGTGCTCATGAATTTTATCGTAATCACTCGGATCAATGTAACCGCTCATCCCTCCAGCGATAAATAACGTCGGGTTGTCGTAATAGCCAAACTCTAAAGGTGTGCCCACTTCGTCCAAATGTGCCTCAATAGCATCAAGGTTAAATCGAAATGCGAATCGATCCTTCGTTTCTCGGTACAAGCTTTTCAAAAAGAATTGACGGATGCCTGCATTTCCCACGGTAAGGGCCAATTGGGCATCTGCCTCACTGCGCTTGGATACGGAATCGAAATTTATGGAGCGCATGGCATCAATGTACCCTTGATGATGAATGGGGTATGCTTTGGGAGCGATATCAACGACGATCAGCGCCTTTACTCGAGTGGGTCGTGAGACGGCAAAATGCATGGCTGTTTTTCCACCCATGCTGTGCCCTAGAATATGGGCGGATGCGATACCATGTGTATCCATATAGGACTCAAGGTCTGCCGCCATAGCTTCGTAGTTGTGTTCTGTAACATGCGGCGAACGACCATGATTGCGCTGGTCAATGGCATGAACCTGCCACCCTTGTTCTCCCCAGATTTTTGCGTGTGTGGCCCAATTGTCACCCATGCCAAAGAGTCCGTGGAGGATTAGGAGTGGAGCACCTTCTCCATAAATCTTTGAAAACAATTGGGTTACTTCCATGAAGTCGGATTCAAGCAGTTTCTGTATTGTTGAATGGTGTTGTGAAGCCCGAGGTATAGGGCGTCGGCAATGAGGGCATGGCCAATACTCACCTCATCGAGGTAACCGTGAAGCTGTTGGCCAAAAAAGCTAAGATTTTCCAAACTCAAATCATGGCCAGCATTCACGCCCAGTCCAATGGATTTTGCAAATTTTGCGCTCTCGACAAACGGAGTCACCGCCGAAGCAGGATCCTTTTTGTATCCAACGGCATATGATTCGGTGTACAGTTCAATGCGGTCCGTGCCTATTTCTTTTGCTTTCGCAATCAACTTTTCGTCGGTTTCGATAAAAATTGAAGTGCGTATGCCTGCGGCCTTAAATCGTTGAATGACTGACGCCAAAAATTCCGCATGTTTCACGGTATCCCATCCTGCATTTGAGGTCAGTACACCCGGTGGGTCAGGAACCAGTGTTACTTGAGCAGGCTTGTTGGCCAAGACCAGCTCGATGAACTCCTCGTTCGGGTAGCCTTCAATATTGAATTCAGTTTGTACCGCTGGCGCCAATTGTGCCACATCGCTGTAGCGAATATGTCTTTGATCCGGGCGTGGGTGGACGGTAATGCCTTCCGCTCCGAATCGTTCACAATCCAATGCGACGTTCAATACGTTAGGAACATCTCCGCCGCGGGCGTTACGGAGGGTGGCAACTTTGTTGATGTTGACACTGAGTTTTGTGTGATTGTTCATGGGTGCAAAACTAACGAAAAGGCCTATGTTTGTGTAAGAATGAGAGAAGAAACCATACATACGGAACCCATTACACCACTGCGCCCGACGGATCTTGTTGTGGAAGCATTGGACCAAATGGAGGAATGGAAATTATCACATCTTCCGTTGGTCAGTATTGAGGGTATATACATGGGGCTCATTCGAGAGGATGCCTTGTTGGAATCTGAAGATGATAACGCACCTGTGAGCACAGTGTTCAATCCTGTTTTTGCACCTTCGGTTTTACCAAAAGCACATCCATTTACGCTCATGGATGTATGCACGCGTGATCGGATAACGTTAATTCCCATTGTGGATGACCAAGGCGCCTACGTTGGGGCACATTTACTTACCGATGTTTTGGAGTTTTTTAGGGCAACCCCAGCATTGAGCCAGCCAGGAGCTGTTCTCGTGATGCGCACAGAATTGGCGCAATACAGTCTTGCTGAAATGGCGGCAGTTGTTGAACAAAATGACGCGAAGATTTTAGCGAGTTGGTTGACTCAATCCAACGCGATGAATGAGGTGGAGATAACCTTGAAAATCAACGTTGAACACTCGGGTCCTATAGTGCAATCCCTGCAACGCTACGGCTACGAAATTGGCGGTATCTTTGGCGATAGAAACTTTGATTCAGATTATCGTGAACGCTACGACCATCTGATGAACTATTTGAAGTACTAATGAGAATAGCACTATACGGTAGAGCCCCAAAACCAGCGAACTTGCCTTATGTCGAGGTCGTTTTGGAAAAGTTGGTGGAAGAAGGTGTGGAATTCTCGGTGTTCCATTTAATGCGGCCGGCTTGTGAAGAAATTTGTGCCGAAGAATTCAAAGACGCGAAATTCAGTTCATTTTCAAATGAAGAGGAATTGGCCCAATTTGATCCTCATTTCCTAGTATCTCTAGGTGGAGATGGAACCATTTTGGAGGCTACCGTACTGATTCAAAGCAAGGACATTCCAATTTTGGGGATAAACATGGGCCGCCTAGGTTTCTTGGCGAACGTTGCGAAAAATAACATTACTACCTCCTTAGATGCTTTGTTTACGGGCCGATTCCAATTGGATTTCCGCTCACTCCTGCAAGTGCGTTCTTCGTCCACCCATGTGATGAAACCAAATTTCGCGCTTAATGAAATCACCATTGCACGCAAGGAGACTACGAGCATGATCACCGTACATACCTATTTGAACGGTGCGTACTTGAACAGCTATTGGGCAGATGGATTGATTATCAGCACTCCTACGGGGTCTACCGGCTATAGTTTGAGTTGCGGCGGTCCGATTATCATGCCGAACAGCGAAAACTTTGTGCTTACACCCATTGCGCCGCACAATTTAACCATGCGCCCCTTCGTTATTTCCGACAATAACACATTGCGCCTCCGTGTCGAAAGCCGTGAAAATGAGTTTTTAACTTCATTGGATAGCAGGATGCACAGTTTTGATACGGAGACTGAACTTTTTGTACAGAAAGCAGATTTCCGAATCGCATTGGTGCAAACAGAAATGCAAGACTTCCCATCAACGCTGCGCAATAAGCTCAGTTGGGGATTGGACCATAGAAATTAAATGACCATACGTACCCTTTTACTTTCACTCCTTTTAGGCCTTTCGTTTCAAGGCCATGCGCAATTCTTAGAGCTAGGTCTCGGCGGATCGGGGACGCTTTTTCATGGAGACGTCGGCGCGGTAGGTACTGCAGCAAAAGGCGCCTATGGTTTCTTGCCCAATCAACCTGCAGGTCAAATTACGTTGCGCAGGCAATACAATTGGCATTGGTCAACCCGACTCAACTTTACGGCAGGATACCTGAGCGGAGTGGATGCTTGGGCGAAAGATGATTTTAAGAATGATCGTGAAATTGCGTTCAGAACCGAGGTCAGAGAGCTCTCCTACATGACAGAGTTTAACTATTGGCCCTATGGAACGGGAACTAAGCACGCTCAATCATTCTACCTGTTTGCCGGTTTGGGGATTACAGCGTACAATCCACAAGGGCTATACGAGGATACTTGGTATGACCTTCGTCCTCTTGGGACGGAAGGACAACAGACTGATCTCAACGACCAGCTTTTTTACGGAAATACAACATTAACCGTCCCCTTCGGCTTTGGCTACCGACAGAGCTTAGCAAGGGATTGGAGTATGACAGCAGAAGTGGGCTGGCGCTCCTACGGATCCGATTACCTCGACGATACCAGCGGGGATTACGTTGATGCCTTGGCATTGGCAGATGAGCGTGGCGAACTCGCATCGTATTTTTCAAACCCCGGATTGGTTCCTTATCAAAGTGGATTGGCTCGCGGTAATGCTCAATCCAAGGATTGGTCTATTTTTGCGGGCATAACCATATTCTATAACCTAAGTCCTCGAGATGAGCGTTGCAGTGGATTCTAAATTATTCCGAAATAATCGCATCAAAGCCGGGCTCGATCCGGACCATGTTCCACAGCACATTGCGGTCATCATGGACGGTAATGGACGATGGGCAAAGCAACAAGGTTTTTTAACCCGAGTTCGTGGTCATGAGGTAGGCGTTGAAGCATTGCGCAAGATCACCACGGCCTGTGCGGAGCTGGGTTTAGGCTATTTAACAGTCTATGCTTTTTCAACGGAAAATTGGAACCGCCCGAAAGCTGAGGTCGATGCGTTAATGAACATTTTGATGACAGCGCTCGAGAAGGAGCTGCCAACTTTGATGGATAACAACGTACGTTTAGCAGCCATCGGAAACGTGGCTTCTCTGCCTGAAAAAGCAAATAAAAAGTTAATGTCAGTTATTGCTACCACATCCAAAAATGATGGGTTAACTTTGACACTTGCTTTGAGTTACGGCTCACAGGATGAGATGGTTCAAGCAGTGCGTAAAATCGCTGCGAAAGTGGCTTCAGGCGACTTGAAACCCGAAGAAATATCGGAAGACCATATAGAAAATTCGTTGTTTACAGCGGGCATGCCGCACCCAGATCTCATGATCAGAACGAGCGGAGAACAACGAATTAGCAACTACTTGCTATGGCAATTGGCTTATGCAGAGTTGTATTTCACTCCCATCCTTTGGCCGGACTTCGATGCACAAGGTTTGTACGATGCTATCGCAGCGTTCCAAAACAGAGAGCGCCGCTACGGACAAACCTCCGAACAACTAACGGACAAATAGAGCATGAAGCGTACCCTTTGGGCCCTTTTATTGGTAATAGCTACGTTGACTGTGCGCGGTCAAATTGTAACGAATGGAGATTTTAACCTGCTTCCAGGAGTAGATTATGAAGTTGCTGGAATAACCGTTAGCGGTACCAAGGACTTGGACCCAAATGTGGTCATCATGTTAACCAACATTCGCGTTGGTGATAAAATTCAATTTCCAGACCCGGCCATCTCCGATGCCATCCGCACACTTTGGAAGCAGCAACTTTTCGAAGACATCACCTTCAAAGTGGTGAACAAGGCAGGCAATAAGGTATACCTAGATATTTACCTCAAGGAGCTTCCGAAGATGAGCAAGTATTACATCGTCGGAGTTAAGAAATCTTGGAAAGATGACCTTCGCGAGGAACTCGGACTTAGAGCCGGTAAAGTGGTGAACGACAACCTCGTCGTGATGAGCCGCAATAAAATCGAAAAATACTTTAAGGAAAAAGGCTACCTCAATGCGAGTGTTGCCATTACTCAAGATGTTGATAGTGCATTCAACCATGCTGTAATTCTTGGCTTTAAAGTGGATCCGGGTGCGCGTGTTCGCGTAAACGAGATTGTCTTTCACGGCAATGAAGCGGTAGCGGATAAGGTATTGCTCAAAGCCATGAAGAATACGAAGATGAAAGGAAAAGCCATCTTCAAAACTTCGAAGCTTCGCAAAAAGGAATACCGTGAAGACCTCAAGGCCATTGTTGCCAAATACAACGGCATGGGTTACCGCGATGCACGTGTCATTTCAGATACCTCATACGCTATAGACAATGAATTGGTCAATGTAGAGATTACCGTCGAAGAGGGCCGTAAATTCTATTTTGGTGATATCACATTCGTGGGTAATACAAAATATGATACGCCGATCCTTAAGACCATTTTGAAGATCAATAGAGGTGATATCTACGACAGTCAGCACTTGAATGAGCGTGTAAGCTTCGACCCTAATGGGAATGACGTAGCGTCCATTTACCTGAACAATGGGTATTTGTTCTCTCAAGTTATTCCGATCGAAAAGAGCGTACAAAACGACACCATTGATATTGAAATCCGAATCCAAGAAGGACGCCAAGCGACCATTCGCAAGGTGAGCATCACCGGAAACGAGCGCACGAATGACCACGTGGTCTACCGTGAAGTACGCACAAAACCAGGTGACCTGTTCTCGAAGGCAATGATTCAACGTACCATTCGTGAATTGGCGCAGCTTGGATACTTCGATCAAACACAGATTGGGGTGAATCCAGTACCGGATCCACAAACGGGAACGGTAGATTTAGAGTACACGGTGGTGGAGCGTTCAACTTCGCAGCTTGAATTACAAGGAGGATGGGGTGCAGGCCGTGTTGTAGGAACCTTTGGGTTGAACTTCAACAACTTCTCAGCCCGTAACATCAACAATAAGCGCGCTTGGCAGCCTTTACCAACAGGAGATGGTCAGAGCATCAACCTTCGTGCACAGTCCAATGGTTTGTATTTCCAGAGCTACAATGCGTCGTTCACCGAGCCTTGGTTGGGAGGAAGAAAGCCAAATAGCTTTACGGCAACCATATACCACAATGTTCAGAGTAACGGGGTACGTGCAAATGATCCAAACCGCCAAAGCTTGTACATCACAGGGGTAAATTTCGGCTTGGGACAGCGTTTGAAGTGGCCGGATGATTATTTCACCTTGTACCAAGGGTTGGAATTCCGTCGATTCAACCTCGATAACTTCCCAACAGGATTCTTGAACTACAATAAGGGTATCTCGAACAACGTGAACTACAAGTTCACCTTAGGCCGTAACAATACCGATGTGCCTATTTTCCCAACGCGCGGTTCACAGTTGAGCTTCGCGGCAGAGTTGACTCCGCCGTTTAGTATGTTCAACAAAGACATTGACTACAAGTCGTTGAGCAGCGAAGAGCGTTTCCGATTGGTGGAATACCACAAGTGGAAGCTCAATGCAGATTGGTTTGCACCGATCACTTCGAAATTTGTTATCCGTACCCACGGTGAATTTGGTTACTTAGGCTCTTACAACAAAGACCTAGGTCTGCCACCATTTGAGCGATTCTACGTTGGGGGTGATGGTTTGGCGAACTTCGTAATTGACGGTCGTGAGATTGTGGGTCTTAGAGGATACCAAAACAACAGTATCACCCCAGCCGGTGGTGGTGCATTGTACAACAAATACATCTTGGAGTTCCGTTACATCTTAGCCAATAACCCTTCTGCGCAAGTATTCCCATTGGCATTCTTGGAAGGAGGAAACAACTACGACAATTTCTGGGATTACAGAGCGTTTAATCTTAAGCGTAGTGCCGGTGTAGGTTTGCGTATCTTCATGCCAATGTTTGGTTTAATGGGAGTAGACGTAGCCTATGGGTTTGATCCTATGCCAAACGGTGCTGCGGCGAGTGGATGGCAAACGCACTTTATTATTGGCCAACAGTTTTAATTCGATACTTTCGCCGAAGTGAAATTAAGAACCTTATATATCTTATTTGCTGTTGTCTTCGCCTTACCGGCGATGGCGCAACGGTACGGCGTCGTAGACACGGATTATATCCTCAGCAGCATGCCAGAATACGAACAAGCCAAAGGTCAACTCGATAAATTGAGTGAACAATGGGCTGGTGAGGTTAGCGCATTGCAAAGCGAACTGCAAAGTCTCAAGGACGCTTTGGCTGCAGAACGCATATTGTTGACGCCTGCCAAGTTGGAAGCTCGCGAGAAATCAATCAAGGATAAAGAGGCTGAAGTTTTAGCGTTACAACAAAAATATTTTGGACCGGAAGGTGAGCTTTTCATCAAGCGCGCTCAATTGGTCCAGCCAATTCAGGATAAAGTCTTCGGCGCGGTACAAGCACTAGCGACCAAAAGGAAATTAGACCTAATTTTGGACAAAAGTGCGGATAGTGGTGTTCTCTTTGTGGATAAAGAGAAGGACTATAGCGATGAAGTGATTGACAGTTTAAAGAGATAAATTAAAAACAATGAAAAGAGTATTACTCGCAATTGCCTTGACACTCGGCCTTGCTGGATCTGCTACGGCACAGCAAAAAGTAGGTCACATCAATGTTGATGAGCTTTTGGCCATCATGCCTGAAACACAAAGTGCACAAGC
>CAYNLA010000019.1:5911-21616 GCA_964397915.1 uncultured Polaribacter sp. | reverse complement strand
CTAAAAAAAGGCGCCCCGGGAAGGGCGCCTTTTCTCTTTTTGTACCGGAACAAATCAGACAAAACCGGTCAAAAATTCCATGCGGTTTAGGCTAGGAAGTCATTGAATTAGATTAGGTTATTCTAATGTAATACGGCATTCAAGAAACGGTCGTGACATTTGTCATTCCAGCAAAAAAAGCGCCCATGGGCGCTTTTTCTCTAGAGTTCAAAAGATTGGACCAATTGCCACAAAGCGAGGTAGGCATTTCGAGCCTGGAACAGCGCTGAAGTTTTACCGTTTTGTGCATTTAGCAAGCCAAGTTGTGCTTCGCGCAATTGCAAGTAACTGAGTTGACCCATGTCATAGCGTTCCTTTGTCTTGTCAAAATTTTGCTGTGCTACGGCAACGCTCTTTTTCTCGAGCTCGTATTTCGCGCGGGCATTCATGTACACCTCAGCGGCGTTGATTACTGCGGCTTCAATGGTTTCTTGAGCTTTGATGCGTTGGCGTTGCGCAATTTCCACATCCAGTGCCGCGTTTTGGCGTTGGGTTCTGCTCCGACCGCCTCCAAAAAGGTCATAAGTCAAAGACACACCAGCGTTCAAACCTGTTTGCTGTGAAGCCGTCAAAAATCCTGCTTCGGCTTGACTTTGGTTGAGGCCATAGCTCACTTGTGCGCTTAGCGACGGGAACAATGTACTCTGTGCCAGTTTTTGTTGCATGAAGGCCGTTTCTTCAGAGATCTTAGCCATTTGAAGCGTCGGGTTGTTCTCAAGGGCAGCGTTAATCAAGGACATGAGGTCGTCCACGTCTGCGAATTCGTCGTTAACCACCGGCACCAATTCGTAGCTCCCCTCAATGCCGACAAAGGTCTTGAAGAGGGTCTTTGCATTGAGCAGCTGTGTGCGCGCATCCATTAGCGTGATCTTATCTCGGTTCAAATCAACCTCAGCTGCAAGCAATTCAGTGGTATTGGACCCGCCCAATTCCTTTTTCAACTGCGCGCGCGCATACCGGTCTGCACTGATTGTCAGGTTCGTTTCTGCCGTTTGAACGGTTTCACCGAGCAATACAATAGCGAAATATTGGCTCTGCGTCTGTGCAATGGTTGCATTGATCTGCTGGAGTTCCGCAACATCCGCCATTTGTGCCGCGGATTTCAAGATGCTGTAAGTACGCTGAAGGGCACCACCAGCGAAGAGCACTTGGCTCAACCCTAAAGAAGCATTTTGCCCAGCACTTTGAGCACCCGATACGTTTTGGGTTTGACCCGTGGCAAACTCCAGGTCAGAATTCTGATTGCTGTAGTTTGTACCTGCTGTGGCACGCAGTGTAGGTAGCGCACCGGCATTTCCTAGGGTAGCACTATTTTCTGCTTTGTCCGATTGCACTTTCGCAATAAACAAATCATGGTTGTTCTCTAATGCCAAGGCCACAGCCTGATCCAGGTCTATTATAGCGGGCTTAGAATCCTGCGCCCATAGATTAGACGCAAGTAATAGGCTGGCGATGGCTAATAGGATTCTATTTTTCATCGTTTCTGTTTATTTCATTAAAATACGCCTCGCCCTTCATTTCCTTGATGGCCGGTTCTACCGATTCACGGCTCGGACGTTCTAGGGTACGCAAGTGCACAATGTTGACTCTTGCGTCGTTGACAAGCGCCATAAGGGATGGGAGAACAACAAGGGTAAGCATCGTAGCGAACCCAATGCCGTACGCGATGGAAACTGCCATTGGGATGAGGAATTGGGCCTGAAACGAAGTTTCAAAAATCAAAGGCGCCAAACCTGCAACCGTTGTTATCGTGGTGAGGAAGATGGCGCGGAATCTGCTTAGACCGGCGTTGTATATGGCATCATAAACGGACTGCCCCGATTTTACATTCAGGTTGTATTTACTCACCAATACCAAGGAATCATTCACGATAATTCCAATCAAAGCAACTACTCCGAGGAAACTCAAAATAGACATAGGCATGCCGTGCAGCCAGTGTCCCCATGCCACACCAGTCATACTTAGTGGAATGAGCAGCATAATGACGATTGTTTGCACCAAGGATCTAAAGGTGAATGTAATGGTCAATATGATTAGGAACAGGATGATTGGCATCACTGTCTTAGAACTTTCCTGCGTCTTCATGCTCTGTTTTTGCTGACCCTCATAGCGCGCACTCACGGATGGGTATTGCGCAAAGATGGCAGGCAAAATGTCGGCCTGGATTTGTGAGAGGAGTGCCGGAGCGGAGCCGTTAGGGCTCGACAAATCGCTTTCAACACGGAACTCACGTTGCCCATCGAGGTGGTTGATGTTCACCGTTCCACGCTCAATGGTGTAGGTGGCCAATTCTCTTAGGGGAATTGCCCCTTGAGGTGTGGCTATAGGTAGTTCCTCGAGGTCCCACAATTCTTTGCGGTCTTTTTCGTCCAATCGGACCCATACCTTCACCTCATCTTCGCCACGTTGTAAACGCTGAACCTGAGAACCAAAGAAATTTTCACGAACCTGTGCCATCATGCTTCCTGGGGTGAAGCCAAGGAACCTTGCCTTGTCCGTTAAATGGAGCGTAATCTCACGTATTCCCTTTTGGTCGTTATCTATAACATCCGTCAACTCCTCCATGCCTTTGAGCTTGGATTTTAAAATCTCTTTGGCAGCACGGAGTTCTTCAAGGTCATAACTCACCAAACTAACAGAAATGGGTTTACCGAAGGCCTGCGCCCCACCGAAACTCACGTTATCCGCACCAGGTATCTCACCCGTTGCCTCTCGGATATCGTTTTGGATTAAGAAGGAAGGCGTTAGACGCGTTTCTGAATCCAAGAGAATGACATTCAGGCGCGCTTTGGACGTAGATGGACCAATGTTCTTCTGAATGGCTACCACCACATCTAGGCTATCATCGCGCTGGGCCTTGTATTTATCATTGACCGCCCATACCGTGTTTTCAATATGATCAATCCATTGTTGAGTGATGGCCTCATTGGTTCCAGCCGGCATATCTAGGCTGATGTCCAAATTGTCACGCTCGATGAATGGGAAGAATTGGGTACGGATAATTCCGCCGCCGATGGCCCCAAATGTGACTAACATGAGTGCGACGAAAAGAGATATAGTGACCAATTTATTTTGAAGAGACCACTTCAAGAATGGCGCATAGATCTTATCGCGGAACTTGAACAATACCCCAGTGGCCGCCGATTGGACCGGGTTCATTTTGGCATTTCGATCGAGCTTGCTGTGGCTCAAGTGTGCAGGTAAGAACAACAAGCCTTCTATTAAGGATACGGCAAGGGTTGCAATTACAATGAATGCCATCTCTGAGAAGAAATCACCAGCACGTCCATCCAAGAAGAAGAAACTTGAAAATGCAATAATCGTTGTGAGTACTGCACTTACTACGGATGGAATAACTTCAACAGTGCCATCTAATGCTGCTCGTAGCAGCGGCTTTCCTTCTTCGAAATGTGCGTATATGTTTTCCGCGATGACGATCCCGTCATCAACGAGAATCCCAATAACCACGATCATACCAAAGAGCGAAATGACATTGATGGTTATGCCAAAATAATTGGCCAATATGAACATCCCTGCGAACGATACCGGAATCCCAATGGCGACCCAAAAGGCCAGGCGCATGTTCAAAAACAGGGTTAGTAGGATCAATACAAGAACGAATCCAAGCAATCCATTTTCGAATAGCAGCTCTTTCCGCTGCTGCAGTGTCACCGAAAAATCGCGAATAACGTCCAACTGCATGTTGGTCGTCTTCGAATTGTAATCATCGATGAACTCCTTCAAATATTCGCAGGTAGCCAGAAGATCTTCTTGATCTGTGTTGTTTACCGTGATCTCAACCGAAGGAATACTGTTGAAGGACGCGCGCGTTGGGTTATCTGCCCAACGATCACGAACCTCACCCAAATCTTTCAATCGAACGATCTGTCCTGTAGGACTGGTATAAACAATAATGTTTTGCAGTTCTTGAGCGTCGTAGTTCTTGTTTCGCGAACGTATGAGCATTTCTTCGCGGGTTCCTTTAATGGTCCCCCCAGTAATATCTAGGTTGGTGGCGCGAAGGGCATTGGCTATCTGTGTTAACGTAAGATTGTACTTACGCAGGGTATTCTTGTCCAATGCAATCTCAATTTCTTCTTCAGGGAAACCACCTAAAGTCACTTTTGAAATGCCGTCTTTCAGGCGAAGGTCACGCTCTAATCGGCGTGCTTCCTGCTTCAAACTCACCAAATCCACTCCTTCACCAGAGAGTGCCATGCTCATGGCTAAGGTGAGGTTTTCTTGCTTTGAAACTCGTACAGGCTCTAATCCGGTTGGGAAGGAAGGGACGCGTTCCACGGCGTTTTTCACATCTTCCAAAACCAGGTCCGTATCGTAACCTTTCAAAACCTCTACGCGAATGGTCGCTGCATTTTCACTAGAAACGGAGGTGTATTGCTCAACCCCCGTCAAGCCTTTGAGGTTTTGCTCGATTTTATTGACCACCCCCTCTTCGATCTCTTCCGGTGAAGCTCCCGGATAGACGGCAGTGATGGTAATCAAGCGCGATTCCACCAACGGAAAGAAGGTGGTGTTTAAGCTTGAATAGCTGATCCAGCCAAAGAAGAAAAACCCGATCAATAGGGTATCGACTCCGACAGGATACTTTATAAAGAACTCTATCAGTCGTTTCATCTGTTGTTCCCGATTGCATTCACAATAGTTCCGGCAGCGGCCTTCAAGGTCGGTGAATCGACCAGCTTAGTGCCTTCCTCAATACCTGTAATAATGATGGAATCGTCGAGCCACTCCACCACATGTATCTTTTGTTTTTGGAGTACGCTATCATTCTCCACCGTGTAAACGTATTCGTTGTCAAAGACCACATAAGAAGGCACCCTCATAGCGTTTTCTACTGTCAGTCCTTCAATTGTTCCGGTCAAGTACATGCCCTCACGAAGTTCCTTGCCCTGAACCGTAGCTATAACATTGATACTTTGACTTGCACCGTCTACAATTGGACTGATGCGATCTATACGACCCGTCCAATTCCCTTCAATATCTGGGCTGGTAAATCGAACCGATTGTCCCACGCTCAGTTCGTCTGCATAGGCTAAGGTCACTGCACTTTTTACTTCATACGCGCCAGTTCCCACAAACGTTCCCAAAGCACGCCCTGGACTTACTAGGTTCCCGCGCTTCACATTCGCTACAGCAACCACACCATTAAAAGGTGCGCGAATACTAAATTTTTGCAATCGCTCTTCAGCACTTTTAACTTGGTAGTACGCACTTTGAATCCCTCGTGCAATTAGAAATTTCTCTAGAGTACCAGAAGTTTGTGGGAGCGTTGGCAAAGGCTTCGATAGACTCAGATCGTTTAAGAACGATTCGAAATCGGGATAAGACGCTGCATAATCCATTTTAATATCTGGGAGGATGCCTACCACAGCATTAATGAAATTCCCTTTGAGGCTCATCACATTTGCTGTGGCTTCAAGGTTATCAAGCGCTATCAGAACTTCTCCCTTTTGAAAAGCGACGCCTTCGAGAAATTGGCGATCACCGCCTACAAAAGAACCGCTAACCTCGGCGAGCAAGTCAACGCGATTCACGGCATTTAACTTTCCGTACAATTCAAGCGGCAAAGGAACTGTACCGGATGTAAAAGTGAAGGTGTTTACTATGGGAGCCGTTTTGCTCTCCTTGATTTCCGCCTTGGTTGCCATGCCGGAAAGCTTCCTTTTTACAAAGAGACTTACCGCGATGATAAGGACGGCAATGATGATGTTGCGAATGACTTTTACGTTCATGATGCACTCAGGTTATTGATAATTATTTTTAATGTTTTCTCTGTTATTTCACGTTCTTCTCTTGAACACCCCTCAAAAGCACGCTCGAAGACCTCCGATGCGCATTGGCCTATGACCTTAAAAATACTAAAGCCCTCTTTGGTAAGCTCAATCAGATTCTCGCGCTTGCTTTTTGGATTCGTCTGACTTCGAATCCAACCTTTCCCCTCAATTTCTTTGACGATCCTACTCACTCTATGGCGATCAAAATCGAGCATATCCGCCAAGTCACGTTGGACAATGGGCTTGGGATGATTGAGCGCCATATAGCCTAAGACAGGCATAAATGTCGAACTGATCTCATAGCCTTGAGCGACCAATTCAGCACTTACTGCATCCCGAATCAACCGATGGGACCTGCCCGTCAAATAGCCGATGCTTTGGTTAATATCTGAAGGCTCCAAAAACTAGGATTTTTTATTTGTTGCATAGTTACAACAATTAGGTGGCTTTTAGGTTCACCATGTGTTAAATGTGCTCACCTAGGTCGTTAAATAAGTGATGGTGCGCGAGACCCGCGATCCTCAAAGGGCACTTTTGGCTTTGTTTAGAACATAATGAGTAATTACTTACTCATTTATTATGATTTCACGAAGACCAACAATGAGTGCTTCAGCTTGCTCCTCTTGACCCTTAAAGGCGTAGAGCAAAGCTTGATCGAGCGTGGAAATAATAATGCGCGTCACGGCACCGGCTTTGGCGTGTCCAACGTTAGAAACTGCCCAGGTTAAACGCTCAACTATAAAACCGTCCTCCTCAAAAAAATCTGGATTTTCGTTGACAATACGGATCCCTGCAATCCAAGGAACAAATGGGTCTTTACCCGCCAAAAACATGGCATGTAGACCAATAAATCCTCTCAGCACCTCCGATGGATCCGGATGGTTTAATGTACCGTAAGACATTGAAGCACGGCATTTTTGTCCCTCTTTAACCACCAATCTTGCCAAGTCGCGCTTGCTTCCAAAATGACGAAAGATCAAGGCCTCACTGGTACCCGCAAGTCGTCCAATTTTAGCAGTAGATGCACCAGCATACCCTAAATCACAAAAGGATTGCTGCGCACTTTGTAGAAGTATTTGTTGCTTTTCTGTCATTGTAAGTGTTCACTTACAATTCTACGATAAAAAACAATTGAATTCTAATGTGCTTGAAGCCAGTTATCACCAGTGCCCACTTCAGCGACCATTGGTACCGCTAGATCTACCGCTGCTTCCATCTTTTCAATTACAAGTGCCTTCAGCGCATCCAATTCTTCTTGCACGGCATCAAAGACCAATTCATCGTGCACTTGAAGCAACATTCGTGATTTCATGTTCGCAGCACGCATGGCACGGTCCACCTCAATCATCGCGAGCTTGATGATATCTGCCGCCGATCCTTGAATAGGTGCATTCACGGCATTGCGCTCGCTGTGACCGCGTACCACCGCATTTCGGCTATCAATGTCCTTGAGGTAGCGTCGACGACCCGTAATGGTCTCCACATATCCGTGTTCACGTGCAAAAGCGACTTGATCATCCATGTATTTCTTGATGCCCGGATACGTACGGAAATACCCATCGATGGCAGCTTTAGCTTCCTTTCGGCTCATATCCGTCTGCTGGCTCAAGCCAAAAGCGCTGACCCCGTAGACAATACCGAAGTTGACGGTTTTTGCATTCGAGCGTTGCTCACGCGTTACTTCCTCCGGGGCCACTTCAAATACTTTCGCCGCAGTAGCTCGGTGAATGTCCTCGCCGTTTTTAAATGCCTCTATCATTGCCTCATCCTTGGCAAGGGCAGCTATTACACGCAATTCAATTTGACTGTAATCTGCAGCCATTAATGTATGCTGGGCATTGGCAGCAGTAAACATGGCACGTACCTTCCTTCCGTTCTCTGAACGAATTGGAATGTTTTGAAGGTTTGGATTGGTGGAAGAGAGGCGACCTGTGGCAGCAACCGTTTGATTAAAGCTCGTATGTATTCTACCTGTTTTGGCATGCACTAACTCAGGCAATGCGTCCACATAAGTGCTTTTCAATTTCTTCAACTCGCGATAGTCCAGAATCTTATTGATAATGGGATGCGTTTTCTTCAGCCCTTCTAGAATAGCTTCGGACGTGGCGTATTGCCCCGTTTTCGTCTTTTTGGGTTTGTCGATGAGTTTGAGTTCATCGAAAAGCACCTCGCCTAATTGGCGCGGAGAACCAACGTTAAATGGCCTTCCAGCAATTTCAATAATCTCACCTTCAAGCTGTTCAATTAAGGTGCCCAATTCTATGCTGTAGCTATTCAAAGCGTTGACATCCACTGCGATTCCCTCACGCTCCATACGCGCTAAAACAGGCACCAAAGGCATCTCGATATTCCGGAATACGCCGTCCACGCCCGTATCACGTAGCATCGGCTCAAACAAGTCCTTGAGTTGGAAGGTGATATCAGCATCCTCAGCCGCATAATCCAGGATCTCCGCTGGAGCAAGATCTCGCATATTCTTTTGGTTCTTCCCCTTGCCTATGAGCGTTTCAATGGAAATACACTGGTAGTTTAGATACGTTTCAGCGAGGATGTCCATACCGTGACGCATATCCGGCTGTATCAAATAATGCGCAATCATCGTATCAAAGATTGGACCTGTAACTTCAACGCCGTAGTTCATCAAGACGCTGATATCGTATTTAATGTTTTGTCCAATTTTCTCAATACCGTCATTCGACCAGAATGGCGCGAAGGCATGGATGATTTCTTCCGCTGCCGCCCGATCCTCAGGTACCGCAACGTAAAACGATTTGCCTTTCTCATAGCAAAAACTCATCCCGACAATCTCGGCGTCCAATACATCCAGCGATGTGGTTTCAGTATCGAAAGCAACAGAAGTTTTTTGCGCAAGTAAAGAAGCCAATTGACGTGCCTCCGGCAATGTTTCAACGAGCTGATACAGATGGTCCGTCGTAGCAACGGAATCTCTATTGGACGGACTTACAGATGCCTCGGGGGTTGGCGTATCATCGCCACCAAAAAGACTCATTTGATCGTTCGAAGCAAGATTCACCTTAGTGCTTGCCGCCTTGGGAGCTGCCGGTGCATCATCGCTAGATTCATGGTGTCCTAAACCCAGACGACGTCCAAGCGTACGGAATTCCAATTCTTCAAAAATTGCCAAAAGCGCATCTTGATTCCACGGATCACGGGTCAAGGTTTGTGGCGCTAGATCAATTGGAACATCAATAATGATTCGGGCCAATTTCTTTGACAATAAACCTAATTCAGCATTCTCGCGGATTTTCTCGCCAAGCTTTCCCTTGATTGAGTCAGCATTTGCAAGCGTCTCTTCGAGTGAACCGTATTCCGCCAACAATTTTGAAGCCGTTTTAGCTCCAACCCCTGGTAAGCCTGGAATATTGTCAACGCTATCCCCCATCATGCCGAGGTAATCGATCACTTGCTCAACTCGGTCCAAGCTGAACTTCTCACAAACTTCCGCTTCGCCCCAAACCTCAGGCGGATTACCCCCACGACCGGGACGGTACATAAATATGTTAGGACTCACCAATTGGCCAAAATCCTTATCTGGCGTCATCATGTAGGTAGTAAAGCCTTCTTGTTCCGCCTTCTTCGCCAAGGTTCCAATGACATCGTCTGCTTCATACCCAGGAACACCAAGTGCGGGAATATTGAAAGCTTCTAGAATCTTATGAATGTAGGGCACTGCAATCTTGATGGCCTCGGGTGTTGCATCGCGGTTTGCTTTGTATTCTGGAAATAGTTCATGACGTTCCGTAGGCTGAGGAAGGTCGAAACATACCGCAATGTGTGTTGGGTTTTCCTTAGACAACAAGTCCAACAAAGCCGTAGTAAATCCATAGATGGCGCTCGTGTCCAATCCTCCGGATGTGATTCGCGGGTTTTTCGCAAAAGCGAAATAGGCACGGAAGATCAATGCATACGCATCGAGAAGAAAAAGCTTTTTATCGTGATCCGGGGTTTCTTGGCCCATATATTGCTTATTAGAATTGTCAGAAATTTAAAGCAGGTAAGTTAGGGACTTCGCGTCAATTACCCATTTTTGCAATCTAAAACAATCGGGCCAAAATGGCGTTGTTCCTAAGCATACATACAGATATAATGATCTTTCGCATACTCTTTACCCTGGGTATGGTTCTCGCCATAGACCTTTACGCCTACCAAGCCTTCCGCACTGTTTTTAAAAGCCCCGTCACACCCTGGATTTACTGGGGAATAACTGGCGCTTACATTGTACTGAGTCTATTCGTAACCTTCATGATGATGAACGGTAAAGTGGATTACAAAGTAGGAAGCATCCTTTTCGGAGCGTCCATTCTTCTTGCCGTACCTAAGTTAATCGCCATCGTCCCACTATTGCTCGAAGACATTACGCGGATCATCCAATACGCGGTCCGATTATTTACCGTCCAACCCGCAATACTGCCAGAGCGCCGCGCATTCATTTCTAAGATAGCGCTAGGCCTCGCAGCCATTCCGTTTCTCGGAATTATTGATGGCATTTGGAAAGGTCGCTACCGCTACCGTGTCATCAGCCATACCTTGGAATACGAAGATTTACCGGAAGCTTTTGATGGATTCACTATTGCGCAGATTTCGGACATCCATAGTGGATCCTTCGATAACCAAGAAAAGGTCCAATACGGTGTTGATATGGTAACCGAGCTTGGTGCTGATGCCGTTGTGTTTACAGGTGATATGGTAAACAACATTGCAGAAGAGGCAGAGCCTTGGATTGAGACGTTCAAACGTTTGAAAGGGAAATTGGGCATTTTTTCCATTCTGGGAAATCACGATTACGGCGATTATTGGAAATTCCCTTCACCCGAAGCGAAAGTGGCCAATCTTGATCGTCTTAAAGAAATCCATGCAGAGATGGGAATGGACCTTCTTATGAATGAAAGCCGCTATTTTGAGCGCAATGGACAGCGCATGTACCTCGCAGGTGTAGAGAACTGGGGATTGCCTCCATTCCCTCCTTATGGTGACTTAGATAAAGCGCTGGAACAGATTCCAGAAGATGCGTTCACCGTGTTGTTGAGTCATGATCCTAGTCACTTCGACGCCAAGGTTAAGCAACATTCCAATAAGGTGCATCTAACTCTTAGCGGGCATACCCATGGAATGCAATTCGGTATTGAAATACCTGGATGGATAAAATGGTCACCGGTAAAATTTAAATATCCAAAATGGGCCGGCATCTATCGTGAAGAGGATGGAAAAGTACTTCACGTAAATCGCGGATTTGGTTATTTAGCTTTTCCGGGGCGTGTAGGTATGTGGCCTGAAATAACCCACATTACACTCAAAAAGAAATTGGCTTAATCTTGACTCCGGTAGAGTCTCGACATAAAGTAGATGTGCGGCAGACTCAGCGCACTAAGGAAAATCAAGAAGTAGCTGCTCCATTGCGAAAGTGAATTTCGGTCGAATTGAAAAATGACCAAGAATAACGCAATGGCACCAAGGGTAAAAGGCAATGCCTTCATGAACATCTGAACATGAGACCAACGATGCGCCTTTTTTAAATGATCCCAACCTGAGGTACTGTGTTGCAATATGAAATAAGTGCCAAAGGCAACCGCCAATGGCTGCTCTCCCAAGAGTACAAGCGTTAAAATTGATATCAACCAAGGCAAGGAGCCGAACCACAACCCTCCCGCAATGCCGATTGCTGCCGCAGCGCGATAGATGGTCGTACTAGATGCCGCGGGGAGGACGACCTCCTCTATTCCCATTGAAGCCAGCACGATATTCACCTCACTCATGTGTGGCAACAAGAGCAATGCAAAAAGAATTCCTCCCCAAGCTATAGTGAGAAAAGGACTCGGTAAATTCCATTCTCGCATATCTGTTTCTCCAAAGTGCCATGCACTATATAGCACAAAAGCAAGTAGACCTGCTATGGGGCTCGCGGCCCAAAACAGAAGTACTAAAGCCATTATTCCACTGTATCGAAGAATAAATTTCGGCAAACGCATACCGCTTGCATGGCCGAAGCCGTCCAATGCTCCATGAGGTATTCCTACTAGAAAGAGCATGATCAAAAGAATGCCTATTGAGATGGCAGAAGACCACTGCGGAATAATAATATTCAATGTCATCGAAACCAATACAAATGCCATTGGCGCCCAGCGAGCAGGTCTCGTTTTAAGGAAGGCGAAAAAAGAGGCCACTACAGCCCAAAGAAACTTCATGATGGGCAACCTAGAAAACATACCGAGCTCCCAACGAAAAGAACTCTTCTCATCTAAGAAATCATAAATACCCTCATGCGTTTGGTTTGAGAATAATTTCACAAAGATTTCTTTGCCCCAATGCGGCTTTGTCTTCAATATGTGCAACAAAAGGTGATCGTAAAAGTAATGACGACCGATTCCTGTTCTTGGCCAACTCCACATTGAACGGGTGTTGGTTCTTAACTCATTGTTCCACTCATTAGCAATGGCATAGGCCTGATCGAACATGTGCTTAAACCCATATCCAGTAGTTGCTTTGATAAGACCTGCCCTTGTTCCCATTGAAACGACACGCGAATCAGGATATTGTTGTTTTGCGTGCTGTGACATGGGAATCACACCTCGCTCTTCATGAACAACATCGTAAGGACCCTCTAATGAAAACAAATAACTTCTTAGGTGGGTTTGAGCGAGATCTTCCGGTAAAATCTCTGTGCCAAATCTTGTTACTTCCACTAATGCTTCATTATCGGATATTGGCAATATGTACATGAACTGAGTAAAATCATTTTGAGGAATTTCAAAATCCATCAAAGTCATTTCACTTGGGTCCCAATTGGGCCAATCTGTTTTTACTCGCCAACCTGTAAAAGATTGCAGCACCAGCCGACCTGTAGGTTCATTAATCTCTGGCATACGACTATCATAAACCTTTGAAGCGACCCAAAATTGCTCATCGGAGTATACCGCTATCCCTTCTTGCAAAGTCTTGAAACCCGTAAATGTGGCTCGAATATTCGTAATGTTCGGAGAACGCGACACCAGCTCCTTGGTATGATGATAGAGCGTTGAACTTTCCAACATCGCATAACTCTTGGTCTTCATGACCTCACGTCTACCATTAAAATTGACTTCTCGCCATTGTTTTAGTAATAAAGTGCGAAGGCTGGTATTTATGGGGTCGTTTCGATCCGACCAAAAACAAAAGGTCTTGTCATTAGCAAGTTTCGCATCGCTTTCAAGAATCAATACGCTCAATTCGGACAATATTCCGCGCTCCTCTAGTGCTAAAAGCAGTAGACTGTTGGAAGCTCCCAAACCGATGAGCGCGATATCGTATTTCATGATTAAATGTACTTTCGACCTTTTATAATTATCTAAACAAACAAGCCTAGCCTTTGTTCATATGAATAGTACTTATCACCCTTTTTGCTATTGATTACGTGCATTTTAGGGAATTATTGAGTTTTTATACTCAATTTTTAAACTGCTTTGAACAAAATCTATTAGCGTAAGTTAAGTGGTAGTTATAACCTTTAATTTTTTAACACCATGTCACTATTTCTAGAGGTAATGAATGTTGATGCTGCAGATCCAGTATCATTTACATTCTTCACTGGCTACATGGCAATGTTTGCCGCGTCAGTATTCTTTTTCTTCGAGCGCAGTCGCGTATCGGATGAATGGAAAACATCGCTACTTGTTAGTGGTTTGATTACGGGTATTGCAGCCGTACACTACTACTACATGCGCGATTATTATCAAGCAACTGGGGACAACCCAACTGCTTTGCGTTACATCGATTGGACGTTGACCGTTCCATTGATGTGTGTGGAATTCTATTTAATAACCAAGAAAGCGGGTGGTACTATGAACTTGCTATGGAAACTGATCATTGCTTCAGTTGCTATGCTTGTTTTGGGTTACATCGGAGAAGCCTTCCACCAAGATGATTCATCATCATGGATTTGGGGAGCCCTATCAGGTGCAGCTTACTTCTACATCGTATGGTTGGTTGTTGCTGGTGATGTTGCCAAATTGGCTAACAACGCTGGTGGTCAGGTTGCGAAAGCGAACGGAATGTTGGCGAAATTCGTAATCATCGGTTGGGCTATCTACCCAATCGGGTACATCTTAGGTACTAAAGGTGGTCTTTTCGGATACGATTTCGGAATGGACGCTAGCTACATGGACCTATTGTACAACATCGCAGATGCGATAAACAAGATTGGATTTGGTCTTGTAGTGTACTCTTTGGCAATTAGCAAAGACAACGCTGCGGCTTAATCATAGTTTCAGAGTGTTGGTTAGCCCCGCGACAATGTCGCGGGGCTTCCTGTTTTTATACCCCTGGGCAACCGTTTGATCGCGACCGTCGTCTATGTGAATGAACCTCTATCTTTATTCCATAAATCTATCATCATGGCCACACGTTTGAAACTACTCTGCGCCCTTTTACTTCCTTTGTTCGCCTTCGCACAGAAGACTGGAGCACACGTATATTCTCTAGACCTCGTAAATGTTGTTGATGATCGCGTCCGAGTAACCGTCGATGCCACGAAAATGAATTTCGGTGATGATGTCGCAGGCGTAGAATTCAATTTCCCAGCTACCATACCCGGTACTTACGCGACGCTAGATTATGGCCGATTTATAGAAGACTTTAAAGCCTACGACAAAGAGAACAAACCTTTAAAGGTGAAGCAGCAAGGGAACACCTTCATCATCAAAGGATCACCTAAAAAAATTGAGTATTGGGTGGACGATTCCTTTGATTCTAAGATTCGCAAAAATAAAATCTTCGAACCTGCGGGAACCAACAATCAAGCGGGTCAGAATTTCTTAATCAATGCTGCCGGCTACCTCGGTTTTTTCAAAGGCGCCGAAGAGATGCCAGTTAACCTTGAAGTCATTAAGAGTCCTACCCTTTATGGACTCAGCGCGATGGACGGTTATACCTATGGAAATACCCAAAATTTCTTTGCAAAAGATTATCACCAGCTTTTGGACTGCCCCATAATGTTCGCCAAACCAGATACGACTTCCTTCCGTTTGGGGGAAACGAAGGTTACCATTGGCGTGTTTAGTGAAAGTGGTCGCGAATTATCTGCTGATATTTACAATCAAGTGAAGTTGAGCATGGAAGCAATTGAGGCCTTTCTCGACGGCAACCTGCCTGTGAAGAAATATGCGTTCATCTTTTACATCAAAGACTACAGCGAATTTCAAGGACTTGTAGAAGGGACAGAAATCAAATTAGGAACGATCATCAGGGCGATTAGACAATTGGCCGGGCAAGGTTTTGGAGCATTAGAACACGGCAATAGTTCGGTTTATTACCTGCCCGATTTTGGCAACCATATGGTCCTAGACCAAATGGCAGATGTCTGTATTCATGAGTTCTTCCACATTCTTACTCCCTTAGGTCTACACAGCGAGGAAATAGGCAACTTCAACTATATCGACCCGCAGATGAGTAAACACCTTTGGTTGTATGAAGGCATTACGGAATATTTTGCGGGAATAAGCCAAGTCAAAGGGGGTGTGATCACGCGAGATGAATACATTCGTTCCGTATTGCGCCAAAAAATCGTCACCGCAGATCGCTATCCTACTGAAAAAATGCCGTTCACTGAGATGAGCGAAAACGTCTTGCACAAGCCCTATAAAAAGCAATACATGCAGGTCTATGGGCGAGGTGCACTAATGGGGGCGTTACTAGATATCCGAATCATGGAGCTCACCCAAGGAGAGAAAGACTTACTGGACATCGTCCTAGAACTGCGCGATACTTATGGTCCAAACAAAAGTTTCAAGGACGATGAGTTTATCGAGGAGTTTGTAGCCCTAGTACATCCCGATTTACAACAATTCTTTGACGACTACGTCAGTGGAACACAGCCGCT
>CAYNLA010000019.1:0-5811 GCA_964397915.1 uncultured Polaribacter sp. | reverse complement strand
TACATCCCGATTTACAACAATTCTTTGACGACTACGTCAGTGGAACACAGCCGCTGCCTATTCAAGAGTATCTCGCTAAAGTTGGCATACTATACGACCGCAATTACGTAGGACCTTTGGTAGCAGATCCCTTAAGGGATTACGGGATCAAATACCGTCGCATTCGAGGAACGAACACCTTGGTAATTAAAAAAATTGGAACTGAAAATCCTTTGAAATTGGCAGAAGGAGACATCATAGCGCTGTATGACGCTCAGCTCCAAAATGAATTCGGTGGACCAGAAGAAGGCACCGTCATTATTCTTCAATCGACTCGAAATGGGGAAACCAAAGAAATTCCATATACAGTACAGTACAAGGAGGGCTCCAAAGGGCATTACATTCGAATGAAACGAGACCCTTCCGAACCAGAACGTGGTCTGCAAGAAAAATGGTTCAGCAATTAATTCTTCGCAACGAAAAAGCCCGATTTTACGCAGTCTTGAACTTAATACAGGACAAAAAAAACCGGCGCCTCTCCAGACACCGGTAATATAAGAAACCTACAAGTCGTGATTTCCGTCGTTAACTCAATGCAAATGTGCACCAAGTGATGGAAAGCACCATACGTCCAGTTTGGACAAAGGCTGGACAGGTTTAAAGTTCTTGCAAATATTGATCTAAAGACTCCTCCTTTTCTAGGCCTATCTTCTTTTTCAAACGATACTTCGCTTTTTCTACAGCAGCAGGACTGACATTTAACACCGTTGCAATTTCTTTATTGTTCATCTTTTGTCGAACCAAATAGCTTAATCGTATTTCCCCTTTCGTCAGATTGGGATGTCGCTCCACCAAAGCTTCCGAAAATGCATCATGGAGATCTCTATAGTTACGCTCGAAGTGGTCCCAGTAATTTTCGCTTTGAAGTTCTCTATTCAAGTCTCGTATAAGACTCTGAAGAAACGTTCCAACCTCATTAGTTTTTCCTCGCTCACTGCGCTCTTTTTGAAGCCGGTCGCGGAAGGCTTGCATCAATTCAATTCGCGAAGAGGTCTTAAGTAATTGGAAATTCAATTCATCGCTTTTTTGCTTTGCCTTCGCCTCCATCTCTCCTGCTTTGGCCGCTAAAAGCTCGCGCTCAGTCTCCAATAGTTTGACTCGTGTTGCTCGCAGCTTGCGGTCTTGGTAGACCGCAACCGCAACCCCGATCAAAATAAATACAATGATTAAAACTAACGCCCTGAACCAAGTACGTTGCCATATATATGACTCTACGACCCAAGGCATAGCCAAAGTGCGCTCCACCTCACCCACTTCATTAATCAAGCGCAATTGAAGCGTATAGGAACCTGGAAGCAAGTTGTTGAATGTTAAGCTTCTTAGGTTTGAATTTAACGACATCCAATCTGAATGGATTCCCTTCACGAAATATTCGACTTTCTTGCCCGATCTATCTTGTAAAGACATGATTTCAAAATAGAATTGGACCGATCGCGTCCCAGGAGAGAGGCGAACCGCGTCAATGGCGCCCGTTTTAGTTAAAGTAAACGGCAAATCTGTATTGTCAGCCTTAAGGCCTACAATCAAGAGTTCCGACGGCGCAACCACGCGCTGGGTATTAAACTGTACCACTCCACCAGCACCGCCTATCCAAAGCGAGTTTCCTATTTCTGCCAAGGCTTTTCGATTGAACAACGCCAACTGAGTTTCCGTTAACGTCGCAGCGTTTGAAAAACGCCAACCTTCATCTGTTTTAACGCCTTCCAACAACCCATTATTTGTGGTCGCAAAAATTCGGTCCGATTGGACGTTAATACCGTATACCGTCAATAATGGAATGTCAAGGATCTGGGTGATTTCTCCATCCTTGACCTCATACATTCCACCACCTTCTGTCGCTATTAGCAGGAGGCCTGAATGGTGCAGTGCTAAATCAAGAATAGGATGTTCCAGTGTGAAATGCGAAATCAACCCCTCCTGTATCTTGTACAAACCCATGAATTCTGAACCTACCCATAAAGCATCACCATCTCGTTGAAGGTCCATGATGTTTCGACCTACGGCCCAAGGCTCTTGCCATGGTTGCAGGAATTTGGTTCCGTCCCAAAGTTGAAGTCCCCCTAAGGTTCCTACCCATAAACTATCGCCACCGGCATCTTCAAGAGACCAAATGTTGTTGTTCGAGAGACCTTTACTAAAACTTGTAAAGGCCATATACCTGTTTAAAATTCTTCCCTCGGCATCCAACTCCAATAAGCCATCATTGAACGTTCCGACCCAGAGCGTTCCTCGGGATGAAGCGTGTAAACTCGTTACCACCTTAGGATAGTCATATGTACCATTGTCGAGCATCGCAACAGGAGCCCAAACACCGTCATTCAACGTGTAGCGCACCAATCCATCCCCGTCAAACCCAACCCAAATGTCTGAGCCCAGGCGTTCCATGCATAGCGCACTCTGTATACTGGTATACGTAAAGGACTCCGGGTTTCGCAACTTTCCTACGGCCTTATCCTCGCGAGGAAGGATGCTGATCCCATCATTGAAAGACCCTATCCAAAAATCACTTCCGATTGCATAGATGGAGTAGAACTGATCCGTAGCTATCCCCAATTGTGGATCGAGCTTTGTCCAGTGCTTCCATGCGCCATTCGCTTCACGAACATGTATGCCATCGCCGTCCGTACTTACCCAAATCTCCGCTCCATTGAAGGCCACATCCCTAGGGTTAGTGACGGGACATTCGAACGCCGCGAATTTGCCTTGGTATAGCACCCATAGGCCATGTTCAGCTATTCCGAAAAGCACCTGCCCCCCTTGTACATCAACGCTTTTACTGTACGAGGCGAAATCCTCACTTTGCGCAAAAGAATGAACTCGATCATCAGAATAATCGAAGTAAAGAATGTGCTCCCCTGAATTTCCAAGCCATATCGTATCGCCTTGCTCGGCAAAATCGAAAACAAACATCAGTTCTTCGGGCGCATAGGCAAAGGTCTGCTCCTTCCACTCTAAGGCCCCTTTGTCAAGATAGTACAAGCCTTGTCCAGCCGTACCGGCCCACAGACGTCCGTGCGAATCTTCATGGAGTGATTGAACGGTGAGCCCTTCATCCAATAGCGGATAGGCATCCATGTCCAGCGGCTGCATGGTCCGTATATCAAAAGCAATTGCACCTAGCTGTTGCACACCGACCCATAAAGTGGAATCGCTACGAACACATAGGCTCTGAATATTTCTACTTTTTGCTAATGCATTGGGGAGGAAATCAACACTAGTGGCGTTGCCCTCGTTGTAACGATATAAGCCATCTCTTGTACCGATCCATACAAACCCATATGGATCTTGTTCAACAGCATAAACTGTAGGGTGCAACAATCCTTGCGCCGGACCAATTCTGCGCGCAGTTTGCGCCATTACTGTCGTGCCGGACACATACAGGACAAAAAGCAGTAAAATCTTTCTCATGAGAGAAAAATACAACAAAAAAGGGACCCCTCGCGGGGTCCCCTATACTTACTAACCAATTGTAAGCATTAATTCAAAGCGATACGTACAGTTGATTCAGTTGAACCATTTTGTACACGTACGATGTACATTCCGCGTGGCATTGCAGCAACATCAAGACGAGCCTCTGCATCGAAGCTTTGCTCCAATACTTTAGCACCAGTGATGTTGAACATAGTTACCGTTGAGCGAGCACCTGTTGTGTTCTCGATGATCAAAAGATCAGAAGCTGGGTTTGGCTTCACAGAGAAGTCTGTTGCAAACTCATCAACACCGATACCAGAACATGGACCACACTCTTCCCAACATTGTACATCCAAGGTAGTATCCGCTTGACTGATCGTGATGAAACGGTTAGTGAAGCTACCTGTAGTCAATGTACATACAGAATCTGCAGTAGTTGGGTCGAAGTTTTCTTGAATTGCCCAGTTATCAGCAGTGAACTTGAACTCGTAAGAACCTGGCATCAATGAAAGTGTTACATCGTAAACACCATCACCGTCAGCATCAGTCATTTGATTCGCGTCACCACTCCATCCGTTCATAGTACCTGAAATGTAGGCAGTAGTGAATGATGGGCTGTTTGAACGATCAGACTGGAAAGTAACGTTTACTGGAGTAGCAGGAACTGGACAAGTACCGTCAGTAGTACACTCACCGAAACATGTACGGTAGTGGAAATCTGACATCAAGCCCATAGTTGCAGAGTAACCAACCATATCACGGTCGCTCCACTGACCAGCAGCACATGGCTTACCTACGATGTTCTCTTTAGAACCCCATCCTGGATCGTTTGAAGACAAGAAAGTAAACATGCTGTAGAAACCTGTATCTGCAGGAAGCGTCTTAGAGTATACTGAATCACCAATAGGGTACATTTGGTTTACCCCTGGAGTAGCGAAACCAGTACCACCAGCTAACCATACACCAGTTGTATCCACTGAAGTGTATGACATGTTAACTTGGAATGTCATATACACTTGTCCTGGCATAGCAGCACAAGATTCCCAAGCAACACCTGGAAGAATGGTATCACCATTCAAAACCGCGAAACGGTTTGTGTAAGCACCAGTCGTTTTAGTACAAGAAGTACCAGATGTCAAGTTCTCTTGACCTGTCCAACCGTCCAAAGTGAACTTGTACTCGATAGAGTCAGCCGTCAATGGAAGAGTTGCCGTCCAAATGCTGTCCCCTTCAGGGTCAGACATTGGGTTACAAGAACCACACCAGCTGTTGTAGTCCCCGTTAACGTATACACCGTTGTAAGAACCAGTGTATCCGCGCATGTCAACGATAAACGTGACATCCTTTTGTGCGAAACCCAACATAGGTAAGCACAACATCAATAAAGCGTAGATTTTTTTCATGTTAAGCATTTATTTATGGTTAGTAATTATTGAAATACACGTACATAATCCACCGCCATGAATTGCGGGAAGATGGTGGATGAATTAATTGGTCCCGGCCAATCGCCTTCTACAGCTATGTTAAAGATGAAGAAGTGTTTGTTATGAAACGCTGAGAGCGTTGAGATGTTTAGATTGTGGTAGAGTACATCATCGACGTACCATTTGATAGAACTTTGATCCCAGATCATCGAGAATACGTGGAACTGGTCCGCAAACTTGCCGTCCGAAAGGGTTTTACTCCCGGTGTGGCTCGCTTGACCGCCGGCATCCCAATGCGCCGTTCCGTGAACTGTTGCATCGTTATTGCCATCACCGCCAATCAACTCCATGATATCCAACTCGCCACAAGTAGGCCAGCCGACCGTCGTGATGTTATCGCCAAGCATCCAAAGTGCAGGCCATAAACCTTGACCGAAAGGCAAACGCGCGCGAATGTCGATACGTCCGTATTTGAACGATTGCTTTCCTTGTGTTGTGAGTCGAGCCGAAGTGAATGGCGCGCCGCCGTAGTTCTCTTGTTTTGCTGTAATGATCAAGTAGCCGTCGGTCACTTCCGCATTGTTTGTTCCAGAGCGGTAGTACTGACTCTCCTGGTTACCCCAACCTGAGGCACCTGTCTCATAGTTCCAATCCGAAGTATTGAGCGCCGTACCGTCAAATTCATCGTTCCATACGAGCGTAAAACCTGGGTAGGTTAATGGTGTGGTATAGCCAGAATCCGATTGCGTGAACGAATTATCATCGTTCTCTAGGGTGATGACATTGAATGGATTTGGAATATCCACGTTTTCACCGTTTTGGTATCCAATCCAGAAGTTCTCCTTCATCTCCGCCTCTTCATCGCCTAAAATTTGGATTGGAATGAGTGCTGAAGATTCGCCTTTCTCGATGGTAATAGAGCCCGAAGTAGCCGTAA
>CAYNLA010000018.1:19352-23147 GCA_964397915.1 uncultured Polaribacter sp. | reverse complement strand
TGTAGCCATGGGTGGCTACGGGTAAAGTTGCGTTTGTAGTGTACGATGTTTTTTCAGTACAGACGTTCGGCGGAGTTTGTAGACAAGGGTTTGCAACGACTGCAGGAATTCCGACAATCAAGCCACGAGCTACACTAAGCGTGGTAACTAGTGTGTTTTGGTTGGGACCGCCGTAAACGGCGATGGGCGCAAACTGATCAAAAGCGGCTCCAGAAGAGTTGCAATCGCGGTACAAAACGAGTTTGATTTGATACGTGTTTCCCGAGGCTGCGCTACTCACACATTTATAAGAAATCTCACCACCAACGAGGTGTGCAGCATGTGCCTTGGAAAGGCTCATCATTGCCAAGAGAATAATTAGGAGTTTGCGCATGCGCTAAAAGTACCAAATATTGTGCCTATTTAACACATTTACAGCGCCATGGTTTCGAAAGGTATTATAGTGTTGAATCCATTTTCAGCAAGCCATTGGCGATTTTCCTCAAATCGTGTGAGCATCACAAAATCTCCACCCCAACCCCCTAGGCTTTTCACCTGACCGACTACACCCTTGAAGGGACCGTCGATGGCTCGCTCAAGTCCTAAATGATTTGCAATCAATAGTTCGTGTTTTTCGATAATGGACTCTAGATCTTCGATGGACTTCGCTAACAGAAAAGCATCGCTCAACCGAGTGATTTCCTTGCACTGCTCGGAGGAAAAGGGTTTGCTCCCGACCAATTTTAAGCTACTGTCTGTGTTTTGCTTTGCGCCGCGATAAACAAATACACTTTTCTTAAGTACCTCTGGCAGCTGAACTTCCTTAATTTCGGGTTGCTCGTGTGAAAGCTCATAGGAAATAGCCCCATTTGCTTGCGCACAGGCCAAATCATACCCGCTGCCGCCGTGGAGTTTTCGATAGGATAATGCATCGATTTTTGCCCACTGGGCAAGTAAGGCACAAAGAGTGGAGGAGGTGCCTAGGCCCCAAAGTCTCGGGAAATCAACCTTGGTCTGTGCACGAACGGAAGCGTTCCAGCCGTTGGATTGACGTACGGGTTCTAGAAAGACTTGGAGCTTCTGAGCCATTGCTTCCGAAGAAGAGTGCAATACGCGACCTTCACGGTCGAACCCCGCCGTAAACCAAGGTTTGTTTTCATTATCTAAGGCTACCCAAAGCACGTGCTCAGGACCTTCGTAAGATTCCAAGCTCAGGTGCTGGCCGAAGGAAGTTGGCATGGCAATGCCACGCGCACTTTGCGTAATTGCATACTCGCCAGTCAACAATAGTTTTCCGTGGGCGGTGAAGTTCACGTCGGCTTATTTTTCGACTTTCGGAACAGGGATGCCTCGAAATTGGCAGAAGTAATTTACTACCTCTCTATGATGGGGCACTTTATCCTTGAAGTGATTTGCGATATGGATTTTCTCCTCGGGAGTGGCTTCCAATTGGGTCAAGATGTTCATCAAGTGCATCTTCATGTGACCTTTTTGAATGCCCGTAGTAACCAAGGCGCGCAAGGCGGCAAAGTTTTGAGCCAAGCCGCTAACAGCAACAATTCCCATGAGTTCTTCAGCATTGGGTTTGCCAAGCATTTCTAGCGAACGCACTACCAGTGGGTGTAGTTTTGTCAAACCTCCAACTACGCCAAGGGCAAGTGGGATTTCAATCCAAAAAGTGAATATGCCATTTTCGACGGTACAACCCGTGAGACTTTTATAAGATCCTGACCTACTGGCGTGTCTGTGACAAGCTGCTTCCACGGCGCGGAAGTCATTACCCGTTGCAATGATTACGGCATCAATGCCGTTCATGATCCCTTTGTTATGCGTTGTTGCACGATACGGCTCTGCGTTTGCGATATCCACGGCACGTTTGAATTTACGCGCGAATTCTTCTGAGCTAACTCCTTCGCTCGCTAGATCTTCTATTGGGCAACTTACTGAAGCGCGAACGAGACATTTTGGGGTGTAGTTACTCAAGATTCTCATCACCACCTCAAGATTTTCACCATTGAGTTTAGGATGATTATGAGCAAAAGCTTCCAATGATTTAGCCATCTCCTCGAGATTTGAGTTGATGAAATTGGCACCCATGGAATCACAGGTTTCAAAGGTCACTTCAATTTGGTAGTAATTGGACAATCGATCTGTAGCATCCACTATTTTGATTGACGATATACCGCCACCTCTAGCTTCCATATTTGCCACGAGCTCTGCAGTAGCTGTTCTCAAATCTAATTCGAGAGCATCGAAGTCCTCAAACAATGCGGTTGCATCTCCTTCGTACATGAAATGAACATGGCCAATCTTTTCGGTGCTCAAAACTTCGGCGGTAAATCCGCCGCGCTCTAACCAAAAACCAGCACTTTTCGATGCGGCTGCAACTACCGAACTCTCCTCAATGGCCATTGGGATAGTGTATAGTTTGCCATTGATCTTGAAGTTTGGTGCTACACCATAAGGCATGTAATAGTTGCTGATGGTATTTTCAATGAACTCATCGTGACGTTGTTGTAACTCGGCATCCGAATGCCAATATGTTGTCATGACTTCACGTGCCTCGTCGGCATTATCAAAATTGTTATTGACAAGCCATTCGAGCTTCGCTGCCTTGCTGAGTTTTGAAAAGCCTTTAATGGGTTCTTTCATTTTGGCGGATTTATTTTGCAAAGATAACCCTAGTGGGTCCAATTTGTTTGGTTAATTAGGTGGACTTATGAAAGTTGCATAGGGATTTCCATGAGTAGAATCCGAGCGTTTTCACTTAGGGTTTCCCCCGTTATGCTATGGACATTGGATATTCCAACAGCATCTCTTGGTCCAATTTCTTCGTTTGCCACAGATAATGTCCCTTCCAATACGAATAAGTAGATTCCATTCTGTTTGTCTTGAAGATCGTAGTCAAAACGAGACCCTTTTTCGAAGGTTCCCATGTGAAACCATGCGTTTTGATGAATCCAAACACCGGCATCTTCGGGGTTGGGACTTAACACTTGGTGCAGCGTGTTTTGCTTGACTAAATCAGGTATTTGGATTTGATCATATCTTGGAGTTACGTTCTTTTTGTTCGGGAAAATCCAGATTTGAAGAAATTTTACTGGTTCTTCTCCGCTGGCGTTAAACTCGCTGTGTTGAATGCCCGTACCAGCACTCATCACTTGGATTTCGCCGGTTCGAATTACAGCTTCATTGCCCATGCTGTCTTTATGCTTTAACTCGCCTGAAAGTGGTATGGAAATGATTTCCATGTTATCATGAGGGTGTGTTCCGAACCCCATTCCTGGAGCGACTTCGTCATCATTGAGTACACGAAGAACACCAAAATGCATCCTTTGGGGGTTGTAATAATTTGCGAAGCTGAAACTGTGAAAGCTCTTGAGCCATCCATGGTTCGCGACCCCACGAGAATTGGCTTTATGAAGAATTATGTCCATACGTTAAATCTGCATTTAGTTGTTATAACATCTATTGCGTAAAATGGTTCAAAAAACGGAGAAGGGAAGAAGAAATTTAGGAGGTGTGCTTCGCGATCTCGTGATCTATGGCATTTTGAACGTGGGCCAATTCTTGGGTAAATTCTTTCAATACGGCTAGTCTACGTTCAATCTCTTCATGATTAACGCGCTCACTTTCCTCAGAAGCCTTAGTCACATGCTCAAGCACGTTTTTCACCTCATAACGGATCCGATTTACCAAGCGGTATTGGTCTTTTTTAAGCGGATGCATAACTGTTTTTATGTTCCAATTATGGTTTCCTACAAAGTTCACTCTTCCATTCAAGGTTGAGAAGTGCCTTGTTTTGAGTTATTAACA
>CAYNLA010000018.1:0-19252 GCA_964397915.1 uncultured Polaribacter sp. | reverse complement strand
GTTGGCATGATTAATAGCATGCGCTTCAATGTATTAATCAAATCCATACTTAAGAATGAAAAAATTCATCAGTACCATCCTGGTTCTGGCCGCAATGAACAGTTTTGGCCAATCTTTCCCATTTGACTTTGAGTCGACCACTTCTGGAATGACGGGATACGATGGTGCGTCCTTTACCATAGTGTCAAACCCAAACACTACGGGTAACTCAAGCTCAAACGTAGCGAAAATTGTAAAAGTCAATGTCTCTGATATGTGGGCCGGGGGTAAAATCACTAACATGTCTTCCCTCAGCTTTAATACTGCTTCCAATTGTGTTTTATCTATGAAGGTGCTGACTAACGAGCCCGTGGGTACAGTGATCAAGGTGAAATTGGAAAACCCATACACGTGTGAAGTGGATGCAGTTACTACGGTAAGTGGTTCATGGGAAACGCTCACATTTGATTTTGGAATACCTGCTCCTTCAGGGAGCGCAGACCTCGTCATCATGCCGCAGCCCTTCACCGCTGGAGGGGGGACGACCTTCTATTTTGATGATATCGAGCAGGTGGCGGGAGTTATTGCAACTCCTCGTACCGGATTGCCGGTAACCTTTGAATCTGGCACTACTGCACGTCATTTCTTTGACTTCGAAAGCGCCATTATGACAAGTGTACCAAATCCAGATGTTGATGGGTTGAATACAAGTGCAAACGTTGGGAAGATTGTGCGCTACTTAGGCGCGCCATATGGCGGTAGTAAAATCACCTTTGCGAACAACGTAGATTATGCAAATCATCCTGTTTTGACGATGAAGGTTTGGACATCTGCCCCTGTAGGAACCTATGTAACGTTAAAAGGAGAAAAGCCTTTCTGGGGAGAGGAGCGCAGCGTTCAAACGACAAAAACAGGTGAATGGGAACAACTGTCTTTTGATTTTACCAACGCGCCAATTGATATGCCAACATTGGCGTTGCTTTTTGATTTTACGGCAGGCAGCACAAACGTTGGCGATGGATCGGCCAATTCGACATTCTATTTCGATGAGATTAAATACGCGAATGTGCCCTTAAACTTTCAGGAAAATAACATTGCTGAATTAAAGGTTTATCCTAATCCAACAGTTGATCATTGGATGATTTCTAATCCAGCAGGTTCAACCATGCATATTCAATTGTACGATTCGCATGGTTCACTCTTGAGATCCCATTCAAGCCAATCGAGTTTGGTTATTGATGCTTCAACATTTGCATCGGGTCTTTACCTGGCAAAGGTTAAGGTTGATGGAACAGAGCAGTTCATTCGATTGATAAAGCAATAGAGATACTGGTAACCAAAAAAAACTTGGTTACCACTTTGGTGCAAAAAGGCCGGGATATTTCGATGTTCCGGCCTTTTTAATAGAAAGACGTAAAATGTGGTGAGATTTGAATTACCCCGGTATTTTCGGGCGTTGGGGAATAAAAAAAGCCCTTCAGTCACACTGAAAGGCTTTTAGGTGGTGGTGATGGACGGAATCGAACCGCCGACACATGGATTTTCAATCCATTGCTCTACCAACTGAGCTACATCACCTCCGTAAGAGGACGGCAAATATACACCCACAATTCAATTGTGGAAATAGGAATGTAAAAAAGTTCAAGGTTTATCTAATGGCCACTTTAACAATACATTCGCTCCATATGTCGTGTTTAAAACCGATTTTTGTTTCATGTTCTTAGCCTTAGATATTGGAAATTCACGCTTAAAAGCCGCGCTCTTCAATCAGTTGGAGCTGGTGGATACATGGAACTTTACCACGGAAGAAGTTCAAAGCTTTGTCAGCCGTGTTCAAGATTGCTTTTCGAGTTTTCCAGGCATAGAAGCTATGGGAGTGTACAGTGGAACTCGACCCGAAAGCTTACCTGAACGTATTCAATGGTTGGGGGCAGCATCCAATTGGCCCATTAATATAGAATATGGAAGCCCTGAAACCCTAGGTGTTGACCGGTTGTTGGCAGCTACTGCAGCATTTTTGGAATACGGCCCCAATGTATTGGCTGTAACCGCGGGGACCTGCATTACCTACAATGTTGTCCAAAACGGGGTCTTTAAGGGTGGTGCGATAAGTCCTGGCTTACAAATGAGATTTCGAGCAATGCATGATTTTACGTCGGCATTGCCCAAGGTTGAATCGGACCCGAATGCGGCGCTTGTTGGAACAGATACAATTACAAATTTACAAGCTGGCGTAAATGTTGCTCTACCCTTGGAGGTTGAGGCGATGATCTCCCAGTATTGCAATGAATTTAGCCTTGAAAAGGTCGTCATTTGCGGAGGGGATAGAAATGCTTTGCGAAACCCCTTAAAAAAGCACATATTTGCACCCTCGAATTATGAACTACATGCCCTTAAGCAGCTTCATGAATATTTTAAAAATCAAGGACTTAGTTAGGTTCACGGTCTTTTCCGTAGTACTTGCTTTGGGAGGCTTCACAGGTGCGAACCTCCAAGCCCAAACAAATTCAGTGAGTCCTTTAAGCATTCAGGGCATAGGTGAAACCACCTTTGGCATTGGACCATCATATCTTGGAATGGGTGCAACAGGAATAGGTTACGTGGATAGATTCACCATTAATGTTTTGAATCCTGCGGGCTATACCAATATGGAATATTCCACACTCGAAATGAGTGGGGCGCATCGTAGCTTTCGTCATCAGATAATGAGCGAAGGTTTGGATCAAACAAATTTCAATACCTATTTTGATTTCTTCGGTTTCGGTTTCAAGTTCGCCGATTGGATTGGCGGGGCATTGACACTTAGCCCTTATGCAGCCAAAGGCTACAACGTAAGTGTGGCAGATACTTCTGATGATTTTGGTTTGTACGAATACCGTTCCTTAGGAGAAGGGGGATACGATCAGATGACTGTTGGTCTTGCTGTAGAGCCTTTCAAATGGCTAAGTATTGGAGGGAATGCAAAATATATCTTCGGTGAAGAAGTCACGAGCAATAAGACAATCATCGCGGACTCCCGTTTTCTATCGGTCAGCAAAACGACAAAAACGGGCATAAGCGATTTCACCTTTGATGGAGGAATCCAGTTGCAAGGAGATGTTAAGAATTATCATTTAGTTGCTGGTGCAGTTTACGGACTTGGTGGAAACATGAACGCGCGTCAAATCACCACACAATACTCCTTTATCAATAGTGGTATTGTAGAAACCCCTGTGGATACATTGTACTACAACTTAACCGCCGGCGGAACAATGGTTCTTCCAACCTTTACGGGTTTTGGAATTGGCATAAGTAAGAAGGTTCAGGATGTTCCAGTGAACGCTTGGGACTTCGTGGCCGATTACCGCATCACCAACTGGCATGAATACCGCGGATTTGCTCCAACAGGCGAGGTGGCACCTCAAACACAATTCACCTCAAGTGAACGTGCAAGCGCAGGACTCGTTTTTGTACCTGCCTATGTTGTTCCGCAATGGAGTCGCGCGACAAATCTACTCGCCATTTCAAGGTACCGACTTGGCATTTCTAGAGAAATAGGACAATTCCATTGGGATGCTCAGAGCTATGTTACGAGAGAGGTAAACTTTGGTATGAACCTGCCTTTAATTTACAGATCATTGGCTCCTGGTGAACAAAAGGCAAGCTTTTTGAATTTAAGTATGGGGTTGGGCCAACGTTGGGATGGTGTTGACACGCACTTAAAGGAAGAATATTGGAACATTAACTTAGGAATCACGTTGAACGATAAGTGGTTCCAGAAATTTAGATATAGATAAAAATCAGATTATTATGAAGCGAATTCTCTTCGTATTAGGGATTGTTTTTTTTGCTACAGGCCTCCAAGCACAAAGCGGTAAATGGGGTAATTCTGTTGCGGATTCAGTATCGTGTTATGAGAATTATAACATCATGGGTTCTTACTACCAAGGCAAGAACTACGAAGATGCGTATGATTCTTGGAACGCCTTATACACGACTTGTCCAGAAGCGAACATCCGTATCTACACCTATGGTGATAATATTTTGGAAGCGATGATCAAAAGCGCACCAGATGAAGCCTCTAAGAACAAATTCATTCAACAACTTTTGGGCATGTACGATGATTTCGGTACGTACTTCCCTGAAGAAAAAGCAAACGCACTTTCATCAAAGGCATATCACTTTTACAACTACTACAAGAAGGATGCAGATAGTGTATCAAAAGCTGTAGTGATGTTTGAAGAAGCTAAAGCGATGTTGGGCGACAACATGTCTGTTGCTCACGTAGACCGTTACTTCCAAGCAAACGTGAAAGAATTCAACAAGAATAAGGATGTAGAGCGCCTATTTGAAGTATACAACTCGGCTTTGATGGCGTTGGAATACAACTTCAATACGTTCAACGTGGAGAACTACAACATTTCGTTGAAAGCGGATTCTGTGGTTGAGTGGATTGCATATGCGGATAGTGTATCCCCATACGCGCAAGCCGCAAAAGATGCATTTGCTAAAGAGGTTGCTACATACGATTCTACATATGCCTACAACAACTCTTCAAAGAAGCGCATGAAGAAGGCAGCGAAGCTACCTCCTTTGGTGAAGCCAGAAATGGATGCGGCTACTGCAGAATTAGTAGCGGTATTGGATAAAGCTGAAGAGTTGAAAACCAAATACCAATTGGACGAAGAAGGCTATACTTCCGTAGATAAGCGCAAAATCTCAAACAATGAGATTCGTTTGCGCAACATCGAAGCGGTACAACGCAACATCGAGAAAATCCTTAGCCCGCTATTGACATGTGACAAACTTGGCCGCATCTACAACGAAGAAGCATTCGCTGCGAACAAGGATAATATTGAATGGTTGAAGCGCGCTGGTAACATGTTGCAAAAGGAGCGTGTGGATGATAATGGTGAAGTGACTTCTTGTACCGACAACCCGGTGTTCATCATGATTGCAGAGACGCTGTATGGTCTTGAGCCAAGCGCTGCAGCGGCACGCAACATGGCGAAACTCGGCGTCAACAAGGGCGACTGGGCAATGGCGAAGAAGTACTACACGGAAGCCATTGAACAGGAAGAAGATCTACGTCGTAAGGCAAATGACTACATGGGCCTTGCCTATGTAAACCAAAAGATGGGCCAATTAAGCGCTGCAAAAACCAGCTGTTTGAAAGCAGGTCAATTGCGCAAGGATTGGGGTAATCCATACTTGTACTTGGCAACGATCTATGCAGAAGCTGCAGGAACTTGTGGTAGCAACGCGGTTGAGAAAAACGCTGTTTACTGGGCTGCAATCAATAAATTGACGTACGCACGCAGTATAGATCCGGAAGTATCTGCGAAAGCTTCAAAGCTGATCAATGCTTATTCACAAGCCGTACCTGATAAAGGTGTTGCATTCCAGTTGGGATACAAGGAAGGCGATGTTGTAAACATTGGCTGTTGGATCAATGAAAAAGTAACTGTGAAGTTCTACTAAACGGAACAATAGAAATAAACAGAGTCCCCTGAGCGTTTTGTTCAGGGGATTTTCTTTTTTACGAACTTAGGCCTATGCTACGCAAATACGTATTTATCATTATTTCGTTGTCCCTATTTCTGGTAGGCTGTTCGAATGATGTTAAAGAAGTGAATGTGGTAAGCGACACTCCGAAATTCTATCCTTTGAACGAGCAGCTCGGAGCGACTATTACCTATAGCGATTCAGGGCAAAAGGTATTGGAGATCCAAGCGGGTTTGGTACAAGACTTTGGTAATCAAGATCCTCCCTATGTGTTTTTTGGGAAACGTATCAAGGTCCAATTTTACAATGGTAAATCCTTAACCTCAACAGTATTGGAAGCAGATACTGCTCGTCAACTAAAGAACGATGACCTCTGGGCAATTGGCGGTAATGTGGTACTAACGAATGGTAAAGGCGAACGCATGAGTAGTGAGCGTCTCTATTGGAATAAAAAGGAGGAACGCTTGTATAGCGATGCTAAGGTTCAAATACGAACGGATGGACAGCTCATTACGGGAAAAGGCTTTGAAGCCGACCAAGAATTCAATACCTATCGTATCTTTAAGGTACAAGGTGAAATACTTATAGACGATGAATAGAGCTTTACGCTTAGTTGAGATATTGTGGTTGGGCGTG
This sequence comes from uncultured Polaribacter sp., assembly GCA_964397915.1. Classification (GTDB taxonomy): domain Bacteria; phylum Bacteroidota; class Bacteroidia; order Flavobacteriales; family Schleiferiaceae; genus UBA10364. The sequence continues at coordinate 13,153 of CAYNLA010000018.1, read as the reverse complement.
GCAGCTGTGAGTGCTGTTGAGATTTACATGGCATGGGGCAACTGGACTCGTACCATACAATTCACGCTATTTCTAGGTGCAGCGATTTTTATGTATTTCTTAAGGCGTAGGTCACGATTGCGCGCCATGAATAAATAACCGTGAGCATTTTTATCCCTATTGTTTTAGCCGTGTTTTTCTCCGCTCTGTTTTCAGGGTTGGAAATGGCCTATTTGAGTATAAACAAGCTCCATGTTGAATTGGAGCGACAAAAGGGTCGACTTTCCTACAAGAGTCTGGGTTATCTCGTCGATCGTCCGGCTCCATTTATTGCCGCAATTTTGGTGGGGAATAATGTTGCTTTGGTGCTTTATGGGAACTATATGCACCGATGGATGGAACCCATATTCGATGCATGGGGGGCCTGGGAATATTTGGCCCTATTGCTTGAAACATCAATTTCTACCATAATCATATTGATGTTGGCGGAATTGTTGCCGAAGGCCGTTTTTAGGCAGAATGCGGAAGGTTTGATGAGTTGGTTAAGCATTCCTGCGTTCTTGCTATACTGGATTTTAAGAGTGCCAAGTGCATTGATGCTTGGTATTAGTCAATTCTTTTTGAAGTACATATTCCGCGTTGAAATTGCAGAAGAAAATGTCGCCTTTGGCCGAGTGGAACTCGATCATTACGTGCGAGAACGTGTTCCAAACAATACGGAAGGAGAAACGGATGTTGATCCCGAACTGGAAATCTTCAAGAACGCGCTAGAATTCCCTGAGACAAAAGCCAGAGAATTCATGATTCCACGTACAGAAATTGAAGGCGTAGAAGTAGGCTCTAGCCCTGAAAAAGTGCGTGAAATATTCATCCACTCAGGCTACAGCAAGTTGCTCGTATTTGAGGAGAATATTGATAAGATAATTGGCTATGTTCATGCGTTTGAACTCTTCAAAAAGCCCGAGAACATACAGCGCGTTCTTCGCCCGGTGAGCTTTATTCCAGAAAGTATGCGTGCCGACGAAATCTTAAATCTATTTACTCGCGAGAAGAGAAATATCGCCGTGGTTTTAGACGAGCATGGTGGAACCAGCGGAATGATTACGCTTGAAGATGTTATTGAAGAGATCTTTGGGGAAATTGAGGATGAGCATGATAGCGATGCACTGTTGGAACGTAAAATCAGTGAGAATGAATGGCTTTTCTCCGCACGCCTGGAGTTGTCCTACCTCAATGAAAAATGGAATTTAGACCTGCCTGAGAGCGAAAATTATAACACCTTGGGAGGCTATCTTTTGGACCTTCATCAAAGCATTCCAGAGAAGGGCACCGTCTTACGTACGAATCAATTTCTTTTTGTCGTACAAAAAACCAAATCTAATCGTCTCGAAGAGGTACTTCTGAGGGCGATTTAATCCTCCTCATTGCTTATATTCGCAGACTTATTCATTTAATTGAAGCAACATGGCAACAATCGAACGCATTAGACAGCGCTCAGGATTATTGATAGTCATCGTGTTTGTAGCATTGATGGCATTTGTACTTGGTGATTTGTTCCGCTCCGGTGGATCAAAACTTTTTGGTGACCCAAATGTGGTGGGTTCTGTGAATGGACGCGATATTTCACGTCAAGAGCTCAGCCAAAAAATGGAAGAGCTACGTGCAGGTAACCCAGAGCAGTATGCAAACACCTCAAGTGTACAATTGGCAAACTTCGTATGGAACAGCATCCTTTCAGACGAGATTCTTTCAGCTGAGTTAGAAGCTGCAGGAATGACAGTGAGTCCTGAAGAGATTGCTTTGGACATCATGAACAACCCTAACGTGCGTCAAAACTTTGCAAATGAGCAAGGGCAGTTTGATCGCAACCTTTTTAATTCATACCTAAGCCAGGTTCGCGCGAACCGTGATCAGAACGATCAAATGGCAGAGATGTGGACACAGTGGTTGGCTTTTGAGAATGCTGTGAGTAACCAAGCGAAAAACTTCAAATTCAACACGGCCCTTGAAAAGGCCCTTTTCATGCCAAAGGCATTGGTTGAAGCACAGGTTCGTCGCAGCGATGCGCAGCACCCTGCACAGTACGTATATGTACCTTATATCGACATCAATGAAGATGCCATCGAGGTAAGTGAAGCAGATGCCAAAAAATACTACAAGAACAACCAAGATCTGTTCGAGCAAAAGGCCGTTCGCAATATCGAATTCGTGAACTTCCAACTCGTTCCGTCGGATGCGGACCGCGACGCAGTGAAAGCCGAACTCGCAGGTCTAGCATTGGAATGGTTCAATGTGGAAGATGATAGCGTTTTCGTAAATCTTCATAGCGACGACCGTTTCGTTTCAGAATACTTCACAGAAGTGGAATTGGTTGGAACCGGTTTGGATACCCTAATCGCTGGTCAAAGCGTAGGTTACCAAAAAGGTCCTATCGATCTAGGTTCAGCGTACTCTATCTTGAAACTTGTAGACAAGAAAATGATTGCTGATAGTGTTGAGGCACGTCACATTTTGATTCCTTTTGCTGGTGCAACTCGTGTTGATCCTAGCGTGACTCGTTCACCAATGGAAGCAAAGGCTTTAGCGGATAGCTTGTTCGATTATTTGAGCAGCAACCGCTCTGCATTCGAGGATATCAGCAATGAATTCTCTTCGGATGTTGTTGCTAAAGGTAAAGGCGGTAGCCTAGGTTACTTCAAGCGCGGCATGATGGCTAAGCCATTTGAGAACTTCTGTTTCTTCAATGAAGAAGGTAAACTAGGAGTAGTTCCAACACAGTTTGGATTCCATATCATTGAGATTACCGATCAAAAAGGTGGTACTGAGGCGTACAAAGTGGGTCAAATCACACGCAACATCTTGCCATCAGATGAAACCATTCAAGCCATCTATGGTGCAGCATCTTCGTATGCAGCAGATGCACAGACCGCAGCGGATTACCGTGCATTAGCATCAGAGCGTAACCACTTTTTGCGTCCGGCTAAGAACTTGGGACGTTTTGAAGAAAACGTACCTGGGCTTGGTCAGAGCAGACGTGTAGTACGTTGGGCTTGGGATGAAGAGCGTGAAGAGGGCAACATTGGTTTGCTTGAGAACGACGGCAAAGGATATGTTGTTGTTATTCTTACAGATATCCTAGAGGAAGGTACTACACCATTTGAATTGGTTGCTGACCAGTGTATGGAAGGAGCGAAGAAAGAGGCTAAGAAAGCTCTTGTGGCTGAACAAATTGAATCAGCGCTATCTTCTGCATCTAACATTCAAGATGTAGCTGCTTCACTAGGTAAAGAAGTACGTAGTCTAAACTTCCGTATCGGTTCTGCGAACATCGCAGGTATCGGTAATGAAGCAGAAGTTGTAGGTGCTATTTGTGCATTAGAGGCAGGTGAATTGAGCGATGCAATCTATGGTGAGAACGGAGCATTTGTAGCTGTTACTTCACCGGTAGAGCCAGCTCCTGTAATCGATTACACAAGTCAAGCTCAAAACCTTGAGCGCAGCTTGAGAAGCTTGATCAATGTTCAAGCATATAAGGCGCTACAGGACAAAGCGAAGGTTGATGACCAACGTTACCTAATGTTCTAAGCGTTAGGGCGAAAAAATATTCATTCAAACCCCCCGCGTGGCGCAGCCACGCGGGGGGTTTTATTTTAGGAAAGTCGGTTCCACCGCTCAGCATCCAATTTCACGAAGATGAAGAGCAAAATGGTGAAGCCCCACAGCGATGATCCGCCGTAGCTGAAGAAGGGCAGCGGAATACCAATGGTAGGTACCAAGCCAATAGTCATTCCAATATTGATAATCCAGTGCGTGAAAAGTATACTGGCTAAAGCATATCCGTACACTCGGGAGAAGGTATCTTTTTGCTTGTCCGCAAGCCAAATGATTCGTCCAATCAAGAGGGCAAATAAGCTCATCAAAAGGGCCGAGCCCAAAAATCCCCACTCCTCGCCGATAGTGCAGAAGATATAATCGGTGCTCTGCGCTGGAACGAAGTTGAGTTTAGTCTGTGTACCGTCAAGAAAGCCCTTTCCCGTCCAGCCTCCTGATCCAATAGCAATCAAGCTCTGAAGTGTATTATATCCGGCTCCACTAGGATCGTTTTCAAGCCCAAGAAGTACACGAATACGAACTTGCTGATGCGGTGCAAGTAAATTCTCCATGATTTGGCCAACGGCGAAAACGATTCCACTTGACAAAAGAAGCCCTAATCCATTTAGGAAAAAGTAGCCGCGTCTTTTTGGCAGCATTAAGAATACTAAGATGCTCGTGATGAGCAAACCAAGGAGCACCCATTTCAGGGGAAAGATTAGTCCAATAACGCTCAATGCAATTCCTGCGAGTGCAATGCCAATGTAATATCCTGGCATTCCTTCGCGGTACAGCACTAAAATTAAGCTTACAAATACAAGGCTAGATCCTACATCGGGCTGCAAGCCGATTAGAAGTGCAGGTAAAACGAAAATAGACGCCGCAACGATACGGTTGGGCCATTTTCTAACATCCGTACGAGGCAGACTCATGTAGTAACCCATCATCAATGCTGTGGCAAACTTCGCAAGCTCGGAGGGTTGTAGGGAAAAGCTTCCAATGCCATACCAACTCCGTGCTCCACCAATTTTTTTTCCTACAAAAAGTACTCCTATAAGTAGGAGCATAGTTAAGAAATACCAAAGTGGAGCAAAGTTTGTCCACATGCGGTAGTTGGAAATCAAGATGGCGCCAATGATTACTAAGCTAGTTAACATGAAGATGAGCTGCTTCCCATATTCCTGTGTCATGTTGAATATGCTTCCCGCCTCCTCATTGTAAACGGCGGCGTAGATGCTAATCCAGCCCCACAATACAAGAATTGAGTACAGTAGCACAACCACCCAATCAACTTTAATTCTATTTCTACTACTGCTGCGTGCCATTAGAAATTGGGTATGTAGGTAGAGTCTTCACCATATATGGCTTTGTGCTGCAGCTTATACTCTTCGTGCAAGTTCCCTTCAAACATGCGCGCTTCAAGCTGTGGACGAGTAATGGTATCAGTCAAATAAAATTCCGTCATGAGACTCGCAATAGGAGCGGCCCAACGCGAACCCCAATAGCCATTTTCAATAATAACGGCTAAAGCGATTTTGGGCTGTTCTTTTGGAGCAAAGCTGACAAAAATACTATGGTCTTGACCGTGGGGGTTTTGTGCAGTTCCTGTTTTCCCGCATTGAGTGATGTGGGGAATTCTTGCGCCTCGAGCTGTTCCAGATTCGAATACTTCAAACATTCCTTCAATCACAACAGGGAAATGAATGGAGTCTACTGTAGTGTATTTACGGATCGTGTAATTGGAATCAATAGGTGTTCCGTCGCTAAAAGATTTGATAATGTGTGGCGTGTAGTAGTACCCTTGATTGGCAATAGCAGCAGACATATTTGCCATTTGAATTGGAGTGGCCACCAATTCACCCTGGCCAATTCCGTTACTTACACTCGTAGCCCCGCGCCATCCGGTATATCCCAAGAATCGATCGTAGAACTCCACATCGGGTACATTGCCACGTTTTCCTGTGGGGAGGTCATTGCCGAGGAATCTACCTAATCCAAAGCTTTTTACATGTTCACTCCAACGTTCTAGGCCTTCGCGAGGTTTCCCACTATGGTCGACGGTTCGCTGGTAAACACTACAGAAATAGTTGTTGCAGCTTTCCGATATGGCTTTTTTCAAATCAAGTGGACCTCCTTTACAGTGGCATGCCACGTGAAGCTTACCGAAGTGAAATCCATCGTAGCAGGTCATGGTGGTGCGCGGAGTGATTACGCCCTCTTGTAAACCAACCAAAGCGCCGATGAGTTTAAACGGTGAGCCCGGGGGATATTCTGCTAAAATGCCCCGGTCAAAGAGAGGTTTGTTGATTGAGTCGTAATAAAGCGTGGTGTAATTTTGGCTCCGAATACGGCCAACTAGATCGTTAGGGTCATAATTAGGGGAGGTGACCATTGCCAAGATTTCTCCGGTGCTGGGTTCTATAGCTACAATCGAACCACGCTTTCCTTGCATCAGTTGTTCCCCGTAAAGTTGCAAATCGAGGTCAATACTACTCGTGATGTCGACTCCAGGTACGGGAAGCTCATCAAATGCACCTTCTTTCCAATTGCCCAATTTTCTATTTCGATGGTCAACGGTATAGAATCGTTTCCCGTGTTGCCCTTTCAAGGCATCTTCGTAGCTTTTGTCAATCCCGCTTTTTCCTACGAGATCGCCCATAGAATACGCTGGGTTGGAACGAATAAAGTCTGTATTAACCTCACCAATGAATCCAACGACATTTGCCGCTCCGGGCTTTGGGTAATAGCGAAGGATACGTTTTTGGACTTGAAAACCGGCGAATGTTTTAAGTTCGTTGTTGATTTTTGTGTACTCCTCTTTGGAAAGCATTTTCATAAACATGCTGCTGCGGAAGTAGCTGTACCGCTTTGCTGCCTCAAGGCGCTCTCGAATATCATCAACTTCGATTCCAAGGAGTTTTCCCAAGGCCAAAGTATCTAGATTTTTCACCAAATAAGGACTGACCATGAGGTCATATGCAGGAGAATTTCCTACCATTAATTCTCCATTGCGGTCATATATGTATCCCCGTGGTGCATAAAGCTTTTCTGCTGCTGTGGCATTGCGCTCAGCACGTGCTGCGTAGTCGTCGTTGAGGATCTGAACCTGAAACAATCGACCTAAAAACAGGAATAGAATAATAATTACACCAACATAAAATGCACTACTTCTTCGCATGACGCTTTCCAATTAATGCATGAAGTATAAAGAGGAGTAAAAGTGTAAGCAGGGTGGAGAAAAAGGTCCTGATCAGTACCTGGTCATAATGGTCAAATCCATAGTTCTCAAAGGTAAAAAGCATCAAATGGTGAATGATGACTAAAATGGCAGCCGTAGAAATGAATGGCGCTAAATTCAAGGCGGCCAGACCTTCGTCTTCTTCCGGTTTTCTGAAACCTAAAAGTGCATTTTCAACAATAGGTTTCAAGACAATTAAGGTCAAGCACGCGATAGTATGCGCTCCACCACTTTGTTCAAAGCTGTCCATAAGGCTCCCTATAAGAAAAGCGAGAAAATATTGAAGCGGTGTGCTCATCTGGAAGGGCAAGATGAGTAAGAACCACAAGTACATATAAGGATTACCATAGATACTCAACGGGAGACCTTGAATGAAGGCCCATTGAAAAATCAGAATGCCTATTCCCGATGCTATGATGCGTATTCCCTTCATTCTACACCAATGGTTAACGTATCCAGTGCATCGCGATGCACTAGACGGCAAGCATATAGCCAATCCATATTTGAAAAATCGTGCGCCAAGGTTACTTCCGCGACCCAGCTCAAATCTTCCGGGTTCTGCGAGGCGCTTTTTACCCAGCCTGCTATGGTTGGTGGAGCGACGCTCGCTCGAGTATAGCTGTAAACCGTATCGCCAACCATGGGTTCGTGCTCGCGTTGAATATCATAGAGTTTAGCACTTCCATAATCTGAAGATTCCCATCGGAGTTCTCCTAGGCCTTTTCCTGGAATTCTAGCGCCGATACTTCCTTTTTTGTGCAAGAGTGGAAGCGCTGAACTAAAGTGTGTACTGGTCTCAATGATGGTTCCCACCCAGCCGTCGACAGAGATTAACCCCATTCCGGTAGTTAGACCGTCTTTCGTGCCCGCGTTGATTAATAGGTAGTTATTGCTCTTGTTATAGCTGTATTGAATGACTTGAACCGGTAAATAATCATAGCCAGGATCGTTCGTGAAAGCAGGAAATTTATTTGAGCCTCGGCCCGTGCGAAGTGCTGCGTTTTCTCGAGCCAATTCCTCATTGATGGTGGCAAGGTTCCAATACTGCTTCCAACCGAAGAGCACACTTTGCACATTTGCCACCGCGCTGAATCCAATCGTATTGATTCGGTGCTCTGCAACAGGGTTCTTGTAGGCGTGTCGAAGCAATGAAAATGCAACCAACACAATGAGCAACAAAGTGTTACGATACTTTGAAATAAAAAGTATCAGTTGCCTCATGGTCGATTATTAGCTCTGAAGGATGGTCTTAAAATGCTCGAGATTTTTCAGTACAATACCGGTTCCACGGACAACTGCGCGTAAAGGATCTTCGGCTACGTATACAGGAAGGTCAGTCTTCGCAGAAATTCGCTTGTCCAGACCGCGTAGCATTGAACCTCCACCAGCAAGGTAAATACCGGAATTGTATATATCGGCTGCGAGTTCAGGAGGCGTGTTGGAAAGTGCTTCCATGACCGCATCTTCAACGCGTGTAATACTTTTTTCCAAAGCTCTACTTACCTCCGAGTGCGTTACGCTGACTTGCTTTGGCTTACCTGTAAGAAGATCACGACCTTGTACAGAGAATGGTTCAGGAATCTCGTCCAATTCCTCTAGAGCAGCACCAACTGCAATCTTTATATTTTCCGCCGTGCGCTCACCTACATACAGGTTGTGTTGAGAGCGCATCCAAAGTGCAATGTCGTTAGTGAAAACATCACCAGCCACCTTTACACTTTTATCACAAACGATACCGCCCATGGCCAATACTGCGATTTCAGTAGTACCACCGCCAATATCAATAATCATGTTTCCTTTTGGTTCGAGAACGTTAACTCCGATGCCTATAGCTGCTGCCATCGGCTCATGAATGAGGTAAACTTCTTTTGCATTAGCTCGCTCCGCGCTGTCTTTTACCGCACGTTTTTCTACTTCAGTAATCCCAGATGGAATACAGATCACCATGCGAAGGCTAGGAGGGAACAAGCGCTTTTTGAAAGACGGAATACTTTTAATCATCTCACGAATCATGTGTTCCGAAGCTTCGAAATCTGCAATTACTCCATCCTTCAAAGGACGAATGGTCTTAATATTTTCGTGCGTCTTACCATGCATCTGTCGCGCATCCTGCCCAACAGCAATAATTTGACCCGTTCTGCGATCTTGCGCAACAATAGAAGGAGAGTCCACTACTACCTTGTCTTGGTAGGTGATCAGCGTATTGGCCGTACCAAGGTCAATAGCGATATCCTCTGTCATGAAATTAAACCAACCCATAGGAATACAAGGTAATAAAAATTAGTGTTTGAAGTGACGGATTCCTGTAGTAACCATGGTCATTCCGTGAGCATCACAATATGCAATGCTTTCTGTGTCTCGAATCGATCCTCCGGGCTGTATTACGCAAGTGATTCCGGCATTGTCTGCAATCTCTACACAATCAGGGAATGGGAAAAATGCATCCGATGCCATCGCCGCTCCATTGAGGTCAAAGCCGAACCTTCCAGCTTTATCAATGGCTTGATTCAAAGCATCGACACGAGAAGTTTGTCCCGTGCCAGAGCCCAATAGTTGGCCTCCTTTAGCAAGTACGATGGTATTGCTCTTCGTGTGCTTGCAAATCTTTGCCGCAAAGATCATGTCTTCAATCTGAGTATCGGTTGGTGCAACTTTAGTGACAGTTTCCATATCTCCAGCACTTTCAGTCTTGGCGTCGCGTGCTTGAACAAGCGTTCCGTTTAGTACGGTACGCACGTTGAAGGCAGGTACTTCGTAATCCTTGAGTAGAAGCAATACCCTATTCTTTTTTGATTTTAAAATCTCAAGTGCATCAGCATCGTAAGCCGGCGCGATGAGTACTTCGAAAAAGAGGCTGTTCATTTTTTCTGCAGTTGCCGCGTCAACTGTTCTGTTCGCTGCAATAACTCCACCGAAAGCGCTTACGGGATCACCGGCAAGCGCATCATCCCATGCTTGGGCTAGAGTTGGGCGGGTTGCAAGGCCACAGGCATTGTTGTGTTTGATGATTGCGATTGTGGTTTCTTCAAATTCACGAATCAGATTTACAGTGGCGTCTATGTCGAGCAGGTTGTTGTAGCTCAATGCTTTTCCGTGGATTTGTTCCAGTGCATCATCAAGGTTTCCATAGTAGGCAGCCTCCTGGTGCGGGTTTTCTCCATAGCGAAGTACTTGCTTTTGACGGCCACTCATTTTTAAATCGAGACGATCACCTGCGAAATAGCGATAAATGGCGGTGTCGTAGTTTGAACTTTCATCAAAAGCTTCGAGCGCATAACGGCGACGAACATCTAGCGTAGCACCTTCCTCACTGGTGAGCACATTAAGGGCATCTTCATATTGCCCCATATTGGAGATGATCCAACAATCATTGAAGTTTTTCGCTGCTGCACGAATCAACGAAATTCCACCAATATCAATTTTTTCGATGATATCTGCTTCTGAAGCTCCCGATGCAACCGTTGCCTCAAATGGATACAAATCCACAATGACCAAGTCCATGTAAGGAATTTCATATTCCGCCATTTGTGCTTGGTCTCCTTCATGTGCTCTTCTTGCCAAGATTCCACCAAAAACCTTCGGATGCAACGTTTTAACACGACCGCCTAAGATGGAAGGGTAAGAGGTAAGGTCTTCAACGCGCTCAACGGCAATGCCGCGTTCTTCGATAAATGCCTGTGTACCACCAGTAGAATAAATGGTGGTGCCCATAGCATTCAGGGCGTCAACAATAGGACCTAAACCGTCCTTGTGGAAAACAGAAATCAAGGCGTTTTTAATGCGCATGAAGCAGAGGGTTTTAAATGGAAAATTTGCGAAAGAGCAAAAGTAAGGTTTTCGCTTCGCAGATTCTGTATTAAATGCGCTAATTTTGAAGGAAATAAATCCCCCTTTGCGCACCTATATTCGCCTATTAAAAGAGAGTTTCATCTTTGCCTTTGTATCACTGGCAACCAATAAGTTACGAACCTTTTTGTCTTTGTTGGGAATTACTATTGGGATCTTTGCCATCATCTTGGTGTACAGCATTGTCGATTCGTTGGAGAAGAACATTCGAGACAGTGTTAGTCAGTTCGGTGATAATGTAGTTTATGTACAAAAATGGCCTTGGGGCGGAGGCGGTGAATACGCTTGGTGGAAATACTTGAATAGGCCGGTCCCGTTAAACAGCGAGGTAGAACTCTTGCGCAGAAGAAGTCAATACGCTGAGAATATTGCATTTGGAAGTTCTTTGGGTGGTGCGACGGTAAAGCGAGACGGGTTTTCTGCTTCGGGCGTTGATGTTTTGGGAACCACCTTTGAGTACAATAAGATTTGGAGCTTTGAATTGGCCCAAGGCCGTTACTTCACGGAAGCCGAAATGAGTGGCGGACGTCCCTATTGCATCATCGGAGCTTCCATTGCGGAAGGCGTTTTTTTACCTGGAGAAGAAATTATAGGCCAACGCATCACTATTAGTGGCCAGAAACTTACCGTCATTGGGGTCTTCGAAAAAGTAGGGGAAAGCTTGGTTGGGCAGAGTTACGACAAGATGGTTATTGTGCCCTTCAAAAAGGTTCGTATGGTAGTGAATACGGACAAGAGTGATAGTAACGTAATCATGGTTAGCGCAAAAGATGGCGTTTCTATTGCACAACTTAAAGACGAGTTAACCGGAATTATGCGCTCCATTCGGAGACTGCGCCCAGGAGCAGATGATAATTTTGCATTAAACGACCCATCGCTTATTTCTAATCAGTTGGATAGTCTTTTTAGCGCGCTTGGAATCATGGGGACCATCATCGGAATGTTCTCTATTCTGGTCGGAGGATTCGGGATTGCGAACATCATGTTTGTCAGTGTGCGTGAGCGTACCAACGAAATCGGAATTCAAAAGGCATTGGGTGCCAAGGATTTCATCATTTTGGCCCAATTCCTTACCGAATCTGTTGTATTGTGTTTATTAGGAGGGGTGGCCGGCTTGATATTAGTTGCAGCCGCTGCCTATGTAGCAGCTTCAGCTTTTGATTTGGAGATCTTCTTGAGCCTCTACAATATCGTTCTAGGTCTAGGATTAAGTGCTGTGATTGGTTTGGTTTCAGGTTTGATTCCGGCTTGGATGGCGGCCCGATTAAACCCAGTGGACGCCATTCGTATGCAGAGTTAGACCAATCGTTCCGCAACGAAAGCCACGACCCAATCGAGCAAATCATGATCCTCTTTCGTAAACGGGTCCAATTGGTGTGAATCAATATCCAGCTGTCCAACCAGTTTATCTCCTGCGTACATAGGAACAACAATCTCGCTTTTCGTCTCTAGACTGCATGAGAGGTAGTTGTCTTGTGCATGAACATCAGGTACTTCGAACGTTTTGCCACTCACTGCAACTTGGCCGCAAATTCCGCGTCCATATGGGATTACGGTGTGATCTGTATAAGCGCCTACATATGGGCCAATCTCCAATTGCTGCTTCTCATCATTCATGAAATAAAATCCGGTCCAATTGTAATAATTGACCTCCTGGTCCAATACCTGAACTACCCCTTCTTGAAGGGCTTCACCGCGAAGATTTCCGAGTCTTTCAATCTTGGATTTGATGTTCTCGACCTGATTTTGCGTCATAATGGTTGAATTGTTGATAGAATCCTCTTTTTAATGAGTAAACGTAGCACGGTAATTGCTGTGCAATGGCGAAATTAGCAACAATGCGCAGTTTGTGCGCTATGGTTTAACACAAAACAGAAACATGAGAAAACTTTTACTCTCATTTGCATCCTTGTTCTTCGCTGCTTCTGCAGTGGCGCAAAGTACAAGTAATGCATCGCTCAGTTTGCAAGCCTGTCAAGAAGATACCATCGTATTCTCTTTCGACATTACTTCTCCCTATAACGTAGGCAATACGTTCTCCGTGGAAATGAGTAACAGCAGCGGGGCTTTCACAGGAAACTTCGTCAATACTACCGCGCTACTTGCTTATGGAGCAAGCACAGGTAATGATATCGATGTGCTCATTCCGGCAACGACTACACAAGGTGTGTACAGCTTCCGATTGGTTTCTTCAAACCCTGTGCGCATTTCAGATACGATCTCGAATGTGATTATCGGTGCCAATCCTAATACAGCCATTTCGGCATTTCAGTGGTTTGATAAAAATGGAGAAATCACTTTTTGTGAAGGCGATACCGCAATCCTTGTAGCAAACGCTCCTCCTGCAGGCCAATCGTATACCTACCAGTGGTTACAAGGTGGCGCTCCGATGCCCGGTGAGATTGATGATAGTTTGTTTGTAATCATGAGTGGCGCTTATGCAGTTGAAGTGAGCTCCAACTTGTGTGATGCTACATCAAACGATACCATTGCAAATTC
>CAYNLA010000017.1:0-23404 GCA_964397915.1 uncultured Polaribacter sp. | reverse complement strand
CTCGGACCAAGGTGTCTTCCATGGATTCCTCGCCGGCTAAATAATCCTCATAGCCCAAGTAATCAACTTCTTCATGTTCTTCCATAAACTGCCAGATGTACTCTGGCGTATAGTTTTCTTGCAATCCCCACATGAAATAGGCCTCAAGTGCACCTTCTTTTTTGGCATAGGAAAAACCGTTTCCACTGTGGCGGCCTTCGAGCGCTCTAAGGTCGGTATGTGCATCAATGTTCAAACAGTTGACGGCACCTCCATGGGCTTTTGCTGCACCCGTTAAACATCCATAACTATTGTTGTGCCCACCGCCGATGATAATAGGGATTGCACCGCCCTGAATGATTCGAGCAACTACATTTTGCATGCTCGTGTCCGATTCTTCCGTCGCCTTGCGCAACGCTGGAATATCGTCGTCCGCAATGGTTTGTGTTGGAACGAGTGCGCCGAGAATGGCGACGTGTTGCGCGGGAAAGAATCGGTTCTCCTGGAGGTTGCAGAAGTGCTGTAAAAAAGCCTGGAAAGCCTTATCTGCACCACCACGCCCAAGATTGCCACGCACACCAAAATCTTCCTCAACGCCAACTACCACATAGCGAACCCCTAAGGGTGCACTGCTATTAAAAGTCGCCTCGTCTATGGTTTGAAGGACTTGGCCCAATTTAGTCTCGCCCTCACGAACTCCGGTTCTAGAAAGCAGGTCGCTTCCGCTATAGTATTCTAATGCTGTACTCATTGAATGTGTCCACCTAAAATGGTGGATTGAATGTGATTGGTTCCAAAATCGTAACAGAGGTAATTCAACGATGGGATCGGTTTAGTGATGATCAGGTCGGCCTCTTTACCAATGGTTATGCTGCCTTTTTTATCGCTCAGGTTCAGTGCAGCAGCCCCATTAATTGTTGCGGCATTCAGTGCTTCCGCCGGCGTCATTTTCATCTTCGCGCAGGCCATATTGCAAACGAGTTGCATGTTTCCACCTGGACTTGATCCTGGGTTGTAATCTGTTGCTAACGCAACGATAGTATCATTTTCGATCAGTTCTCGGGCCGGTGCATAGGGAATACCTAAGAAGTAACTGCACGAGGGGAGAAGTGTTGCAATGGTATTGCTTCCTTGAAGCGCCTTGGTCGCCTCGGGCGTCATCACCTCAAGATGATCTACACTTAAAGCACCTGCCGCAACTGCCATTTGAATACCGCCAATATCATAAAACTGATTGACATGAATTTTCAGTGGTAGACCGGACGTTTGGCTTGCGTCGATAAGATGCTCAAGGGCATCTAGTTTGAAGTAATCCCGCTCAATGAATCCATCAATAAATTGGGCCAATCCTTCTTCCTGAATGGTAGGAAGGCAAGCATCGAGCATAAATTTCGTGTAGGACGCATCGTCCAAGCCTTGCGCTTTTGCCCAGCCGGGGAGCGCATGTGCTGCTAAAAAAGTCGGAATAAGCGTTGCTTTGCCAAGGGCATTCATTTCCTTCACCGTGCGCAACATCTTGAGCTCATTCTCAGGATCTAAGCCATACCCACTTTTAACTTCAATGGTTCCAGTGCCATACTGAACCAGGCGTTCCAGCCTACTCATACTTTGGGCCATCATATCCTCTTGAGTGGTCGAGGCGACTCTGCTGGCACTGTTTAATATGCCACCGCCGGCAGCTGCTATTTCCTCATATGACGCACCTTGGAGTCGCATGTTGAATTCTGATTCGCGCGTTCCTGAATAAACGAGGTGACTGTGGGAATCCACAAATGCTGGCATCACGCATTGACCGCTAGCGTCTAATGTTTGGTAGTCATTTGGGGAGAACTCAGCCATTGAGCCAAAGCCCGATATTTTTCCGTTTTCTATGGTGAGGAAGGCATTTTCGATGGTTGAAAAGGTGCGCATTTCATGACCGCGCAAGGCTGTGGTGCCTTCTGGCAAGATGCCCCCCAATTCTTTTATGTTGATTACGTTCAGGTTCATGCCTCAATGTTACGAAGAATGCGCTGTGTTTCCTACTTTAGTGGCATGCCCGGAAATAGTATAGGACAATCTTTAGTGTTAACCACCTACGGCGAGAGCCACGGAACGCAAATTGGTGGAATCTTGGACGGGATGCCAGCTGGCATTCCTGTAGATATATCAACCATTCAAAAAGCCTTGGACCGCCGAAAGCCCGGCCAGAGTGCATTAACCACTGCGCGCAAGGAAGAGGATTTGGTAGAATTTCATAGCGGAATATTTGAAGGAAAAACAACGGGTACGCCCATTGCATTTTCTATCAAAAACAAAGACCAGCGCAGCCAAGACTATGGAGATTTGGCACAAGTATATCGACCTTCCCACGCGGATTACGTTTACGATGCGAAATACGGCCATAGAGATTACCGCGGTGGTGGACGTTCCTCGGCACGCGAAACTGCATGCAGAGTTGTAGGCGGAGCGCTTGCAGCTTTGGTGATCCCAAATGTCCGGATTACGGCTTGGACTTCAGCTGTCGGTCCGATTGCATTAACGGAGGATTGGCAAAACTTAGATTTGAGTTCGGTGGATGCACATCCTACACGATGTCCACATCTGGATAAAGCAGCTGAAATGGCGGCTTATATTGAACAGGTAAGAGATCAAAAAGACAGCACAGGTGGCGTGGTTTCATTAGTTGCAACCGGTCTTGAGGTGGGATGGGGCGAGCCCGTGTTCGATAAGCTTCAGGCGGATTTAGCAAAAGCGGTCATGAGCATTAATGCGGTTAAGGGATTTGAAATAGGTTCAGGTTTCGCTGGCACCGAGCTATTGGGCTCCCAGCACAACGACGCCATTGGCGAAGACTTTAGAACAACGACCAACCATGCCGGAGGCGTTGTCGGGGGGTTGAGCAACGGGGCTCCTTTGGAATTGCGCGTTGCATTCAAACCCGTTGCTACCATAGGAAAAGAACAAAATACAATGGACGCAGCGGGAAACCCCGTGGTGCTCGAAGCCAAAGGAAGACACGATCCCTGTGTGGTTCCACGCGCAGTCCCTATAGTTGAGGCCATGGTACAACTGGTGTTGGCCGATCATTACTTGAGAAATAAGAAATACAAAGCATGAAAAAACCGTCATTACCCGTTCAAATCATCATAGGTCTCATCCTCGGAATCCTCTGGGCACTATTGAGTTCGACGATGGGTTGGTCAAAGTTTACTATTGATTGGATCGCCCCATTCGGAACTATTTTCATCAACCTACTTAAACTCATTGCCATCCCACTTGTATTGTTCTCCATCATCGCGGGGATAGGTAATCTGAGCGATACTGCCACCCTCGGACGTATGGGAGTGAAGACCTTGGCGCTTTACATTGGTTCCACGGTACTCGCAGCATCCATGGGTATGCTTATTGCGAACACATTTAACCCGGGCAAGCAAACCTCTGAAGAACAACTCCGAATCAACAGGGTTGCCTACGAACTTTGGGTAAACGATACAGAAGGAGTGGAGTTCTTCGATGATACCCGATTACTCTCTGACCCATCGATGCAGCAATACATGTCAGAGGCGCAAGCTGCACTTGCTGACCAACTCAACAACGAAGAGCTTAATGCGAAAGTCGCCAAAGCGAACGCTGTAAAGAGCACGAAGAAAGACGGTCCGCTTCAGTTTTTTGTGGATATGGTTCCTTCGAATATCTTCCTGTCTTTCAATGATAGCTTGATGCTCCAAGTCATCTTTTTTGCCATCTTCTTTGGGATCGTCATGGTCATGTTGCCCAATGCGCAAATGGAACCCGTGTCCAATCTTATGAATGGGTTCTCAGACATCTTCATTAAAATGGTGGATGTCGTGATGAAGGGTGCGCCGTTTTTTGTCTTTGCTCTTTTGGCAGGAAAATTAGCCGCAATGGCGGGGGATGAGCCCGGTAGGCTGGTGGAGATCTTTAAGGCACTTGGTGCCTACACGGGGTATACCATTTTAGGGCTGTTGTTCATGATTCTCGTTCTCTATCCTGCAGTCTTAGCATATCTCATCAATCGCAAAACCGGTATGGGCTACATGAAGAGCTGGGGGTATTTTATGCGAGGCATTCGTCCTGCACAATTATTGGCCTTTTCAACTTCTTCTACAGCCGCGACATTGCCGGTAACCATGGACTGTGTTCATGATAATTTAGGAGTTGATGAAGAGATCGGCTCTTTTGTCTTACCAGTTGGTGCAACCATAAATATGGACGGGACCGCACTGTATCAGACCGTGGCTGTTATTTTCATGGCCCAATTCCACATGATTGACCTTTCATTAGCACAGCAAGCAACCATTGTGTTTACAGCAACTTTAGCTTCCATTGGTGCGGCTTCAGTGCCATCGGCGGGCATGATTATGCTCATTCCAATTCTTGAAAGCGTAGGGCTAAACCCTGCTTGGATTGCAATTATTTTCCCTGTTGACCGTATCATCGACATGGTGCGTACTGTATTAAACCTTACCGGTGATGCATCCGTCAGTACCATCATTGCGTTGTCTGAGGATAAGTTCCATGTGGTAGATCAAAAAGATTTGTAATGAAGTACCGCCTTACTGCGCTGCTCGTATTTTTTGGCTTATTTCTTCATGCCCAAATGGGCAAAGTCGAATTGGGCACTTATTGTGGGGACGACCACAGAAGTCCAACGCGTGAAATAGAACGGGGATTACGAGCCTTAAACATGGCCGATTATCCGAATGCTCAAGTCTACATAGGTGCTGCACTTCGTCAAAACGAAGACGATCAGCATGCCTTGTACTTGCGTGGAGAGCTGAGCATGCGTACCGGCAAGTTTCAAATTGCTGAGGCGAGCTGGAAAAGATTGGTGCAACGCTGTCCTGCCTACAAGCCAGAGCTGCTTTTTATGGTGGGTACATTGGCCCTAGAAGATGGCCGTCCACAGGAAGCAGAACGATACTTGAAGCAATGGCTCGCAAGGGATGACCGCGAGTATGCTTACGATAAAGAAGCAGAGAATATGTTGGCGGAGATCAACATCAAAGACACCTTTTTAAAGAACCCCGTGCCTTATGATCCAAAGCCGGCTCGTGATGTCAATACCCGTTGGGACGAATATTTGGCTGCGCTTACGCCAGATGGTTCAGCACTGTACTTCACCCGAAGAAGTCAAAAAAGAAATAAATACGATGGACCAGCTGCTCAAATGCGCAGCGTAGAAGAATTCTCTCGTGCCTTAGCCGTTGAAGGTGGGCAAGGTTTTCCAAAATTAGAAGAAGGTGAAGCCCTTGAGTACCCATTCAATAGCCAATACAATGAAGGTGGTCCAAGCCTTACAGCGGACAATTCTTACATGGTCTTCACCATATGTGAGCGCGATCCTAAATCGGGCAAGCAATATTGTGATCTTTACTACACTACCTATAGCTATGGTGTATGGAATGGAATACGCAAATTCCCTGATGGTATTAATACGCCGGAGCATTGGGAGAGTCAGCCTAGTATTTCGCCAAACGGTGATGTGCTTTATTTTACCAGTGATCGCCCAGGGGGATATGGTGGCTTAGATCTTTATCGTGCATACAAATTACCGGATGGCACTTGGAGCATGCCAGAAAACCTTGGTCCGGAAGTGAATACGAAAAAGAACGAGAAGAGCCCATTCATT
The DNA here is from genome assembly GCA_964397915.1 of uncultured Polaribacter sp. Lineage (GTDB taxonomy): Bacteria > Bacteroidota > Bacteroidia > Flavobacteriales > Schleiferiaceae > UBA10364. The sequence continues at coordinate 17,790 of CAYNLA010000017.1, read as the reverse complement.
CACCCGGATAGCGAGAGCCTTTATTTCGCTAGTGACGGTCATCCAGGAATGGGAGGGTATGATCTATTTAAAATTAAGGCGGTTCGCGGGTCTGCAGGTTGGGATAAACCGCAGAACTTAGGGTACCCTATCAACACGGAGAAAGATGAGATAGGATTGATGGTGACCATGGACGGCATGCAAGCCTATTTTGCTACGAACAAAATCAATGCAGCTCAAGGCTGGGATATCTATTATTTTGATTTGTACGAGGCTGTTCGACCTGAAGAAGTAGTCTTAGTAAAAGGACAACTGAATGTTGCAGACTTTGTTACGGATGATGAACCTCGGGTGGTATTGAAAAACTCCAAGACGGGCGAGGTAACGGCACTAAACGTCAGCGAGGATGACCGCTCTTTCACCGCTGTGGTAAAGAAGGAGGAAGCCAATGATGTTTTACTTAAGGTGGAGGCAAAGAAGGCTTCTTTCAGTGCGGCCCCTTTGCGTCTATCTCCAGGCACTTCAAATTCAGTGGCCAAGGTGGAGGTGGAATTGTTGCATGACGAGCTCGCTGCTGGGGCGACCTATCCAATACCGCACATTCTTTTTGAAACGGCGTCGGACCGACTTGATGCCCAAAGCGAACTACTCATTGCAGAATTTTCGGAATTCTTGTCAGCTTCTCCGTCATTACGAGTGGAAATTCAAGGGCATACCGATAATGTTGGTGATGCCAGCGCAAACCTTGATCTCAGTCAACGCCGTGCCAAGCGCGTAGCTCAGACCATTACTAGTTATGGCATTGATGCTTCACGCATCACTTCTCGGGGTTACGGTGAAAGCAAGCCCGTAGCCTCAAATGAAAACGAAGAAGGGCGCGCTAAAAATCGACGAACGGTTTTTGTAGTCAAGTCGCTGTAAAACATGATAGCAAAAAAAATCCCCGGCCATTGGCCGGGGATTTTTAGTTTCAATCTTCTGTGGATTAGAAGCGACGCTCTTTGATACGAGCTGCTTTACCCGTGCGCTCACGCTGGTAGAAGATACGTGCGCGACGTACTTTACCTTTCTTGTTAACTTCAATCTTCTCAATAGCTGGAAGATTCACAGGGAAGATACGTTCAACACCTACGTTTCCGCTGATTTTACGGATGGTAAATGTTTCAGTAACACCTGAACCTCTGCGTTGCAAAACAACACCGCGGAAGAACTGCGTACGCGTTTTCTCACCTTCTCTAATTTGCGTGTATACCGTAATGGTATCACCTGCGCTAAACTCAGGAAGGTCTTTCTTTTCTACAAATTCACTTTGTACAAACTGGACTAAATCCATGATATAAATAATTTACAATCACCATGAGCCAACATTCACAACTCTTGCCAGAGGTTGACACAAAGCCCCGCTAGGGGACGGCAAAAATAGTAATAAAATCTAATTAAAACTGCTCTCTTCCTGCAAAGTGGAAATCACCTTCGATTTGAGCGTTCTCGTCGCTATCAGAACCGTGTACGGCATTCTCGCCAATGCTTGTAGCGTATTTGGCACGAATGGTACCTTCTGCAGCTTCAGCTGGGTTGGTAGAACCGATCAACGTACGGAAGTCTTCAACCGCATTGTCTTTTTCCAAGATTGCAGCAACGATAGGGCCTGATGTCATGAATTCAACGAGCTCGCCAAAGAATGGACGCTCGCTGTGAACAGCGTAAAATGCTTCAGCATCAGCCTTCGATAATTGTGTCAATTTCATTGCAGAGATGCGGAATCCAGCTGCAGTGATGTCGTTCAAGATGGCACCGATGTGTCCGTTGCGAACCGCATCAGGTTTGATCATTGTTAGGGTCTTAGTACCTGCCATGTTTTGAGTTTTTTCGATTTTTGGATTGCAAAGGTACACTTTTCCTGCACCTTTGTAGTTATAAGTCAATAGAATGAAAGAAATCCGACTCGACGATTTTACCGAAAGCTTTGAAAAAGTAAGCCAGGTGGTAATCACCAATCATACCAATCCTGATGGTGATGCCATGGGTAGCGCTTTGGCACTGCAACGCGTGTTGGAGAAACTTGGGAAATCCGTTAAAGTCATCGTTCCTAATCCATATCCGAAGTTTTTGTGGCATTTAGCGGGCAATGATCGTGTAATGATTTATTGCGAAGGAAAGAAAGCTGCAAACGCTGCCATTGAGGCCGCGGATATGATCTTTCATTTAGATTATAATGCCTACCACCGTAGTGCTGATATGGAAGAGGCTTTGCGCGCTGCGACTGCAAAGAAAGTCATGATTGACCACCATCAGCAACCTGAGGAATGGCCCGATTTCATATACAGCGATACAGGAATGAGTTCAACCTGTCAAATGATTTATGAGTTCTGTGAATTGTTTGATTGGACACAGCACCTCGATAAACAAAGTGCTGAATGTCTATATACAGGCATAATCACTGATACAGGATCATTTAAGTTCAGTGCGACGACATCACGAACTCACGAAGTTGCGGGCAGACTCCTTGATTTAGGAGTCGAAAGCCAAGAATTACAAAATAAAATATTTGATAGCCAGCCGGCTGCACGTTTGAAGTTGTTGGGTACGATGCTTGGACAAATGGAAATCAGTGCGGATGGTAAAGTAGTGCTTCTGTACCTTTCAAAGGCACAATGCGACGCCTTGGGATATGAAAAAGGGATTACCGAAGGTTTTGTGAATTATGGCTTAAGCGTAGATGGAGCTGAAATAGCTTGCTTTATGCGAGAAGAGGACGGTATTGTTAAGTTAAGCCTGCGAAGCAAAGGGAATGTAGATGTTAATGCACTCGCTCGGGCTTCGTTTAACGGTGGAGGCCACAAGAATGCAGCCGGAGGTCGACTTGATATTTCTCTAGCGGATGCTTTAAGGCATGCCAAAATTCATCTGCCATGGGATTGATGCGATTTGCTATTCTAATGATCGGCCTAGTGCTGCTGAGTTGTGTTGAGTCCAGCGAGGTTTCTCAGGAAAAACCGCAAATGGACCCGGTGGAACGTCACCGCATGTATTTAGCTCAGGAGCGTCAGATAATTGACGACTACATTTCTTCTCACGAACTTGTTGGTATTGAGCCTAATGGCTATGGCATGTTTGAGCTTTCTGTAACAGAAGGCGAGGGGGCTATGGCCGAAATAGGGAATCAAGTCATTTACGAGGCGACCGTTTACCTACTTGACGATAGTGGTGTAGGTATGTATACCGATACTGTTGAACTGGGTTATAGTCAGATTGAAGTAGGCCTGCACGAGGCATTGGTCGGGATGAAAGAAGGAGAAAAGAAATTGGTACTCATTCCATCCTTTTTTGCGCATGGCATCGCCGGCGATATGGATAAAGTACCGCCGCAATCTCCGCTCCGTTACGATTTGCGATTACTTTCTATAAAGCGCTAAATAGACTCTTTAGAGCGCCCTGTTTTTTAACAACGCCTTGTATGGGTTCTCTGCCTTGAAGGATTTACCTTTGGGACTCTTAAAAAATCACATAATTATGTTGAGAAGCATTCTTTTAGCATCGGTAGCTGCATTCACGCTTTCTAGTTGTGGAGGTAATAAAGTCACCGTTAATGACGAAACGATCACTCTTGAGCCCGGTATTTATGCCAAGTTGGAGACAACGATGGGAGATATTTTGATTGATTTTCACGAAGATTTGGCACCCATGACGGCCGGTAACTTTATTGCCTTAGCAGAAGGAAACCATCCAGAGGTTAGCGAGAAATATGCAGGCAAACTGTATTTCGATGGAACGCTATTTCATAGAGTTATACCAAATTTTATGATTCAAGGCGGTGATCCTGATGGTACTGGTGCCGGTGGTCCAGGTTATCAATTTCCACAGGAGATCGTAAAAGAGTTGAAGCACGACAAGGCCGGTGTAGTAAGTATGGCGAATGCAGGTCCTGGGACAAATGGTTCGCAATTCTTCATTACGCACAATGCTACTCCACATTTGGACGGTGGATATAACATCTTCGCTCAAGTATTAAGTGGCCAAGAAATTGTTGTTGCTATTGGCGATGTAGAGCGTATGGGTTCTGATCGTCCTGTGGATAAGGTGGTTTTGAACCACGTTGAAATTATTCGCGTTGGCAGCGACGCCAAAAAATGGGATGCGGGTCAAGCCTTCACAGAAGGTAAAGACAATGTTGCGAATGCAAAGCAAGCGGCAGCTCAAGCGATAGAAGATGAGATAGATGCAGCTTATCCGGAGGCGACGAAAACGGCTTCGGGCTTGCGTTACATTATAGAAACTATAGGTGACGGTCCTAAGCCTGAATTGGGTCAAGTAGTGCGTGTTGATTACGCCGGTTACCTAATGGACGGAACCTTATTCGATAGCTCGATCAAAGAAGTAGCACAGGCAGGCGGTACCTACGACGAACGTCGCGAACCGTATGAGCCATTACCTATGCAGTATGGCCCTATGGCACGTGTTATCGACGGTTGGAAAGAAGGCATCCAGTTGTTGAACGTAGGTGGTAAGGCGAAACTTATCATCCCTCCATACCTAGGATATGGTGCACGTGGAGCTGGCGGTGTGATTCCTCCGAACGCTTCTCTTGTATTCGATGTAGAAGTCGTAAGAATAGAACAATAAAAACCCCTCGAGGCCCCAGCAATTGGGGCCTTTTTATAAAAGTAGATTACATGGAAAACGGTATTTATGCCAAAATTGGTACTCCTAAAGGTGCCATAACCATCAAGCTAGAGCACGAGAAGACGCCGATGACAGTGGCAAACTTCGTTGGCTTGGCGGAAGGAACATTAGAAAACAACGTCACTGAAGTAGGCACGCCATATTATGATGGCCTTACGTTCCATCGCGTGATTGCAGATTTTATGGTTCAAGGTGGTGATCCTACAGGAAGCGGTGCTGGTGGTCCAGGTTACCAATTTGAGGATGAGATTCACCCTGAATTGAAGCATAACCGCCCGGGTACGTTAAGTATGGCAAATGCGGGTCCTGCAACCAATGGCTCACAATTCTTCATTACTCACGGTCCTACCGATTGGTTGGATGGCAAGCATACTGTTTTTGGTTATGTTACCGAAGGTCAAGAGGTAGTGGATGCTATTGCACAAGGTGATAGCATGGACAAAGTTGAAATTGTCCGCGTAGGAGCAGAGGCAGAAGCATGGAATGCTTCCGAGATCTTTACTACAGCGAGAAGCGCCGCTGAGCAAGCTGCACGTGAGGCACAGGAGAAGGCTGATGCTGCAATCGCAGATCTTAAAGCAGGCGCTCAAAAAACAGAGAGCGGCTTGATGTACATCGTACACGAAGAAGGTAAGGGTCCTAAGCCAGCTGCTGGACAGAATGTGAAAGTACACTATGAGCTTAAGTTGGCGGATGGAATGGTCGTAGACAGTTCATACTCACGTGGTACACCACTAGAAATTCCTATTGGCGTGGGCCGAGTAATCCCTGGATGGGACGAAGGAATACAGCTGTTGAATGAAGGCTCGAAAGCAACGCTCATTGTTCCTTCAGACTTAGGATATGGTCCTTCGGGCGCCGGCGGTGTTATTCCTCCGAACGCCACGTTGATCTTCAAAGTAGAATTGGTTAAAGTCGGTTAAGCCGGCGCCAAATTTTCATCCCTAACAAAAATCCCCGGGCGTAAGCCCGGGGATTTTCTGTTAATACAAATACTTTATAAGGAAGTTGATAATCTTTCGTTTGCCCTCAGTATAAGGGGCTGCGATAATGTTGTTTATCGGTGGTCCCCATTGATAAAAGGCACTTCGAGTATTTGTGAACTCTAGAAATCCAGAGTGACCATTCGTTTTGCCAATTCCACTATGCCCAACCCCACCAAATGGAAGGTAGTTATTCGCAATCTGTAACAAACTCATGTTTACTGCAGTGGCACCTGCACGGGTATTGCGTTGGATGTGTTTTATGTTGCGTCGGGATTTAGCGTAGATATAAACAACCAGAGGATGCTCACGGCTATTGATCTCTGCAAGCGGTTGAGCAATGTCCGTATAACTGAACACGGGCAAAAGTGGTCCAAAGAGTTCTTCCTTCATAAATGCACCATCCTTTGGCGGGTCAACCACCATGGTAGGGGCAATCTTGCGCGCTTCTTTATCCGCGTGTCCACCCATATCTAGAATTCCCGCCTCCGTTTTGCTTTGCTCTAATATCCCATTTAAACGATCAAAGTTTCGAGGGTTCACGATCTGTACAAAGTCTTCATGCTTTGTGGGATCCTCCCCGTAATGGCGGCGCACGGCGTCTTTCACTCCCTTTCGAAATGCATCCAATTGGGTGCGGTGCACATACACGTGGTCTGGGGCAATACAGATTTGGCCAGCATTGGTAAATTTTGCCCAGGCGACACGTTTTCCTGCCTCATAGCCATTCGCACTCTCATCCACAATGGTAGGACTCTTACCTCCTAACTCTAAGGTTACGGGAGTGAGGTGCTTACTAGCGGCCTCCATCACGATCTGACCCACGTGGGTTGAGCCCGTAAAGAAAATGTGATCGAACCTTTCTTTGAGCAACTCCGTAGATTCAGGCACGCCACCTAAAACCACACTACATTCTTCTGGGGTGAAGATTTCCGCGATCAAATCGCGCAAGGTTTCAGATGTGTGCGGTGTTAGTTCTGAGGGCTTTAAAATCACTGTATTGCCCGCGGCAAACGAAGTGCAGAGCGGGTGAAGCGACAGGAAAATAGGGTAGTTCCATGGTGCAATAACCAAAGTATTGCCCTTAGGCTCCGCTTGGGTGTATGAAGTAGATCCCAGCAGCGGTAGCGGGGTTTTCACCTTTTGAGGGGCCGTCCAACGCTTGAGATTTTGCTTAATCAGCTTAATGTTATCAAGGGTAGGGAGGAGTTCGGTAAGATTAACCTCGGCGGAGTTCTTATTGAAATCGGACCATAATGCCTCTTCTAATCGCGACTTCCATGGACCTTTAAGCGCTTTGCGCATTTTTTCGAGTTTCGCTAATCGGTAAGCAATAGTTGTTTCCGATTGTGCTTGCTTATTCCCCCTCTGGAGGGTGATCAGTTCTTGTATGTTCATTGCTTCTTGTACAAATGGTCCGGTCCGTCCACCGGAGAGCTGTAAAACATTAAATAAGGCGGGCAATACAGTACTTGACCAAAAACAGTACTAGCGGCCGGTTGACAATCTAACGTAAAACTCATCCAACTGTTCTGTAGTTGCCATGTTCCACTCATAGCGGCTGTGTCGGCCATATTAAGCACGTAGGTGCTGTCCTCATTTAATGTTAGGGTCCAATTGAGGTAGGCATCATCGCTATAAAACTCTCCAAAACCGTATGCCCGAACAAATTTCCAATCATAGGTTCCTGTAAGTTCGGTATGGAGTTCATCCTTCGCCCAGCCAGCGTCGTTACTGCACTCGAGTGTTTCTTGGCAAATCTCATTGTAGCGTTCGTTCGGGTCCTTCTTACAGGACGACATAAGTACGGCCATGCTAAGGCACGCCAGTAGGCTCTTCATTAAGCTCATTTCGTTTTGTTTAGGGGATGAAAACTAGCTATTTCTTCGCTCATTTTTTGAGCGCTTATGTGGGTATATATTTCAGTTGTGGTAATGCTCTCATGACCTAGAAGTTGCTGAACGATACGTAAATCTGCACCGCCTTCCATCAAGTGGGTAGCGAAACTGTGCCGTAGGGTATGCGGGCTTATGTTTTTTCTAATGCCTGCGGCCGCACTGTAATGCTTTAACTTTAAGAAAACGCTTTGACGCGACAAAGCAGTTCCGCGGTTGCTCAAGAATAAGGTGTCCGTGTGCTGCGGTTTGCAGGGCAGGTGAGGGCGTTCGTAGTCTAAATAAAGCTCCACGAACTTGATGGCACTCTTGTGAACGGGTACAAGCCGTTGCTTGTTTCCTTTTCCTGTTACTATGATGTAACCCTCTTTCAGGCGAAGAAGAGAACGTTTTAGGGTGCATACTTCACTCACGCGCAGGCCACAAGCATAGAGGAGTTCAATGATTGCCCGATCTCGAGTGGCATTTGCCCCATTCATTGGGATAGCTTCTAATATGGCTTCAACCTCACTCACGCTCAATACGGTCGGAAGTTTTCTTCCAACTTTCGGATTCTCGAATAAAATAACGGGATCATCTTCGCGCAGTTCCTCTTCTTGCAGCCATTTAAAAAAGCCGCGTAGCGCGCTTAGAATGCGCCCTTGCGATCTTGGGTTTGTGCCGCTGGCGTGGAGTTCTTCGAGGAAGTGTTGCACCTGCTTCGGACCCACCTTCAACGGCCCAAGATCGCAACTGCGCTCCAATAGGCGGAGGTCGCGAGAGTAGGCTGCGAGGGTGTTGTCGCTAAGGCCACGTTCGAACTTCAGATAGTCTTGGTAGCCCTGTATGGAATCGGTCCAGTTCATTCGTCTAATTTCGCACTTCAAAGTGTAATTTAGCAGCATGCGTATTTTAATTCTCAACGGACCCAACCTCAATCTGCTTGGAAAGCGAGAGCCAGAGGTTTATGGCGATCAGGACTTTCTATCGTTTTATGAGGAACTCATTGCCGTATATGACGACGTAGCAAGTTTTGAGTACCACCAGAGTAATGTGGAAGGCACCTTGATCGATCACTTGCAGGCGGCGGATGGAAACTTCGATGGCGTTTTAATGAACGCAGGGGGGTATACCCATACCTCGGTAGCCTTGATGGACTGCATCGGAGCCATCTCTATTCCTGTAGTTGAGGTACACATATCTAATCCCCTCGCACGGGAAGATTTTCGTCACACGAGCCTTGTAGGTCAACGTTGTGTTGCGACCGTAAGTGGTTTTGGGTTAGACAGTTATAGGCTGGCTCTTGAAGGTCTATTGCACCGTCTTGAGGCCTGATTAAATAGCCATTGCTAGGATCTTTTCTACATCTGAAGGAGTAATGTCATTGTGTTCTCCAAGGGCAATCCAACCGTAATTTTCAAGCTGTTGGGCTGCACGCGTTTCGATACCCGAAGTATCAACACCATAGGCACTTAGTTTGGTTTCAATTCCCAGGGAGTTGAAAAAGGCTTCTGTTTGATCGATTGCTTCGTGTGCCACGTCAAAATCACTTCCTTGAAGACCTAATACCCGGCGTCCGTATTGGGCAAGTTTCAATTGCTTTTGTTCGAATTTGTAACGGTACATGCTCGGTAAGACAATGGCAAGCGTGCGTGCGTGGTCGATATTGTAGGCTGCCGTGAGTTCATGACCCACAGCATGGATGCTCCAGTCTGTCGGCACACCTTTTTGGATTAAGCCATTGAGTGCCATGTTACAACTCCACATAAAGTTTGCGGCAGTATCGTAGTCACTTGGGTTACTTAAAAGTGGTTCAGCGATTTCCATTAAGGTACTGAGAATGCCTTCTGAGATGCGGTCCTGTAAAGTAGCGGAAGTCGGGTAGGTCATGTATTGCTCCATCACGTGGGTGAAGGCGTCGACCAATCCATTTGCCAGTTGACGGTGGGGTATGCTGGCAACAACCGTAGGGTCTGATATTGAAAATTGCGGGAAGAGTCCGGGACCACCCATGCCTCTCTTCTGTCCGATAGACCTGCGGCTAATTACAGCACCGCTGTTCATTTCAGATCCTGTAGCGGGTAGGGTAAGTACGGTTCCAAAAGGCATGCCTACTTCAGTACGTATCCCTTTAGCTAGAATATCCCAGGGCTCATCACCTTCATATAGGGCCGCAGAAGCGAGAAACTTTGTTCCATCTATGACTGAGCCGCCACCTACAGCGAGCAAAAAAGTAATCTTTTCTGATTTGATAATGGCAAGTGCCTTGAGTAAGGTGTCGTATTCTGGGTTCGCTTCGATACCGCCAAATTCAACAACCTCAAAACCATTTAAGGCACCACATACCTTGTCGTAAACACCATTTTGTTTAATAGAGCCACCACCATAGGTCATAAGAATCTTAGCACCTTGCGGTATGAGTGTTGGGAGTTGCTCGTGAGCGTCCTTGCCGAAACAAAGATTAACTGGGTTGTATAAGTTGAAGTTGATCATGATGGCTGATTGTTTACATCAAAAATAACCACAAAAGATGGGAGATGTTCAGCTTTAGAACTGGATGTATCTATCCTTTTTTGCACTGTAGATTTCGTCTACAGGAATCAAAATACCAGTTTCTTCTACCGCGCCGAAATCTTGATTGATAAAGGTGCCGAACGTCATCATCTTGGGGCTCAACGTCATGTACTGCTTGATAAGCGGTGGAACGCTTTCGCCATGCGCTCCGACCATTTTCCCTAATTGGCGCAATCCACTCTTAAAACTTTTCTCGAAGTCTGTTGGGTCAATTGGGAAAAGTTCATCCATGTTTGGGAGGAATGCAACATCCGCAGCCATAGTAGGCGTCATCAGGCCAGCAGTATCCGGGAAGAAATGCTTTAAGAAACTCAATACCATGTTTCTCGCCTCGCGATCGTAAGTAGGGTACATGGTTACTTTTCCGTAGAAGTATTTGAGGTGATCGTAACGCTTTACAATGGCGCCAAGGCCATCCCAAATGTTGTCCAATGCGAAAAGTCCGCGTTTTGGATCGACAGCAGGTTGGTATTTGGGTTGCACCCAGCTTCGTCCTAGTTCAATGCTATTAGGAAGATAGTTTTCGACAAATTCAGGTGTGAAGGAGAAGTAATGTCCCATGCTCAGGTCATGCTTCCAATCGCCTTTTTCGGCAACGACCTTCCCATCGATGAATCGGTATCCACCTACAATTTCTTCTTCCTCAGGATTCCAGACGATCAGCTGTTGGTAAGGAATTTCTCCTAAATCCATTTCATCAAGGTCTACTGGGTTTCCGGTACCACCATCCGAGGTAGCGAATGTGAGTTCGCGTAATCGGCCTATCTCCTGAACAACCTGTGGTGCATTGTGTGCATTCACAAAGTAGATCTCATTGTTGAGCTTAGACGTGTATCGAACAAACTTATCTGATGTAAGCTCCTTCTTAAGGTCTTCGACGGGAACAGCGGGACGTAGGTAACTGAGGTCTTGCATGGTGCAAATATACCGCGCGATGCGGTACTATGGTTATTGCGGGAGTTTATAAACCGTATTCTTCACTTCGTATGCCCATTCGTCGTCCGTTTTGGTGCGATCAAGGGATTCTGGAAGGATGGGAGACCCGTAAGTAATGGTAATGGATTTTCCCTTTTGCTTGAGGATTTCATCTACCAAAAAAAGCATCTCTAGATTTATTTTGATTCCGAAAAACTTGCGAAGCTTGGCAACGAAGTAGAATCTTTTAGACAATCGACCGCTGATATGTACGGGTACGATTGGCTTTTTGTAGCGCTTGGCTTTCGAGATGAAGGTCTTTTTCCAATCCAAATCGCGAATGACTTTGTGTCGAGTCATTCTACTTACGAGTCCTGCAGGGAATATGAAAACTGCATTGTCGCTCGCGAAAAGCTCATCCACTCGGCGGATGTTTTCACGTGGTGTCGCACCGAAAAGATTTACCCCAACGAAGAGCCCATTGAGGTTTTTAAGTTGCATTAAGAGGTCGTTCACTAGGAACTTCACATCATTGCGGTAGCTGCTGATGCTCACCATGATAGCCAATGCATCTGTACCTCCAAGTGGATGATTAGCGGCGAAGATTGCTCCGCCATTCGGAGGAATGTTCTCCGCACCGACGGTATGAACGGTAATGCCCGAATAGTCCAGAAAGTCTTTACAAAATTCAAAGTCACGCTTACCGCCACTATTGCGCATGTATTCATTCAAATAGGATTCATGAACGATGCGTTCTTTGAACCAATTGATTAGGAATTGTGGTAGGACGGCATGCATTCCAGGACTCTTATCTAGAATCGCCTGGTTAACGTCGATGAACTTTTCTTGGTTTGGCATGGATACGTTTAAGTATGCGCAAATTTAATGAAATGAAAAACTATCGCTTAATATTGTTTTCATAAACGTTAATCCACTGATCTACGGTTACTTTGGTGGCCAATTCTGCAATGAGTTCCATTGGAATGTCTTCAGGCTTTTTGAATCGGACACAACTTTTTCCCATATCTAATTTCTTCTTGCTGTGTTTGGGGAATTCCTCTATCCACCAATGGTGAAGCTCAGGAATTGCATAAATCCCCATGTGATATAAGGCGATGAAGTTTTTCTGTGATGCAATAGAGATGAAAGGCAGGGGCTCCGAAGGTTTGCAATGATAGCCGTCAGGATAGATGCTATGCGGAACCACAAAGGCAGGCATTCCATATCCTAATCCTTCAGAAAACCCCTCTGGCAAGTGGGTTCTAAAAACATCCATTAAGGCGTTGAAAGCAGCCTTGCGCTCGTCAGGGATTTGACGGATGTAATCACCTACACTAGTGGATGGAATTCGCATATTCTCAGTAGATTTAGGTGTCCCAAAATACAACCGCTATGAAAAATATCCTTATCCGTGTTCTGCTTTTCACACCGCTCCTCAGTTTTGCGCAAAACAAGCAAGTGGTTTTTGACCAAGACCCACGAGGGTACCAGATTGCGAAAGTGTTGCCCTTCACACTTGCAACTAAAGGCGATACCACTGTTCAGCTTGAAGCACGTTATGGGCTTGAGAATAATCAAGAACGTTTTAGATTCATCTTCACGGTCAGCCATGAAGGGAGCATGTTTTACAAAACTGCAGACCATACCACGGTTCAATTTTTAGGGGAGAATGGATCGGGTGAGGTCAAAAGTTTGGAGCCACTAACGTTTCAACCCAATTCCTTAGAGTATCACTTCGTGTTTACTGCAGGCGATTTAGGCTACGAGGACAACGACATCAGCCTTCAGCGAATGGGAGGAATTCACACTGTTGTAATTCATCAACTGCCTGAAATGGATATGGTTTTTGAGCTGCAAGAGGAGCAATACGTATTTCTAAAAGACCTGCAAAACTCATTGCGCGTGGCCTACCGCAAAGGTGATACTTCGGGTGGCTCAGCGATTAGAGGTTCCTTTGGGAATGAAAAATCTAATCGGAATACCAAGACTCAGAATACTCGAGGAAACCGACTCAAGCTTTAGTTTCCAAGCGCATCCAACGCTGGCACTGCCACACCATTGAAGTTGAATAAGGCTTGGTTTTCGTAGGGACTTCCGTCTTGGGCTTGCGGTCCTTTGTACGCGACAAGCTCTCCGCCCCAGTAAATAAGTCCTGTACCAAGTGAGTCAGTAATGGCGCGTAATGATTCAATAAATGCGGCTTGCCCGGAGAAAGTTGCGGGGAAATCGGGATGAAGGTCGGATGTACTGCCAATGTGGTTGTTGGTCCAATCATTCCAATCCAATGTAAAGGCATACGAGGTTTCCACTATTGCTACCGGTCGTTGGAAGGAATCCGCAAGTGAAAAACAAGTGTTCTCAAGCATTTGAAAGCTGCTTCCATGCCATTTTGGATAATAGCTCAGTCCAATCCAGTCGTAATCCAAGGTATCGACGGTTTGGTAGAAACTCATGGCGCCGTCGTACCCTGCAAAATGGAGGATGGTACAAACCGAAGAATCCGCACTTTTTGCTCCGGAGATGCCCGCTTCCAATAGTTTTTGAAAAGTCCCGTCTCCGTTTCGGAGTCCCGCGGGATGCATAAAGCCATGATTGATTTCATTGCCGATTTGAATGTATTCGGGGGCGAGTGTTTGTACGACGTTAAATGTGAACGCGCGGACACTATCGCATAACGCCTCAGTGCTGAGGTTTTGCCATTGCGTAGGAATGTCTTGAGAACCAGGGTCGGCCCATGTATTGCTGTAGTGCATGGTGAGCATGATTTTCATTCCAGCTGCACGTATTCTTTGAATGTAGGGGACCAATTCTTCCAAGGAAGCATCTCCAGAAGCGTTGTTCCACACTTTTAATCGGACCAAGTTTAATCCAGCATCTTTTAATATTTCGATTGCATCACGTGCGGAAGAATCGGAATCGCGGAATACATATCCTTCCGCTTCGATTTTTGGCAATTGGCTAAAATCCGTTCCCTTCAATAATTGCGCTGTAGGAATGGGTTGAGGCTCTGGCGAAGTGGGTTTACAGGCTAGGAATAGTAAGAATGTAAGGGCTAGGAATGAACAACGCATTTGTATCAATGTTTACTTTGAAAAGATACACAATGTTTGGACTGTTTAAGAAGAAATCGGAGCGCGATAAGTTGGAAGAGCAATATGATGCACTGATCAAGAAAAGCTACGAATTAAGTCATACGAATCGTGCCGAAAGCGACAAGGTTCAAGCCCAAGCGCAGGAAGTCCTAAAGAAAATAGAAGCGCTCGAAGACTAGTGTTCGCCGTGTGCCTCGCCAATTGGACGTAACCACTTCTTTTCTGCGTAAAATGTTCCAAAAGGAACGAGGGAGGCAATAAGGAACAAAAAGAAATGTTTCCAGCTCACCCTGTAGTTAAGTTTAAACTCGATTAGGGAGAATAAATAAAGTACCGTAAGCAACCCGTGCAACATCCCAAACACCTTATTTGGCATGGGCATATCCGCCAAGTATTTGAGCGGCATTGAGATAAAGAGCAGGATAAGGAAGGAGCTCCCTTCAAACAGAGCAACCCACTTGAATCTGGTGTAGGGTGTTTTAAGCATTGTTCGAATGCGACTTTAAGAATTTTATAGCTTCTTCATTGAAAATTTCCGGTTGCTCAACATTCACTACATGACCACAGTTTTCTATGACGTGGAGAAGGGCGCTGTGATGCAAGGCAACAATTTTACGTATACTAGGTAAAAACATGTGGTCTTCACTTCCCATAATGTATAGGGTAGGTACCTCGCTGTCCTTAAACCTGAAATATTTAAGTAAAGGATTCACTTCCGCAACGAGAGTGAACCAGCGCTTGAACTCTCGCTGATAAAGTTTACGAGCCTCGCGGATAAATAAGTTTCTGGATTCACGGTGCTTCTTTTTCGGCATGATTATCCAAGCAAAAAAGCGGTAGAGTATCATGTATGGAAGCACACTTTTTAATGCTGCACCTGTGCGCATCAACACTTGACCCCTTTTGTTCAACTTCATTACAGCCCCACCCATTATCATACTCAAGGTTCGATGTGGGTAGCGTTCCGTGATTTCTCGAATGATGATGGTACCAAGTGAAATGCCCACCCAATGTGTTTTTTGAATTCTCAAATGATCTAAAACTTCGAGTACCTCATCACCGATGGTTGTGAAGTTGTAGTTTTTAAGCTTTTCGTAGAATGGTGCTTTGCTCTTACCATGTCCACGTAGGTCGATAAGTAACACGTTGAAATTTTCACGAAATGCTCGCAACTGCTTGTACCATATTGTACTCGAACCACCGGCACCATGGACAAAAGTTACCCATGGCAAAGAAGGATGTGTAATGTGCGAACTATAACTGAGCATATTGCAAATAACGGCAAATCATTCTAACAAATAGGTTAGTGAATTGTTGCTTCTCATCAAGTTATCCAATAGATTGCAATAACTACACATTTGAAATTATGGAATATAGCCCAGTACGCAATTTTAAGTACGACATCCCGAGTTCTATTGTCGTCTTTCTCGTTGCCTTACCCCTCTGTTTAGGAATCGCATTGGCTTCCGGTGCTCCACTGTTTTCCGGCTTGATAGCGGGGATTGTAGGAGGCTTGGTTGTCGCACCTTTGAGTGGCAGTCCGCTTGGTGTAAGTGGACCAGCGGCAGGGCTTGCCGTGATCGTTTATGGTGCCATTGAAGAACTGGGGGCGTACCCAACTTTTTTAGCAGCTGTCGTTGTTGCTGGAATTACGCAAATGATTCTAGGCGCTCTACGTGCCGGAGTCATCGGATATTATTTTCCTTCATCGGTCATTAAAGGAATGTTATCGGGTATCGGTATTATCATTTTCTTGAAGCAGATTCCTCACGCTGTGGGATATGATGCCGACCCCGAAGGAGATTTTGCTTTCATTCAACAAGACGGCCACAATACGTTCTCGGAGTTGAAATTTATGTTGGAGGCACTCAATCCAACTGCGACGCTAATCGCCGCATTAGGGCTAGCCATACTGATTTTATGGGAACGTCCATTCATGAAGAAGCTCAGCTTTACCACCATCATTCAAGGCCCGCTTGTAACAGTGGTTATGGGGATTTTATTGGCTATGAATCTAGGTGCCGTGGAGGGCTGGTTATTGGGAGCGGATCATATGGTAGCTATTCCAGTAACGGAAGGACTCTCAGGATTTGTGGGCCAATTCACCTTACCTGATATGACGGCCTTCGCAAACCCTGCTATTTACACCATTGGTATAACTATGGCTGTGGTGGCCTCGTTAGAAACCTTGCTCTGTGTGGAGGCAACGGATAAGCTGGACCCCTTCAAACGCGTTACGCCTACCAACAAAGAGCTCTGGGCGCAAGGTTTCGGAAATGTGGTCAGTGGATTCATTGGGGGCTTGCCAATCACCCAGGTTATCGTACGTTCCTCTGCAAACATTCAAAGCGGCGGCCGTACGAAGGCCTCAGCTTTTATGCATGGTGCCTTATTGCTCATCTGTGCCTACGCCATTCCCAAAGTATTGAACATGATTCCTTTGGCAGCGCTAGCGGCAATTCTTCTGATAGTAGGATGGAAGTTGGCTAAGCCGGCCCTATTTATTGCAATGTGGAAGAAGGGACAAAGTGAGTTTATTCCCTTCACCGTAACTGTTGTAGGTATCGTTATGACCGATCTCCTTACGGGTATCGCTTTGGGACTTGTAGTGGCAATCGTTTATATCTTGTGGGACAACTTTAAACTTCCTTACAAATTTGACCTTGCGAATTACAAGGCAGGCGAGCCCATTCGTATTGAATTCAGTGAGAGCGTGAGCTTCTTGAATAAGGCGAGTATTCAGCGTACACTTAATACTTTGCCGGATGGTGCGAAGGTTGTTTTGGACGCTCAAAATACACTGAGGATACACCCTGATGTTGTAGAGATTGTCGAGGAATTCCAAATTAACGCTGCGACACGCGATATTACGGTTGAGTGCTTAGGGTTTGGTTCCACCATTTCTGAAACGCCAGTGGAGGATTTTGAAGAAAAAGTCCTGCAAAAGACCAGAGCCAAAGCGACTGGCGTGCGTAAACTCTTCAAAGGAGAATAACATGAAACGTTGTATTGCGGTATGGGCCTTCTTACTCTTGGGTGGGAGTGCTCATGCCCAACAGCAATGGTCTATTGAGCTCGGGTATCTTAGAGCTATTCATAAAGATTTAGGGGTCACCCAACAAGATTGGATTCAGGTGGACGGTACATGGACGGATCCGGCGAATTTACCGGGTCAGAGTACGTACGCTTTTACATTTCGTGATACGAGTTGGTTTTATGGGTTTAATCATGATTTACCCCTATTGACGACTCGTATACCCTTGTCGGTATCGAAGAATGAGCAATGGGAATTGGACATCATCCAGAGCGTGATGTGGAATTCTTGGCGGCAGATTGCCTTCATGGCGGGCTTAGATTTTCGAGTACATCCGCATGAACGAATAAGCCTCGGCATTCAAGGAGGTCTACTCAGTGGTTACCACGATGTGAATGATTTACTTAATCCAACCTTAGAGCCGCTTGAAGGAGAAGGAGGGGGAACACTGCTAGGAGCCAATGCCACTGCGGATATTTTTCTTTCCGATCATTGGGCCCTGAGGGTGAGCTACAACCCACTAGTAACTGGCTTTGGCCTTTTTTATAAAATTTTACCGAAGGATGAATAGCATATAAAAAATAGTCCTTTTATTTGCTTTGTCCTTTGACATTTGAAGTATCCAGAAAGGTGGAGGGAAAGGCCCGATGAAACCT
>CAYNLA010000016.1:0-23650 GCA_964397915.1 uncultured Polaribacter sp. | reverse complement strand
TGGACGCATCCAGAATACAAACTTTATATTCCGAGCAGCGAAACCGTCATGGGGGTTGAGATTGACCCGTCAAAACGAATGCTCGACATCGATAGAAATAACAATACTTACGAGTAACAAAAAGCCCCGCAAATGCGGGGCTTTTTTCTTTTGGACCTAACGTTTTTTACTTCCGCCTGTTCCGTATTTCTTGGCTTTATTCATGCGCTTTTTTGCGCCCTTACCAATATTGAAGTCCTTGGCGTTCTTCGGCTTCTTCTCATGAAAAGAAGGACCGGGTTCGTCTGTGACGCCGTGTTTTCTTGGACTGCTTTTACTCATCGAAACTTACTACTAATCGGTCGCTCGTAGCGTGGCTTTGACAGGTCAAAATGTAACCGTCCTTCACCTCGTCGTCTACAAGCGCATAGTTCATGACCATCTCGGCAGAGCCTTCCAAAACTTTTGCACGGCAAGTACAACAAACCGCTCCTTTACATGCGTAAGGAACATCTGCTCCTGCATCAAGCGCGGCGTCCAAGACATAATCTTTTGGTCCCATTTCAAAGTGGGTTTCCTCGCCGTCCAAAACAACTGTTACAGAGGCGTTTTCAGAGGCGCGTGCCTGCGATGCTGCCTGAGCCTCGGCCGAAGCACCTGCGGTATTGAAAAGTTCGAAGTGTATTTTCGACTTGTCGGTACCCAGGCTTTCTAGCTTCGCGCTTACGGTCTCGATCATCTCTTGCGGACCACAGAGGTAATGTCCCGTTGTTTGCTCAAGGTCAAACATTGATTCCGCAAACTTCTCTGCTTTAGCTGCGTCAATACGACCCTTTAGATGGTCTGTTCCTTGATCCTCACGACTCAACACATGATGCACCTCAAATCGATCTAGATACTCGTTTTTTAGATCATCAATTGCCTCCTTGAAAATGATGCTGTTGCTGTTTTTATTGCCATAAAATAGCGTAAACGTGCTGCTCTCATCGCTGGTCAATACGCTTTTTGCAATAGACATGATGGGGGTGATTCCCGAACCTGCCGCCCAACCCACAACGTGTGATGGTGTTGATGATGCAGTCCAAGTAAAGTTGCCTGTAGGAGCCATGGCTTCAATGGTGTGGCCGGCTTTTAACTCACGGTTTGCGTGCGTTGAGAACTTTCCTCCTTCTATTTCTTTAACCGCTACGCGCAATTCCCCTTCATTGGGTGCAACACAAACGGAGTATGATCTACGAACTTCTTCGCCCCCAATTGCAGCTTTCAAAGTCAAATATTGGCCGGGTAAAAAAGAGAAATCGGCGCCATCCTCAGGAAGGTGGAAGGCAATACTAACTGCGTCTTCTGTCTCGCGACGTACTTCTTTAACGACTAGTTTATGGAAATGTCCATCGCCCTTATCAGAGGTTTGTTTCTGTAAGGACGGGGAATCTGTGGTGTTTTTCTTGAAGAATTTAAACATGCTTCTTGATTTGTGGTGTAAAGGTAGAACGCAATCTTAAACCATTAACAACCTTATGCTGTTGTGTTTTAACTTTGTGAACGACCAAATACACAGATACATGGGAACCAACATTTCATTAGAAGAAAAGTTTCAGGACTACGTTGACGCCGAAAATAAGGTAGAGCCGAAAGATTGGATGCCGGATAACTACCGCAAAACTTTGGTGCGCCAAATTTCTCAACATGCGCATAGTGAGATTATTGGTATGCAGCCGGAAGCCAATTGGATAACACGCGCGCCTTCTTTACGCGCAAAACTTATTCTTCTCGCTAAGGTTCAGGACGAGGCTGGCCACGGTTTGTATTTGTACAGCTCCGCTGAAACCCTGGGAACCAGCCGGGACCAAATGATTGCGGATCTACAAAGTGGAAAAGCGAAATACAGCTCAATCTTCAATTATCCAACGCCTTCTTGGGCCGATATGGGAACCATCGGGTGGTTAGTTGATGGTGCTGCCATTCAAAACCAGGTCATGCTAACCCGCACTAGCTATGGTCCGTATGCACGTGCCATGGTTAAAATCTGTAAAGAGGAAAGTTTCCATCAGCGTCAAGGCTATGAAGTGGTTATGAAGCTTGCACAAGGAACCCCGGAGCAAAAGAAAATGGCACAAGAAAGCTTAAACCGATGGTGGTGGCCTTCGCTAATGATGTTTGGTCCATCAGACGACAACAGTCCTAACTCCGAGCAGAGCATGCGCTGGAAAATCAAGCGCAAGAGCAACGACACCCTTCGCCAAGAATTCGTTGATAAAACCGTTCCACAAGCAGAATACTTGGGTCTAACCATTCCTGATCCAGATTTAAAATGGAATGAGGAGCGCGGATCTTATGACTTCGGTGAAATAGATTGGAACGAATTCTATGATGTAATTCAGGGGAACGGACCTTGCAACAAAGAGCGTATTGCACACCATGTTAAGGCCCATGAGGAAGGTCGTTGGGTACGAGAGGCCGCGATGGCTTATGCAAAAAAAGAGGCCACAAGAAAACAAAACGCCACCTCAGCAGCCTAACCTAAATCACAACCGCATGAATAAAGACCATTGGAAAATCTGGGAAGTTTTTGTGAGAAGCAAAAACGGACTTGCTCATAAACACGTCGGTAGCCTGCATGCTGCAGATGCAGATATGGCGCTTAAAAACGCACGTGACGTCTATACACGAAGATCTGAAGGGGTCAGTATTTGGGTAGTGCCCTCAGAAAGTATCACCGCAAGTACACCTGATGAAAAAGAACCCTTGTTTGCTCCAAGCGATGACAAGGTCTATCGTCACCCAACCTTTTACGACATCCCTGACGATGTCGAACACATGTAAGCCATGGCTGGAGGTTGGTTAAACGGAGTCAAAAGAGACTTCACGAAAGAAGAGGCGCTTCAAGAGTATTTATTGTATTTAGCAGACGACTCGTTAATCCTAGGGCAGCAGCTCAGTAAATGGTGTTCTAATGGGCCGGTGCTTGAACAGGACATAGCAATCATAAATACCGCGCTTGACCATATTGGTCGTGCCCGGTTGCTCTATCAAAATCTCGCAGAACTTAAAGGCGGCAGTACCACTGAAGATTCCTTGGCTTATTTCCGCGATCATTTAGATTTTCGCAATGCGCTTTTGCTCGAACAGCCCAATGGTCACTGGGGCGATTCTATCGTCCGAAGCTTTTTTATAGACACCTTCAACTTTTACTTGTATGAGTCGCTTCGCTCTTGCAGCTATGGCCCAATAGCCGAGATTGCAGAGAAATCTATAAAAGAAATTTCCTACCACGCTCAATGGAGTGCTGAATGGGTTATTCGCCTCGGCGATGGAACGGAAGAAAGCCATGATAAGGTCCAGCAAAGTGTCAATGAACTTTGGATGTGGACCGGCGAACTATTTGAAACACTGGATGCCATTGAACAACTTGATTCTACGTTTACACGTTTCAATAGCTTGAAAAACAAGTGGCTTGAAAAAATAGACGAGGTACTTAATATGGCCACCTTAAGCCGTCCAGATGATAAAGAGTGGATGCAAACTGGTGGTCGATACGGCATTCATTCTGCCCACTTAGGGTTTATTCTAGCTGAGATGCAAAGTTTACCGCGTACCTATCCCGACGCGCAGTGGTAACAATCTTTTAACACAAAAGCTTCGGCCTGGTTAAATTACGGCACGAGGTTTGCACTAGGATTTTTGAAATACGATTCTACGTGTTTTTGTGTTAAGCGAGTGAGGGCTAGAGTGGGGACTTTAGCCCTCTTTTTTTGCCCTTAGATTTACTCCACGCGAAGCTTGCGGCAAACTGAACAAAACTCGCCACGGCCATTGAGCCACTGATTGAACCTCCGACCGCTTCCGCAAGGAAATATCCTCCTAGCGCACTAAGTAGCCCTTGAAGCATTATCAATAACGTCATTTTCTTGAAGTTGTCTGTCAACAAGTAAGCCGTAGCAGCGGGGACTACAAGAAATGCGATGACCAAGATCGCTCCCACGCTTTCAAAACTCACGACGGTGGCTACCGAGGTAGCCGCCATAAGGCTGTAATGCCACAGCACTGTTCGTATTCCTATGCTCTGGGCATATTCATTGTTGAAAGAGGTAATCATCCATCCTTTGTACCCCCACCAGAAAATCACGTGGATTAAGGCCAACAAGACCAACAGTGTCCAAACCGGCCCTGGAACTCCCAATCCTAAAAAATTGGACACCTGCAGCGGAACAAAAGCGATCTCTCCATGAAGTACACAATCGGCATCAATATCTGCCTCGCCAGCAAACTTGGTTACCATAATCACACCAACAGCAAACAAAAAAGTGAATACGGTTCCCATGGCAGCATCTGACTGCATCTTCCCTTTTGAGGAGAAAAACTGTATCAGGAGCGTAGTAATAACCCCCATTAATATTGCTCCTAAAAACAACGGAAATGAAGCGCGTGAACCGCTAATTAAATAGGCAATGACAATTCCTGGAAGAACTGCATGACTCAAGGCGTCGCCCATCATACTCATGCGACGCAAAAGCAAAAGATTGCCCAACATCCCTGTTGAGGAAGCAACTAAAAAGCCGGTAACAATGATCCAAAAAGCATCCATAGCTATGCGCCCTCAGGGACTAGTTCATGTATTTCCAATAGCGGGTTAAACCTACTACAAAGTCCCAATTCCTTTAAAATCTCGTCTTCGATATCTGGCGTTAGAAAGTGCTCCATAGTATCCGCCTCGTCGTGCACCAAATGGACGCTCATCTGCATGCGTCGTTGCAAGTAAATTTCCCAAATCTTATGCCTACGGTCAATCTCGGCGCCAATAGCTCTACCCTCAGTCGATAAGGTAAAACCTGTATGCACTCGCTTAATAAGTCCCTTTCTCTTGAGTCTTTTGATGGTTCTGTTCCAGAGTCTTTGGTCAAAGAATTGACGAGAACTAATGCTCAATCTATTGAAGAGCTTGCCTTGGCCGCGCACCTCGAGTTGTACCGCTGTTTTTAGTAGGTTCTCTTCGTTCATTCTGCGCTTCACCAAAAGCTTGGACCATCGCTGAAAAACCACGCCTTTCTTCGGTGCAAACATCATAGAAACGAAGGCTATTATGCTTATGATTACAATGGTCCATGGACCTGTAGGCATGGAAGAATAGCTGTAGCTAACAAAGGCACCCAACCATCCCGAAACGGCTCCAAAAATTCCACTGACCACAAGCATTTTACTTAAGCTATCGGTCCAAAATCTTGCCGCTGTAGGTGGAATAATTAATAGCGCGCTCATCATCACAATGCCTACGGCTTTAATTCCAACACTGATGCTCAGAATGGTTATAAAACTTATAATCGCCTCTATCCATCGGGTGTTGATGCCTATACTTTGCGCAAAATCCTGATTGAACACCACAGCCTTTAAACTGAAGTAATGCCAAAAAACAATTGCTAGAACAATCAAGGAAATACTCCCAAAAACCAAACTGTCCTCGGGCGTCATGGCCGCGGCGTTTCCAAAGATGTAGTGGTCCAATCCGCTTTGTTCCTTTCCTGAGGTACGCTGGATTACTGTAAGCATAACGATACCCAGTCCGAAAAAACTGCTGAGCACTATGGCAAGTGCGCTATCTCCTTTGATTTTACTGTGTCGAGTAATGTAATCAACCACCCAAATAGACAACCAGCCCGAAATAGCTGCCCCAGTAATTAATACCAATGGATTTTTAACGCCGCTTAGAATGAAGGCTATAAGCACTCCCGGCAACATACTGTGTGCAACGGTCTCGCCAACCAATGTTTTCTTGCGTAAAAAATTGAATGTCCCTACTGCACCACTAACCCCGCCAAGCAACAAAATAGCTACAGCAACATACCGAACATTCGGATCTGCAAGAGTGAGGTATTTCAGGAGTTGGTCCAATTTATTTAAGGTATTGTGCTAAAAGGTTTGCGTTGAAGGTGAGCATCTCAAGATAGGTGTCTTGGTCTTCCTCAGGGCCTAAAGAGTCGCTTAATAACTCTGGTCCTAATACCACATCACAGCCCTTGGCTTGACATCCGCGTTGCACACTCTGCATTGCTTGTGGGCTAACAATATTTTCTAGGAAGATCGCAGGAACTCCATTTTCACAAATAAAGTTTACCAAATCTGTGACCTCTTTCAACCCAAATTCTGAAACCGTTGAGGCGCCCTGGAGCGTATTAACTTTCATACCAAAGGTTCTTGCCCAATAACTCAACGCATCATGGGTGGTAACCACTAATCTGTTCTCCGCAGGAATACTGTTAATTATCGATGCAACGCTATCTGTGGTTTCCGAAATAGCACCTTGGTATTGCTGAACATTTGCTAAAATACTTGAAGCGTTTTCTGGATATGCAGCTGATAATTCTTGACCAATATCTCCAATAATAAACTTTACCAGGTCTGTATCGAACCAGTAGTGCGGGTCCTTGCTCGCTGGGAAATTTGGATCGCTAATGATGATGGAATCCGACACGTGGGACGCCGCATCTATGATTAATTTACCCTGAATCTTTTCTAAAACATCGATGATTTTTCCTTCCAAATGAACACCGTGATAAATGATTACATCTGCAGCTCGAATGGCGTCTAAATCACTTTTACTTGGCTTGTATGTATGTGGGTCGATACCCTTGTCTAAAAGAGAAATCACCTCAAATGAATCACCCGTTATATTGCTTACCCAGTCGGTCATAATACTGGTCGTACAAAGAATTTTAGGTTTCTTTTCTGCCTTTGATTCATCCGGCGTACCGTTCGATGAACACGATGCTACAAGAAGTCCGAGAGCAAGAAGGAATGGGGTAAAACGCATCTTATTTAAATTAATTCTAAATAACAAAAGTACGGAACGAATGGCATTTAGAAAAAAAGGATATCTGTGTTTTTAAATTCAACGATACTGCCCCTTATTGTTTAATTTTATACAAAATTTGAATCTATCACGACTATGCTTCAACCACAACAAATCCTCAGTTCTTTAGGAATTTCTGCAAAAAATGACGGAACAGCCGTTGGCCAAAATTGGAAATCAACGTCAAATTATATTTCCTCTTATTCTCCTATTCGCAATCAACATTTAGGAGAAGTAAATACTACTTCCGAAGAGCTGTATCATGAAGCAATCACGCAAGCGCAAACTGCTTTCACTTCTTGGAAAAATGTGCCAGCACCTAAACGTGGTGAGTACATCCGTCAGTTCGGAAATGCCTTACGTGAAGAAAAAGAAACGCTTGGCGCGTTGGTTTCTCTTGAGATGGGTAAAAGCTACCAAGAGGGATTAGGCGAGGTACAAGAGATGATTGATATCTGTGATTTCGCCGTGGGTTTATCGCGCCAATTGTATGGGTTAACTATTAAAAGTGAACGTCCGCAGCACCACATGATGGAACAATGGCATCCCCTTGGTGTAGTAGGAGTTATATCAGCCTTTAATTTCCCCGTTGCGGTTTGGTCGTGGAATTTTGCGCTTGCCCTTGTTTGTGGAAATACCGTAGTTTGGAAAGGATCTGAAAAAGCACCATTATGTGCCGTTGCTTGCCAGAATATTTGGAATAAAGTAGCCGCAGCGAATAACCTTCCTGATGGAATTTCAAATATTGTAACCGGTGATTATAAAGTAGGTCAATGGATGACCGCAGATCACCGTCTTCCCTTAATTTCAGCAACAGGTTCTTCAAGAATGGGCGCAATAGTGGGTGCCGCAGTCGCAGGCCGTTTTGGTAAGTCAATTCTTGAGCTTGGTGGTAATAATGCCATCATTATTACACCTAGTTGCGATCTAAAAATGACTGTAACTGGTGCTGTCTTTGGTGCTGTAGGTACCTGTGGACAACGTTGCACTTCAACCCGCAGATTGATCATTCATGAGAGCGTTTATGATAAAGTAAAAAATGCCATCGTAGATGCCTACGGACAATTGAAAATTGGAGATCCTTTAGATGCCTCCAACCATGTTGGTCCTTTGATTGACCAAGATTCTGTGGATGCCTTCCTGGGTACAATTGATAGTGTTCAAAAAGAAGGTGGAAAAGTGCTCCGCGGTGGAAAAGTATTAAGTGGAGGCATTTACGATGAAGGTTTCTATGTGGAACCCTGTATTGTGGAAGCTGAAAATCATTATGAAAGTGTTCAAAGAGAAACCTTTGCTCCAATCCTTTATTTATTGAAATACAGCGGCGATGTGCATGAAGCAATCGCTATTCAAAACGATGTAAAACAAGGATTGTCCAGTGCTATTATGACTAGTGATATGCGTGAAGCTCATCTTTTCTTGAGTGAAAGTGGGTCCGATTGTGGTATCGCAAACGTTAATATCGGGACCTCAGGAGCAGAGATCGGTGGCGCATTTGGTGGTGAAAAAGAAACGGGTGGTGGACGCGAAAGTGGATCGGATGCTTGGAAAGCTTATATGCGCCGTCAAACCAATACATTGAACTACGGGAATGATTTACCTTTAGCGCAAGGGATTGAATTCAATATTTAAATGCAAATAACAAGTGTAGAAGTGGGGAATTTGATAGAATCGGATTCCCCTTTTTTATTTCTCGGACTCGGTAGCTGCTTCATTACACACTTTGAAAAATTTGCCAATACCCAGAACTTACCTTACTTGGCAAACCCACTAGGCACCTCTTTTAATCCAATAAGTATTGGGCGACAGGTTAAATGGATTTTTGAATCGGATTTTAAATTATTACCACCTTTTAAATTCAATGATAAAATCCATCAATTAGATGCGGCAGCTAAATTTCACGCAGAAGATCAAGAAGATTTGGACCTAATGTTAAAACAACAACATCAAACAGTTCAAAATCATATTAGCCGCTCTGGAAACCATCAACCTATTCTACTTATTTCATTTGGAACAGCGCACGCATGGTACCTTTCAAATACCATCGTTAACAACTGTCATAAACTACCTAATGAACTGTTTAAAAGGACAATAATAGATGTTGATGCTGTTGTCAATTATTGGAAAGAAGTTTTAAAATCAATACCCAGTGATTGGAAAATAGTATTTACTGTAAGTGCTGTAAAATATTCAAAACTAGGAATGGTTGAAAACTCTTTAGGTAAGTCCATATTGCGACTCGCTATAGATAAATTAACACGTCAATATTCACAGTGCTATTATTTCCCGAGTTATGAAATCATAACTGATGAGCTCCGTGATTATTCTTATTTCAAAGAAAATGGAACACATCCAACGGATGAAGCGGCCGAAATTGTAATGAGACGATTTAAGAGCTTTTTAAATCTCAAGTAGTCCAGGACGTTGAATAGCTAACTTTAACACAGCAGCAACGCTTATACTGTCCCTCACAAGCCCATTCATCACATCTTGATACAATTCAAAGAACGGTATTCTTTCAATGGTTAAATTTTCGGTGTCTTCATGCTCCATTGATACTTGAGTTAATCCCTCAGCAACATAAACTATACTACGCTCGTTTGTAACGCTGTTACTTAAATCTAATTCTAAAAGTCGTTCCCATTTATCTGCTTGAAGTCCAACTTCTTCTTGTAGCTCACGCTGTGCACTTAATAAAGGATCTATATGAATTGGACCACCTCCTTCAGGGATTTCCCAGCTGTATCTATTCAAAGGAAATCTGAACTGCCCCACACGCCAAGTATACCCTTGATCATCTAGTGGTATTATACCAATGGCTAAATTTTTAAAATGCACCTCACCATAAATTCCTTGGGTTCCACCTGGAGTAATCACTGAATGATGATTTACCGATATCCAAGGGTTTTGATAAACCTCTTCTGAAGCACTTATAGTCCAATCTCCTCTAACCATTATATATATAGTTTATTTTAAATAAGATTTATAGTAATGTATATATACCGTGTATAAGTCTAATAACTTCTTGAACTGTTTTATCGTGTCAACATAAAAAGAAGGTTATGAACGTTTACAATTGGGATATAATCTTGATTTATAAGTATTAACGTTTTTTATCTACGGTCGTTGATAGTGTTATACACATCGTGATTTTTATAATTAATTCGACATCGACCGTTACTATCCCACTGAATTAGCTTTACAACTCATCTACAAATTAGTGAGTTATCATTGTGCTCCATTCAGAAATAATAGCAATTCGAATTTTTAATGAAATAAACAAGTGAAACTTTTAATTACATGTTCAATACTTACTGACAGATATGAACGGGCTTATACACATCAATGTTGATATTTGTAAAAAATTCATAAAGCCATGAAAATTGCTATCGGATGCGACCACGCTGGGGTACAAGTTAAAAGTACACTTATTGAATTACTCGAATCTTTAAATCATATAATGATTGATAAAGGTCCTAATTCAGAGGATAGTGTAGATTATCCAGATTATGGGCATTCCGTTGCTACAGCTGTAGAATCTGGTGAGGCCGATTATGGTATTGTTATCTGTGGTTCAGGTAATGGTATAAATATGACAGTGAATAAGCACCAAGGTATTCGTGGCGCCTTATGTTGGTTACCTGAGATTGCTGCGTTGGCGCGTCAGCACAACAATGCAAATATTATAGCTATACCTGCACGATTTTTAGATCAAACTCAGATCAATGAGATAGTAACAACCTTCTTTTCTAATGAATTTGAAGGTGGCCGTCATGAAAGACGAGTGAATAAAATCAGTTGTAGTTAATAGATTGGACGTATTACTACTTCCATTTCTATCATTGACAAGAATTCTTTAGGGTTTTGTTCCCAGATACTTTCAAGTAATCTGTAACTGTAGTGATTAACCATACCGCTAGGTGCGGGGTGTTCTTGAAGTGCAGTAAACAATTCTTCAGGAGGAAAAGGATTTTGATAAAATGGAAATGCTTGAGTACCATTACTCATACACCGTACCAAGTAATCTTTTAAAGTTCCAGGGTAATAAGGATATAGTTGGACCATTTGTAAGCGACTATTTACAATCCATGGAATATTCGTATGAACTTCTATACCGGTTGCAGCAATACCGTGTAATTTAAATTTTAGATTAAGCTCATTTAATAATTGGACACCTCTTTGAACTCGTGTATTAAGGTCATCTGAGTTCAATGCCTCGAAAGGATCTTCAAAAGTGGATGTTACTCGTAAGACGGAATATCCCTGTTTTTTGATATAGGTTACTATTGAATCGTTTTGTAGACACCCAGGATCTTGCATTATAACAATCATAGGTTTATTACTCCTTCCTTCAAGTTCAATTTTATAATTAGGTAGGTTTGTACTCACCGCGCGAGAAGGAGAACATGCGAGTAGTGTAAATGAGAAAGCAAAAAGAAATATTGTTTTACATACGTGATTTAATTTTACGTAAGTCTTTGTATTACAGTATTTTATATTTGATTTTATCATTAATAATTGGTATTTCAACAATTATATATAATTACTTCTTTATTCCTGAGTTAACTACCATTAAGGTTGTTGTTAAAGGTATTGGATTAGTTTGGTTAATAGCAGTAATACTAGGTCCTTTAAGATTACTGATTCTCTTCATCCTATCGTGGATTCTTCCAGAACGATTTTTTTATTTTATTTTAAGAAAGTATGACGATGGAAGATTAAATCAAACACGGGTACTTGAGAATAATAGAAAAGCTTTAGACACCTGGGCTTCCCAAAAAATTAGAGATCGAGTTACTCATGATTTAAAAAGTATAAAGAATCAGTGGCGTAAACAATTTTACCCTGCTGTAGGGATCATTACAGGTTTTGGTTTATTAATTGGTCTTGTAATCATTCCTACGAAAATTAAGGAGTCATCATATGATGAATTAGTAAAGGGTTCATATTCTTCAGCGAGGCCATCGTTACCTCCGATACCAGATACCTTGATTTATAATTATGGAGATAATTTTGAATTAGGGAGTTATAGTAATTGTATAGGTAGGGTAACTGAAACAATCAAGAGCAACTCTTTTTTAGACCGTGATCTTATAGTCAATTGGTATAACAAGGGACGCTTTATTAAAACTCAATACATCCAAGTTGACAGTATTCCTAAAATACACAGTGTAGAGTGTGTAGTAACTCCTCCATCCTATTTAAAATTACTACCGTACTCTAATGATGACACAATCTATGTTTATAAGAATAGTCTAATTACTTTCAACTGCACAGGGTTGCTACTGGATAAAGTGAGTTGTCTTGTTTCACGTGAAACAATTTCTATAGAGTCAGATATAGTATGGCGGGGTGAGAATTCGATAGCCCTGGTTGATGATAAAGACAGGGTATTATTTAAACCCACTATAATAGAGTTGAAGGATAATGCACCAGCGATTAAGATCACTGAAAATACAAGCGATTCATTATGGTTGTTAATTACAGATGACTTTGGATTGAATGAACTATCTATAAATGAATTATCTAAAAATATTCAAGGAACATCTATAGAATTAAGCTTAGCCTGGGGACAGTCTGACGCTTATACTATTAAAGTTAGAGATGTAGTAAATCAAAATACGAACCGTGTAATTAGGCGACCCGAGGAATCAAAAGATGATTTACTTACTAGGTTAAGTATGGATGCCTCAAACAAATTGGGATTAAAAGAGGATCAACAAAAAACCATTGTTGAATACTCGCGTGAAGCAAAGAAGAGTGAGACCATCAGCCAAAGCAAGGAGGAAAAAGATGAATCTAATACAGAGATTAAAAAAGAGAATGAGGAGTATGAGGCTTGGATGAAAGAGCTTAATATGTTGTGGAATGAAGAGCTTTTGGTAAGTCTCTTAAACGAAGTAGATACGTTAGCTAATCAATCATTAGATAGTGCCATACAAAGTGTTGTTCAAGAGCTTTTGGATTCGGAAGTAGCAGAGGAGAAACGCGCTATTATTAAGAAACTAGATGCATTGCCAAAAGATGGTAATGAACGAGAGGAACAAGCAAAGGAAGCCGTAAAAAAGCTGAGTGAATTATTAAACGATGACATAGCATCGATTCAAGAAAGTAATGTACAGAGAATTAAAAATTTACTTAAGTCTTCCTGGTTAACGTCGTTGCTTCAGGAGGATTTAAGGAACATAACATTAGCTGTGAATAAGGCATCTGTTCAAAAGAATTTGTTTGCAATCGAAGAGCACATACAAGATAGCTTATCCTATTTATTAGTTCATGAGCAGGCATTGGGCATGGCTTTGTCTGAAGTAAGTAATAATCTCAGTAATGATATGCGTTCCTTGATAAACGCTTATTATGGAAGTGGAAACATAGACGCCTTGTTTGGCTATGTTCTTTATGACCTTAACGAGTTAAGCCGCATCTTATACGATATTCTAGAAAGTGAAAAGCAAGCACTAAACACAGCTAAGAAAAACTGTAAAAACGGTAAACCCGGTAAGACAGGTAAACCATCTAGTGCGGGTCAAGGAAAACCTGGTCCTAAAGGCATGCCTAACGAGGGAAAACAACCTGGAGGTCGCAAAAAAGGAAAAAACGGCGAAACCCGCGAAGAAGGCAAGGATGGTGAAAGCGGAAGTTCAGGTAAGGGATTGCCAAAAGAAAGTGAATTATTAAAACAGATTGAAGCGCTCTCAGATAAAGCCTTAAAAGAAGGGAAAAATGAACTTTTGATGGAGCTACTACGCTTGAAAGAAGACCTCCTTTTCAAAGGAGGCTCTAAGGATGAGCGAATAGAGCAGATTGAAGAAAAATTATGGTTGGTTAATAATAGCGTCTTTTCAAAAGAGGAGCAAGGTGCGGAACGCAGTGCAGAGGAGGGTCAACTTTTACAGGAAAAAGAACTCGAATTTGAAATTATGCCTAGTTCAAAATCAGGGACTTCGGACTTACCTTTGCCAATATTAAAAAGGAAATGATGCCAGCCGCTGCGTTTGATTTAGAATTGGTGTTAAGTGCGATGCGAGAACTCTATCCAGACGTAAGGTTTGGGAAGGTGGTGATGCATTGGTTGAACGATGAAGAGTTGCTTGAAATAAATAAAGCGCATCTCGATCACGACTATTATACGGATATAATCACCTTCGATTATTCTCGCGGAAGTAAGGTTTCAGGCGAACTTTTTATAAGCTTAGATCGTATTGAAGAAAATGCGCGTGACCTGAATTGCTCGGTTAATCAAGAGAAACATCGGGTAGTAGCCCATGGAATCCTACACTTAATAGGATATGGTGATAAAACCCAAGAAGAGCAAGAGATTATGCGCACCAAGGAAGACGAAGTATTAAAGGCTTTAGGACTATGATTTTAGATGAGAAATATGATGTAATAGTCGTTGGAGGTGGCCACGCGGGCTGCGAGGCTGCGTATGCGGCCGCGAAAATGAAGTCCAAGGTACTATTGATCACTATGAACATGCAGACCATAGGACAAATGAGTTGCAACCCAGCTATGGGAGGCGTTGCTAAAGGCCAAATAGTACGCGAAATAGACGCTCTAGGCGGTGGATCTGCGTTTATTACAGATAAGAGCATGATTCAGTTTAGAATGCTGAATCGAAGCAAGGGACCTGCAATGTGGAGCCCTAGAGTACAAAGTGATAGAATGTTATTTGCGCAGTATTGGAGAGAGTTGCTGGAAGACACTGAAGGTCTAAGTATGTTCCAAGACATGGTAACAGGTTTATTGGTATCAGATGGCACCATCCATGGGGTTAGAACGGGGCTAGGTTTGTCTTTCGAAGCGTCCACGGTCATCTTAACTGCGGGCACATTTATGAATGGATTAATCCATGTAGGAGATCAGAATTTTGGAGGAGGACGTGCAGGCGAACGCGCAAGCACCGGTATCACCGAAGAGTTGGTTAAACTTGGATTTGAAGCAGGCCGTATGAAAACTGGTACGCCTCCGCGAATAGATGGTAGAACTATTGACTATAGTTTAATGGAGGAACAGCCTGGCGATGAAAACCCCGGGCAATTTAGTTATATAGGAAACTACGCGTTAACCAAACAAAGAAGTTGTTGGATAACGCATACAAGCCAAGAAGTTCACGACGTACTGAAAAAAGGCTTCGATCGTTCTCCACTTTTTAATGGAACCATTAGAGGAACCGGACCAAGATATTGTCCAAGTATTGAAGATAAGATTGATAGATTTTCAGAGAAAACCTCACATCAAATCTTTGTTGAACCTGAGGGCTGGAACACGGTAGAGGTATACGTGAATGGGTTTTCATCAAGCCTTCCTGTGGAGATTCAATATGAAGCGCTCCATAAAGTAAGAGGTTTTGAAAACGCAAAGTTTTTCAGACCAGGGTACGCTATTGAATACGACTATTTCCCACCAACACAACTTAAGCACACCCTCGAAACGAAGTTGGTTAGCGGTCTGTATTTTGCGGGTCAAATAAACGGCACCACCGGTTATGAAGAGGCGGCCTGCCAGGGTTTAATGGCGGGCATTAATGCAGTGTTAAAAACCCAAGGAAGAGCGCCTTTTGTTTTATCTCGAGACGAGGCATATATTGGTGTTTTGATCGATGATTTGATTACCAAAGGGACCGAGGAACCGTACCGAATGTTTACCTCAAGAGCTGAATTTAGACTATTGTTACGTCAAGATAATGCAGACTTACGACTAACTAGATTGGCCTATAAAATAGGCATGGTTGGAGATGATCGAATCGCACACCTTGACGATAAGGAAGCTTTGATTGCTTCAGGTGTTGAGGCCTTAGACAAGACGATTCGCCTTGAAACCATCAACACAATTTTAGAAGCGAAAGGCGATACCCTTGCAAAGGAAAAGACCAAAGTGAATAAGCTTGTTGCGCGTCCCAAGATTGCGCTTAATGACTTCGCGCCGATTTTTAATAAAGAAAATTGGTGGACCGACGAAGTGGTAGAACAACTAGAAATAGGTGTCAAATATGGCGGTTACATCGAGCGGGAACGAGAGAATGTAGAAAAAATGCGTCGCTTGAACGACAAGGCTATTCCCGAAAAGTTTGACTATCAAAAAGTCAAAGGCCTTAGTTTTGAAGGACGCGCAAAGTTAGAGGCCATTCGACCAGCCACCATTGCCCAGGCGGGAAGAATTAGCGGAATTAGCCAAAGCGATATTCATGTCTTATTGGTTTACATGGGCCGATAAGTTTCACGTGAAACAATACATATGTTAGAAATCAGTAACTGTCCGATTTGTGATAGCACCAATTTTTCAGAGGAAAGAAAGGTTAGAGATTACAGTGTAAGTAAGGAGTTTTTTCCTGTTCAAAATTGTGCTTCGTGCGGGCATCGATTCACCAGTCCTTTGCCGGGTCCAGAGGCAATAGGGCCGTATTACGATAGTCCGGATTACATAAGCCACACAGATGATGGTTCTAGCGTCTTTGGTAAGGTATATAAGTCGTTACGCTCAGTGAATATGGCAAAGAAACACAGCCATGTTAAGCGTTGGGTTACAGCGGGCAGGCATTTAGATTATGGTTGTGGTACTGGAACGTTCCTTGAGTATATGCTGTCAAAAGGATATACATCAGAGGGCGTTGAGCTTAACGCGGGAGCGAGATCAAAGGCTTCGGCATACGGTAATGTAGCAGCAAACATTCTTGAAACTAAAGGAACGTTCAATGCAATTACACTTTGGCATGTTTTAGAGCACATCTATAATCTCAAGGAACTGATGCTAGAGTTTCAGGCTCGGCTAAAAGATGATGGAGCGTTGTTTATTGCGGTGCCGAATCCAGAAAGCCCAGATGCAAAACATTACAAGGAGCACTGGGCGGCATGGGACATTCCAATTCATGCCCAGCATTTTTCAAAATCAAGCATGCGCACACTCGCCGCGAACACGGGGTTCGAAGTGAAAGAAATTTTACCTATGAAATTGGATGCTTTTTATATTGCTTTGCTAAGCGAGCAATACAAGGCGAACAAATCGTCAAAAACGCTTTTACATTGGATAAAGGCATTGTTCATAGGCCTTAAGAGTAATTTATCTGCAGGTAAAGACAATACCAGTTCGCTAATCTATGTCCTTCAAAAGGTTTAAAGACCCCTGAAAGCCTTGTGAAGTGTGTAGCTGGTGTGTGTTAGGGTTGTTTTAACGTGGATATTTCGTTCTAAATCATAGAGACAGTCGTTAAGAGCCTTTGAAATTGCAAAGGCGCCTGCAGGCACTACCGCATTACTTAGCTTTTGAACATTGATTGTTCCAAGATCAGTTGCTTCGACCGGGGTGTTTTGAACATTATGGTAAAAACCACGCTCTAAAAAATGTTGTGACCTGAAAATCAGGGTCTTAAGAGCCTCTTTACTCATGCCGGAAAGAACATTAACCATGTCTGTGACCTCAACGGGCGATCCCTTATAACATATTCGCATCCAGTTTGCGAAGGTTCCGGTTTGGGTGGTTTCCGGATCTTCGTATGCTGTGATAGCTGCGCCAAGGTTCGGATAAAAAACCATTGTCATAAGTCTTTTGGTTGCATCATCCTCATTTTTGAAGTGTTCCCAAAAGTGTTGTTCTTCAAGCGGCTTACACTGCCACGGAGCACAGCGTGAGATTATTGTTGGCAGCAGGCGTGATTTACGATGCGTAACAAGCAATATAAATGTATTGGGGAGGGGTTCTTCAATAAGCTTAAGCAGCTTGTTCGAAGCTTGAGTTTTAATTTGTTCCGGCATCCAAATAATGAGAACGCGGTTTTTACCAGACGCTGCTGTAAGACTGAGCTTGCGATGTATGTTTTGAATTTCTTTGACGGGAATCTGAAGTTGTTGATTCTTAGACGTGATGCGCTGCTGCCAACTATCAGGGTCAATGAATGAATTAGCGTCTAAGGCTTCTCGAAAATCGGATAGAAAATCGTCCGCAGTACCGTTCGCACTACCACTGACAAACGGAAAGGAGAAATGCAGATCCGGATGCTGGAGCTTCGCGTGTTGTTTACAGCTTTTACACTGGCCACAAGCATTGCTGGTATCACACAATAAATGTTGAGCAACACGAAGCGAAAGCGGAAGGCCCTCTTCACCCGCACCAGAGGATATGAGGTTGGCGTGATGCAACTTGTCTCGCTGAAGCGCAAGTATAAATTGGTCCAACAAGGGCTTGTTATTATACATCGATAAGATTCTGAGTGTAAAAATAGAGTGGTAAATTGGCCGCTCAATACAACACACTAAAATATATGAAAAGCTTCGACTTCAAAGGAAAGCGCGTCCTCATTCGTGTAGACTTTAACGTTCCTCAAGACGCAGATTTGAAAGTTACAGATAATACCCGGATTAAAGCAGCTTTACCAACCATTCAAAAGGTATTGGAGGATGGCGGAGTGGCTGTTTTAATGAGCCATCTTGGCCGTCCCAAAGGAGCTCGCAATGAGCGCATGTCACTGCAGCATTTGGTTGGAGAGGTTGAGCTATTGTCAGGTGCGAAAGTTCATTTTGTGTCCGATTGTATTGGCGAGGCAGCAAAGAAAGCAACCCTAGAGGCCAATGGGGGTGATATAGTCTTGCTTGAGAACTTGCGATTCTATGCCGAAGAAGAAAGTGGCGATGAAGGTTTTGCGCAGGCATTGGCCGAAATGGGAGATATTTATTTAAACGATGCTTTTGGAACGGCACACCGTGCACACGCTTCCACGGCCATTATAGCAAAGTATTTTGAAGAGTCTAACAAGGGATTTGGATTATTGATGAATGCAGAGGTAAGCAGCATCTCCAAGGCCTTGGGAAGCGATAAATCAACCACGGTGGCCATTATCGGTGGCGCGAAGGTGAGTTCGAAGATTGGTGTGATCATCAACATGCTTGAAAAAGTTGGTACCGTTGTTATTGGCGGCGGTATGGGGTTCACTTTTGTAAAAGCGATGGGTGGCAACGTGGGAACATCATTGGTTGAAGACGATAAGCTTGATCTCGCGAAATCTTTGATTGAGAAAGCATCAGCTCTTGGTTGTAACCTTATGATTCCTGTAGACACACTTATTACTAAGGATTTTGCAGATACGCCTGCAGAGCGCGTTTGCCCAATTGGTGAAATACCTGAAGGATATATGGGGCTCGACAATGGACCGGAGAGTATTGCAAAAGTTCAAGCAGTTTTGGCAGATGCAAAAACCATTATTTGGAACGGCCCGATGGGTGTATTCGAATTTGAGAACTATGCTGGCGGAACCAAGGCAGTGGCCGAAAGTGTTGCTCAGGCAACTGCAAAGGGCGCCTTCTCGCTGATTGGAGGGGGAGATAGCGTTGCAGCGGTGAATCAATTTGGCTATGCCGAAAAAGTAAGCTACATCAGTACCGGTGGAGGTGCAATGTTGGAGTTTTTGGAAGGCAAGGTTTTACCAGGCGTTGCAGCCTTAAGCTAAAAGGGATTTTAGCATCTCTACAAAGTCAATTATGAAGGGAAAGGCTAACGAATCAACCACAAGTTGCGGGTGATCAAAGCCTAACCCACTTTGAGCTGTGGTGTAACCATAGGCGATTATTGAACACCAAAGTAGTGCTTTGATTAGTCCGAATAGGCCCCCAAGGATTCTATTAAAACCACCAAGCATAATACTCTTGAGTATTTTGTCGATTAGACTGCCAACCAATGTTATTCCGATATAAACGAATATGAACGCTGAGGCATAAGCAACGATAGAAACGTATTTTTCTCCGATATAAGGAGCTAAAACCGCCTCGACCACAGAATGACACATAAACGACACAATAATGCCGCAAACCACGGCTAGAATGCCGGAAATTTCCTTAACAAAGCCCTTCCAGATCCCTTTAACGAGTAAATAGGAAGAAAAAAGAGTAATAACGAGGTCCAGACCTTTGATCATGATGCCAAAATAATGAGAAGCGAAGAATTAAAAGCAGATTGGGATAGTTTGATTGGTAAACTTTCAAACCAATTTCCTGGCGACGGGGATTTAGATTTAGACGGAGTCCTTCTTTTAGTTGGCATGCAAGAGCTTCAGATGGGCTACATCAAACTGAAGAAGGACGATAAACTTAATGTCCTGCACATAGCAGTGTGTACAGTTTTGGAGCCTTATGGATATTATGCCTTTGAAAAACGCGATGAAGAAGGCTGGCCGCATTTCACGACGGTTAAACCGCTACCAAGTTTAAAAGCAGGAGAACAAGCCATCCTTATGAAACAGGCGGTTGTAAATTACTTCAAGTCAAGCGGATACTTGGATTAACAGCCTGGATCGCTTGGGTCGTAAGGCAACAAGACGATTTTAGACTCAACCACCTTGTTCGGTTCAAGCTTAATAAAACCACATCCTATGTGGGTGAATGGATTCTCACCACGGGTTCCTAAGATTTTGAATACCGCTTCGTAGTCATACTCAAACTCAACTACACCATCGAATCCAGTAGTATCAATGAAATATGCCTCTTCTCTGTAGCCTGGCACATCTACACTGGCCTCAACGATAACATTTTGAATGGGTACGCCAGAGGCATTTGTAACCTTAATACGGAAAGGATAAGTAGGGTTTTCAATCTGACAGCCGCTCAAAAACAAGAGGGCGAATAGAGGAAGTACAAGTAACTTTTTCATTATTCTACGCAACCATTAGGATCACCGATGGGGTAAATTACAACATTTACGTCAATGGTCTCGCCTTTTACTAAACGAACATAATTACAGCCTTCGTAGATCATTTTCCACGCTTTAATGTCGTAGTAGGCTTCGAAGCCGGAACGGAAGACCACTTCACCGCTAGTACCGGTGAAATTATACCATTCGGTTGAGCCCGCCACCGGCGCGAACATTTTAACCGCAGCGTTTTGAATAGGCACGCCGTCTTCATTGGTCACCTTTACTTTGACAAAGTACTCGGTTGCCTCCTCTTCACAAGAGCCGACAAACAATCCAACTAAGAGTAAAAGAATAAATCGTTTCATGCGTGGAATTCAGTAATTTCGCCAAATCTACAACAATCCAAACGTATTCAAGTAGACTATTATGTTGGAAAAAGTCGAAAATTTAAAAAGTCAGGTTGATGCTACCTCCTTAACAACCAAGGAAGAAGCAGAAACATTTCGTTTACAATACCTCAGTAAGAAAGGGATAATAACCGAGCTTTTTAAAGCGTTCAGAGACGTTCCAGCCGAAGAAAAGAAAGCGTTTGGAGCAGCCCTAAATATCCTTAAAACCAAGGCTGAAGCCAAGCACAAAGAGGCTTTAGAGTCTTTTGAGAATCAGCAGGTCTTGGGTCAGAACGGTGATTTAACAAGGCCGGGAAACCCCTTTGAAATGGGTGCTATTCACCCGATCAATGCGATCAAGGATGAAATTGTAGACATTTTTAAACGCATCGGTTTTAACGTGAGCACGGGTCCTGAAATTGAGGATGATTGGCACAACTTTTCTGCGCTGAACTTTCCTGAAGAGCACCCGGCACGCGATATGCAAGACACTTTTTTCGTTCAAAGAAATCCCGATTGGGCACTAAGAACGCATACCTCAAGCGTTCAGGTGCGCGCCATGGAAAGCGCTACGCC
Source organism: uncultured Polaribacter sp. (assembly GCA_964397915.1). Classification (GTDB taxonomy): domain Bacteria; phylum Bacteroidota; class Bacteroidia; order Flavobacteriales; family Schleiferiaceae; genus UBA10364. The sequence goes on along the minus strand of CAYNLA010000016.1, from coordinate 2,245 downwards.
ACCTATTCGCACAATTTCTCCTGGTCGCGTGTTCCGAAACGAGGCAATTAGCGCACGTAGCCACTGTATTTTCCATCAGATTGAGGGTTTGTACATTGACAAGGATGTAAGTTTCGCGGACCTAAAACAAGTACTGATGTACTTTGCCCAAGAGTTCTTTGGCAAAGCAAAAATAAGAATGCGCCCATCGTACTTTCCTTTTACTGAACCGAGTGCTGAGGTCGATGTATACTGGGGTCTCGAGAACGAAATTGATTATAAAATCACAAAAGGAACAGGCTGGTTAGAGGTTATGGGTTGCGGCATGGTTGACCCAAATGTATTGAGAGCCAGCGGCATTGATCCAGAGGTATATACAGGTTACGCCTTTGGAATGGGCATCGAGCGCATTGCAATGAACCGTTATCAGATTCCAGATATCAGATTATTTACTGAGAACGACAAACGATTCTTGTCACAATTCAAGACGGGATTATAGACGGTCAATACCCTCTGCTAGGTCCAAATCTTTTTGGGTAATAACATTCCCGGCATCGTGCGTTTGAAGTCGAAGGTGCACTTTGTTATAGTTGATGGTAATATCAGGGTGGTGCTTGGCCAATTCAGCCAACTCCCCTACTCTTTGGACGAATGCTAAAGCACAAACAAAGTCTTCGAAAACGAAGGTTTTAGCTAAAGCATTGTCAATGTTGGTCCAAGTTGTATTGCTCATAGTCGCAAATTAAAAAAGCCCCAGCACATTGATGCGCTGAGGCCCTTTAAGTTCGGTATTGTCAATGTGATTAATCGATTGCTGCGATTTTCAGCATGTTGGTGAAACCGCGCTCTTCGATAGGCATCGATGCAATTTTCACAACAAGGTCGCCCGTTTCTACATAGCCGCTTTGCTTCAAGATTTCCTTGATATCGTGGAAACTTTGGTCGGTACTTTCCATGTTGTCGTAGTAGAACGCATCTACCCCCCAAACCAAAGACATTTGGTTCATGATTTGACGGTTTGCTGTAAACACGATGATCTTGGTTTTAGGGCGGTGTCCTGCAATTTTTAGTGCGGTATATCCACTAAAAGTCATCGTTAGGATGGCTGCAGCCCCAACTTGATCCGCGATTTTAGCCGCGTTGTAACAAATGGTCTTGGTGATGTAGCGCTCGTTTTTAATGCTCGGCGTATTGTCGAAGTTGGGTTTCACATCGAAGGTAGATTCCACGTGTGCAACAATGCTAGCCATGGTTTCAACAACCTTCACGGGGTATTTACCGACAGAGGTTTCACCAGAAAGCATCACCGCGTCTGCTCCGTCGCACACTGAATTGGCCACATCGTTAACCTCCGCGCGCGTTGGGCTTTGGCTATCAATCATGGTCTCCATCATTTGTGTTGCAATGATTACGGGCTTTGCTTTAATATGACACTTCTCTACAATCATTTTCTGTACCATTGGAACAGAAGCATAGGGAATTTCAACGCCGAGATCACCGCGCGCCACCATAATGGCGTCGGTAGAATCAATGATTTGATCGATGTCTACTACGGCTTCTGGTTTCTCGATTTTCGATACAATTTTGGCGAACGATCCAAAATCGTCGATGATTTTGCGTAGTTCTGCGACGTCGTTTGCATCACGCACGAAACTCAAACCGATCCACTCCACTCCTTCTTCCATCGCAACAACGACGTCTTCAAGGTCTTTTTTGGTCAAACACGGTAGGCTTACTTTGGTGTTAGGAAGGTTTACCCCTTTCTTGCTCTTAAGCGGACCGCCTTGAATTACCTTGGTAATTACAGTGTCTTTTTTGTTGGTCTCAAGAACTTCACACATCAATTTACCATCGTCCAACAAAATGCGCTCGCCGGCATTAACATCAGAAGGGAATTGCTTGTAGTTCATATATACACGCTCTGCAGTTCCAGCCACTTTTTCTGTAGTGAAGGTTAGCGTGTCTCCTTCGTTGATAATAGCACCTTCTTCAACATCTCCAATACGTAGTTTTGGACCTTGAAGGTCAGCGAGCACGGCAACTTTGCAGTTGAATTCTTCATTGAGCTCTTTAACGATACGGATGGTGCGTCGGTGTGTTTCATGATCGCCATGAGAAAAATTGACGCGGAAAACGTTGACCCCAGCGCCAATCATTTCTTTCATGACTTCTTTGTGCCATGACGCGGGCCCTAGTGTTGCTACAATTTTTGTGTTGTTAGGCGTTTCGGATTTCATAAAGTAAGTGTGTTTCTCGTTGTGTCAGT
>CAYNLA010000015.1:0-24540 GCA_964397915.1 uncultured Polaribacter sp. | reverse complement strand
CTTTGCGCAAAGATTCCTCTTGGCTGTTAATGTCGTTTGGATCGAGCCATAAAGCGTTTTCGAAGCGCTTGAAATAAGTTAATTGTCGTTTGGCGTAGCGACGACTGAACTGCTGGATGAGTTCAACGGTACGATCGCGATTATACAAGCCCTCAAAATAAGGCCACCACTCACGGTAGCCCACGGTTTGTAGGGCGACCAATTCTTGATGCGGTTCCAATTTTCTCGCTTCCTCTTCAAGGCCTGCAGAAATCATCAGTTCTACTCTCGAGTTGATGCGTTCATAGAGTTTTTCACGGTCCATATTCAGTACCCAATTCACTATTGTAAACGGACGCTCCTTCGGTGTATTATTCAGTTGGTCCGAGTACTTTTTTCCGGTTATAGCGATTACTTCTAGCGCACGAATAACGCGTCGTGGATTGCGGACATCAACTTTTGCCGCATGTTCGGGATCCAAATGGTACAGTTCCGTTTTTAACGCGGCAAGTCCTTCCGTCGAGGCACGATTTTCTAACTCGGCTTTAATTTTCGGGTCTGTCGGTAAGGGGTCAAGGCCATGAAGTAGGGCGTCAATATACATTCCCGAGCCACCCACCGCCACCACTACATCGTGCGTTTGAAATAATTTTTCCAAAGTTTGTAGTGCAAAGGTCTCAAATTCACCTGCGGTAATAGGGTCTTGGATGCTGCGGTCACCAACAAAATAGTGCGGAACTCGGTCCAATTCCTCTTGCGAAGGAGGGGCGGAGCCAATGGCAAGTTCGCTATAGCATTGGCGGGAATCTGTCGAGAGAATTGGGCAACCGAGCTTTTCTGCCCAATACAGGGCTACACCAGTTTTACCCACAGCAGTGGGCCCGCAAATATTTAATAAGTATTTAGACATTAGAGGCGAATTCTGTCCCACAATCAGGACAATAGTTAAAGTGAGTAGGGCTGGTATGCCCGCAGTTTTCACAAGCTTTTGAAGCGGGTTTAGCTTCTTTGGGATTTGTGGCTAAATCTACAGTGACGATACCGGTAGGCACAGCGATAATCGCATAACCTAGAATCATTATGGCGGAAGCAATGAATTGGCCCAATACTGTACCGGGTGCAATGTCTCCATATCCTACGGTTGTTAAGGTGACAATCGCCCAATAAATACTCAAGGGGATAGAGGTGAATCCATGTTCCGGTCCTTCGACGGTGTACATAATGGTTCCCATGACTACACATAGCAGAACAACCGTAAATAGAAAGACTCCTATTTTACGGGAAGAACGCATTAGACTTTGCCAAAGTAGATTTCCCTCGATTAGGAATCGGCTGAGTTTAAGCACGCGAAAAACCCGGAGCAATCTCAGGGCTCGAATGATTGCCAGTGTTCCCGTCGCAGGAAAGAGGAGCGCCAAGTAAAAGGGCAGGGTACTGATTAAATCGATCAGACCATAAAAACTTCTCGCATAGTGTGTGGGCTTGGGACTGCACCAAAGCCGTAGCACGTACTCAATGGTGAATAAAACGGTAGTTAGGACTTCTATACCATGAAACCAAGTTATTGCGCCTGGCGTAGCGGCTATACCTGGAACCGATTCAAGCATGATTGCGATCACGCTAATGCCTATGGTGATGAATAACGCCACGTCAAAAGCCTTGCCCGCAGGGGTTTGCGCTTCAAAAATGACCGTGTAGAATGAATCTCGTAAGCGGTTTGTGCTCATAATTGGTTCAAATTACGTAAATTTATAAGTACTGACTTACACTAGAACCATGACAGAACAACCCATTGATATCAGCAGATTGGAGACGGCTCGGCTTGAGTTTCCGGCTGGGGACGTCTTGTCACGAAAGGTCGAGCGTAAAAAGCGTTCCAAACGAATTCATTCGGCAACTTATGTAGGCAATATCCGTCATGAAAAGGTGAATATTGTATTTCAGACGGAGCAACACATTTTCAAAGTACAAACTACCATATGGTTGCATTATGGTGGCTGCATTTATCTCAAGGGCAACATTACCATCCCTGTGGAACGGGTGCTTTCTGTGGATTGGCTTTAATAATACCCCTCATCTTCGAAATCGTCCTCATCTGAGTCCTCATCGGCAAATGGATCTTTTTCTCCTTCGAGATCATCTAGCCCATAAAGCGCGTTGATTTCCGCCTCCGTCATTTGAGTGGGATCCTTGCTTAATCCGGCCAATGCATCAACGGGAGTTTCCGATTTTTTTTCAAGTGCCCCTACGGCGTTTAAAACCACAAAATCTTCGAAGCCTTCTTCTTCATCGACCTTCGTCTTTTCGACATAGAAGATGTTCATATCAAGAAAGTTGTAGACGTACAAAGCGTGCGGGGTAGTTTCGAAAAATTCAGCTACCGTAAGACTTTCCATGCTTGGACTATCGTCATCCATGCTGAACATGGGGATTTCATCGCCTTGGTCCCAATCTTCATTACTGTGATAAAAGCTGCCCATTTCACCTGGATTTAGGTCAAATGAGGCAAAAGCGCGTTCATGTAATTCCATTAAAGTCGCACTTCCTTTGATGCGAACTTCGCGAATGACATTCTCTTTGGTATCGGCAATAAATCTTAGAAAAACTTCCATCTATACTAGTCCTAATTGGGTGGCAATTTCGTTCATTTTCTCAAGAGCTGCCATTCGCTCATTTGGAATTTCTCCTTCCAAAATGGCTTCCTTGATGGCTTCCTTTATTTGGCCAATTTCTCGGCAAGGCCCTATGCCATATTTCTCCATAATCTCCTCCCCGCTAACTGGCGGTTGGAAGTTGCGTATTTGATCTCGCTCTTCGACCTCTTTGAGTTTTGCTCTGACCACTTTGAAATTCTGGAGGTAACGACGCTTCTTCTTTTCGTTTTTCGTGGTTAGATCAGCCTCACATAACAACATTAATGATTCAATATCATCACCTGCGTCAAAAAGTAATCGGCGCAAAGCACTATCTGTAACGGCATCATCTGAAAGAGCAGCTGGTCTGGAGCTCATTTGAACCATTTTAATAACAAACTTCAAGCGCGCATCATTTGGAAGGTGCATTCGCTTAAAAAGTTTAGGAACCATTTTACCTCCTAGAAATTCATGACCCCGGAATGTCCATCCCGTACCTTGAATAAACTTCTTGGTTCTAGGCTTTCCAATATCATGCAGTAAGGCCGCCCATCGAAGCCATAAATCCTCTGAGGTACGACTCAGGTTGTCTACAACTTCAAGGGTATGGTAAAAGTTGTCCTTGTGGAGTTGTCCTTCCACTTCTTCAACACCCTGCAGTGCGACCAATTCAGGAAGTATTTCATTCAATAATCCCGAAGTGAACAATAGACCGAGTCCATAACTGGGTTTTTCGACGGATAAGATTTTGTTGAATTCTTGGCTTGTTCGCTCAGGCGCTACGATACTAATTCGCGCTGCATTCTTTCGAATACTTAGAAGCGCTTCACTAGAGATTTTAAAATTTAATTGCGCTGCGAAGCGAACGGCACGCATCATACGCAAAGGGTCGTCATCAAAGGTTTGATCGGGCTCCAAAGGGGTGCGCAGGAGCTTCTTATCAAGATCTTGTACGCCTCCAAAAGGATCTATTAATGTGCCCCAGCTTGATTTGTTCAGGCCTATGGCCATTGCGTTGATCGTAAAATCTCTTCTGTTTTGATCGTCTTGAAGAGATCCAGCAACTACCTGAGGGTTCCGACTGTTTTTCGTGTAGCTTTCTTTACGCGCACCCACAAATTCAAGGTCAACACCTTTCCAATTCATATGCGCAGTACCAAAGTTTTTGAATACGCTCAACTTAGGTCGAGGGTTCAGTTCTTTTTGCACTTTTTTGGCCAATTCTATTCCACTTCCAACTGTCGTGAAATCCAAGTCCATTTTTATCGGACGCCCCATGAGTTTATCTCGAACGAAACCTCCTACGACATAGCATTCCTGTCCCAGATCATCGGCAGCCATGCCTACAATCTTAAAGATAGGATCGGTAATGAAAGAATTGTGATCGGCCATGTTTACGCTTGGAGTTCGGGCAATTTTGAGAAGTAAATCCCTGTCAGCAAAAGTACGATTAGGATGAAGTAAATACTGAGGTTTGTTCGTTTGATTTTACTCAGCCATAGATCCTCATTGGGCTTACCAGTGAGTTCAATTGGGTAGAGCAGCGGGAATAGCATAATGCTTTCCTTCCACCATAACTCGTCTTTCGCATAGAGGTAGTTACGTCGGTAATAGTCGGACCAATGGCCCGGTTTCTTTTTGTTTTTCACACGGAGGTATTGGAAATGTAATGCCCATTTGTAGCTGTATACCGCTATAATAAAGAGCATTAATACGACTAGAAAGATGGTTTGACCTGTGCTCATGAGTTACGGAGTTTTTTCAATTCTTGGTAGCGCCAAAGCACTCCTTGTGCCATAGATCGGCTGTACGCGAATCCCGCCTTTCCATCCAAGATTCCGCCTCTTAGGAGGAAGTGTTTAATGAAGCGAAAAGTGGGTTTTATGAGGGTGTGAAATAAGTTGATATCGCCTGTATTATTTGCGTAATCGGCCGCACTGCGTTTGGCATACAAACGTTGCTTGGCGTCCCAATGTGCTTGAGATTTGTAGGTGTAATGGGCTAGGGTGCCCGTCAATGGCTTTGGTTTTTTTACATCAAGTCGTTCGTGCACTTGACGAGGTGTATAACGTTGTGAGCGATGGAATAATCGGACAACCACATCACTTTGTAAGCCGGAAAAGCGCATTTGTCTTCCCATAAAGTAGTGGATGCGTTTCAATCCGAAATAACTCGTCTCATGGTGTTCGATGTGCTTCCATTTAAGAATCGTTTCCTGAAGGGTGGCATCTAAAACTTCATCTGCATCTATGAAAAGCACCCAGTGGTTCGAAGCTTGATCCATTGCCCAATTGCGTTGATCTGACCAAAGTCCCATGGGATGCTCAAGTACCTTGTGAGCACCAAGCTGTTGGGCTAAGCTTTGGGTTCCGTCGGTTGATCCACTGTCGACAACAATAAGTTCATCCGCAACGGTCAATGCACTCGGCAAGGACCTCGGTAGGATGTCTACTTCATTGAAGGTGAGTATGATGACGGAAATCTTGGTGGGCATTACACAGCGACGTTGTGCGTTCTTAGTGCGTCGTTTAAGGAAGTTTTCTTGTCTGTACTTTCTTTACGTTTACCTATGATTAGTGCACATGGAACGTTGTAGGTACCCGCAGGAAATTCTTTAGGCAGGGTACCGGGAATAACCACTGAGCGCGCTGGAACATGTCCGCGGTATTCGACGGGTTCGTCACCGCTTACATCAATGATTCGCGTAGAGGCAGTCAGTACGACGTTTGCACCGAGGACGGCTTCCTTTTCTACTCGAACGCCTTCAACAACGATACAGCGTGAGCCGATAAAACAATCGTCTTCAATGACTACAGGTGCGGCTTGCAAGGGCTCTAATACGCCACCAATGCCAACCCCGCCACTTAAGTGCACGTTTTTACCTATCTGGGCACAAGATCCAACGGTTGCCCAAGTATCTACCATGGTACCCGAATCTACGTATGCGCCAATATTTACATACGATGGCATCATAATCACCCCGGAGGCTAAATAAGCGCCGTGGCGAGCGATTGCATGCGGTACAACGCGAACGCCTTTGGCCGCGTATCCGGTCTTTAATGGAATCTTGTCGTGAAACTCAAAAGGAGGGACTTCAATAGTCTCCATTTGTTGAATAGGGAAATAAAGAACTACCGCTTTTTTTACCCATTCATTTACTTGCCATCCATTTTCGGTTGGTTCTGCTACCCGCAATTCACCAGAGTCCAAGGCTTGGACAACATTGCGAATGGCATCTTGTGTTGTTTTTTCTTGAAGTAAATCGCGGTTATCCCACGCTAGTTCTATGGTCGATTGTAAGTCTTGCATGTTCATGTTGTGTTGAAAGCCAAAGGTACGGCTTTCACGTGCTTTAGCATACCTTTGAACCATGGCAAAAATCATTGCATTAGATATAGGAATGAAACGTACAGGCATAGCAGAATCTGATGCAATGCAAATAATGGCGTTCCCGTTACTTACTGTTTTCACTGAAGAGTTAATGGGTTTTTTGCATTCCCGTATGTTGGAGGAACCGTGCGAGGAGTTGGTCGTAGGACAGCCAACGCGCTGGGATGGAAGCGATTCACAGGTCGCCGATTTCATCAACGGAATATGTCAAAAAATACAATCGACTTGGCCAGATCTTCGAATCATACGCGTGGATGAACGTTTCACTTCTTCTCTTGCTTCCGACGCGTTGTTTCGCGGAGGGATGAAAAAGTCCAAGCGTCAGGAAAAAGGTGCTGTAGATAAAGTTGCTGCGGCCTTGATTTTGGAAAATTATTTAGCCCAGCGCTAACTATCTTTGCACTCAACATAACAGCTCTATGATTTTACCTATTGTTGCCTACGGCGATCCTGTTCTGAATAAAGTCGCTGCGGAAATTGATGAAAATCACCCGGGCCTTGAAGCGCTCATTTCGAACATGTACGAAACCATGTACAACGCTCATGGAGTGGGATTAGCTGCGCCACAGATTGGAAGAAGTATTCGATTGTTCGTGGTAGACGCTTCTCCATTTGCGGAAGAAGGAGAAGAGGATTACGAGCTTTTGAAAGGCTTCAAGAAAACCTTCATCAACCCTATCATTATCGAAGAAAGTGGAGAGGAATGGGGAATGGAAGAAGGTTGTCTGAGCATCCCAGATGTACGAGAGACCGTTTTTCGAAAGGAAACGATAGTCATCGAATACTATAATGAAAATTGGGAATTGGTAGAAGAGACTTATAGTGGTCTTGCCGCCCGAGTCATACAGCACGAGTACGATCATATTGAAGGTACCTTATTCACTGAAAAGATTAAGCCCTTGCGAAAACGATTGGTCAAAGGTGCCCTCGGACGTATTGAGCGCGGCAATATTTCAGTTGAATACCCTATGAAATTCCCTAAAGCTAAATGATGCGAATGATGCTGTGGCTGCCCTTGGTAGTAATGAGTTGTCAATCACCTGCCGTACAAGCAGATTTGGTGGAAGAAACCTCACAGATGTCTCCAGATAGCGCCTTGTACTATTTGGATCTCGTCGACAAAAGTGTTTTGGAAGCGAACCAGTATACCTTAGCTGCTGGACATTTCGTTGCTCACGATTCGTTGATAAAAACGCAGCCTGAATATTTAATGAAGGCAGGTTTAACCTGTATGAATCAAGAAGGGGAGTTTAGATTGCATGGAGTCAATTATTTGATTTTATTGACGAATAAATTTCCACAACACGAATACGCCCCGCAAGCATTGCTTCAGTTGGCATTATTTTTTGATAATGTCTTGAATGATTCTGATCGCGCTTCAGAATTTTTACGTGCTTTGGTGGCACGTTATCCGGAACATGAACAAGTAGCGGATGCCAAGGCATTGCTTAACCTTATTAGTGTTTCAGAATCAGGTGAAATAGAAGAAGTTAGAAATTGGCTAAATAAAAACTAATGGAATTAAGAACTGTATTATCCATTGCCGGTAAGCCCGGATTGTTCAAACTAATCGCTCAAAACAAGGGTGGCGTAGTAGTAGAAAGTCTTTTAGACGGAAAACGCACGAGTATACCCGCCACGGCCAATGTTAGTTCATTGGGAGATATTGCAATCTATACCTATGAGGAAGAGGTGCCACTGCGTTTGGTCTTCAAGGCGATGGCTGAGCAAACCGGGGGCAAGGAAGCCTTAAGTCACAAGAGCAGCAAAGAAGAATTGGAAGATTTCTTTGGCGAAGTACTGCCGAAATTTGATCAAGAGCGCGTTTATGCGAGCGATATTAAGAAGGTGGTTCAGTGGTACAATATCCTAGCGAAGAATGATTTGCTAGCGATACTAGAGGAAGAAGAATCGGCTGAATAATGAATTCAAGAGCAGCGAAACTGGAGGCCTTTGGCCGTTTGTTGGACATCATGGACACGCTCCGCGCGGAATGTCCATGGGATAAAAAGCAAACCTTAGAGTCGCTGCGCCACCTCACAATCGAAGAGACTTATGAGCTTGCAGATGCCATTGAAGAAAATGACTTGCAAGAAATCAAAAAGGAGTTGGGCGATTTAATGTTGCACATGGTCTTCTACAGTAAGATTGGAAGCGAAAAAGGTGCTTTTGATGTAGCAGATGTACTCAATTCAGTTTGTGATAAACTTATTCATCGCCATCCGCACATATATGGTGATGTTGAGGCGAATACAGAAGAAGAAGTAAAAGCGAACTGGGAAGCTATAAAGTTAAAGGAAAAAGGCACGACCAGTGTACTTCAAGGTGTTCCAAGAGGGTTACCGGCACTTGTAAAAGCCATACGAATTGGTGATAAAGCGCGTGGTGCTGGCTTTGATTGGGATGAGCCACAAGATGTTTGGGGAAAAATCAAAGAGGAACTCGCAGAGTTTGAGGAGGCTCAACTGTCTGGAAATCAAGACAAAATAGAAAGTGAACTGGGTGATGTGCTCTTTTCAATCACAAATTTTGCCCGCTTGTCGAATCTTGATCCTGAACTGGCCTTAGAGCGAACCAATAAGAAGTTCATTTACCGCTTTACCTACATGGAGAAAAAGGCCTTGGAAGCAGGTAAGTCCTTAAAAGACATGACCTTACCTGAAATGGAGGCCCTCTGGCAAGAAGCGAAGGTGTTAAAACAAGGTTAAGCCGAAGTCAATTCTCGATAAATTTTGTTGAAACTGGTTTGCGTGGTTGCGTGAACTTGTTGAATATGCGTACTTTACAGGTATGAAAACTGTGTATTTAGTTCGCCATGCAAAGAGTTCTTGGGCTATTGATGATATCCCGGATAAGGATCGGCCATTAAAAGGACGAGGCATACGAGATGCTCATATGATTTCCGAGTATTTAACGGAGACCATGAACTTCAATTTAAACATCAAGCTGTGTGCGTCATCAGCCACGAGGGCCTTACACACCGCGTTGATTTTCGCTCAAAACTTTAAGATTCCTGCGGGAGATATTGCAGTTAAAGATGAGTTATACCATTGTGATGTAGATGAGTTACATAGGCATGTGATTGAAACTGAAGATCATATAGACCTACTCTTCATTTTTGCGCATAATCCTGGAATCACGGATTATGTTAACTCCGTGAGTGAGGCGGGCATAAAAAATGTACCCACAACCGGAGTTGTTGGTTTGTCTTTTCCAATTAACAGGTGGTCTGAGGCACAAAATCATGGAAAGTGCATGCTTTTCGAATATCCTAAACGATTAAAATAACCCATGGATTTATCCAAGAGATACTTCAACCGAGATATTAGTTGGCTCCAGTTCAATGACAGAGTACTGCAGGAAGCGGAGAATCCCGATGTTCCATTGATCGAACGTATTCGCTTTTTAGGAATCCACTCCAATAACATGGATGAATTCTTTAGAGTGCGGTATTCTTCAATTCGAAGACTCACTCTGAGCGAAGACAAACTTCATCTCGAGGATTTAGAGGGTTACAAACCATCAAAGTTGCTGAAGAAACTTACGGAGATGGTTACCTATCAGCAGCAAAAGAGCCAACAAATCTACGAGCAGCTTCAAGAGGCATTGCGCCAGCACGATATTGAGATTGTTGATGAAACCGTATTAACTGCAAAGCAATCGGAATACATTCAGAAACATTTTAGGGAAAAAATCAGTCCAGCATTAACGAAGCTCATGCTCAGTCAAGCCCCTGAGTTTCCATATTTAAGAGATAAAAGTATCTTCCTCGCAGTCCGATTGGTTCAGGGCAAAGACGAGCAGTATTCTATAATCGAGGTACCCACTGGGGTAGCGGGTCGATTCATTACACTTCCAAAATACGGGAAGCAGTACATCATGTATTTGGACGATGTCTTACGCCACAACTTGGACAGCATCTTCTATATTTTTAAGTATGATTCTATTGAGGCACATACGGTTAAAATCACAAGAGATGCTGAAATTTCACTGGATGACGATGTAAGCAAATCCTTCCTAGAGAAAGTTCAAGTGGGTCTTGCGCATCGAAGGGAGGGAGATCCCGTTCGATTTGTCTTTGATCGAACCATCGGTGATCAGACCCTTCAGGTTCTCGTTAAAGGTCTCGGTATTACAGAGCTTGATAGTTTGATTCCAGGGGGACGCTACCACAATAAAAAAGACTTGGTGCGATTCCCGAATGTGGGAGGGGCCCAATTGGAGCATGAGAAACTTCCTCAGATTCCTCACCCCGCATTAGACCTTAAGAGAAGTATCATAGAAGTGGTGCGCAGACAAGATGTGATGCTCTTTACACCATACCATGATTTTAACAACGTAATTCGATTGTTGCGCGAGGCAGCAATTGACCCAAAGGTTAAAGTCATAAAAGTTACGCTCTACCGCTTGGCTGATGAGAGTAGAATCATTTCCGCTCTAGTCAATGCAGCGAAGAATGGAAAGGATGTGACTGTATTCATTGAGTTGCAAGCGCGCTTTGATGAAGCCAATAACATAAAATGGACCAATACCTTACGCAGTGAAGGAATAAAAGTAGTTAGCGGGGTACCGGGATTGAAAGTGCACTCGAAACTAACGCTCATTCGTCGCGACGAGGGAGGAGAGAAACTCACGGATTATTGTGTTGTTGGTACCGGGAATTATCATGAAGGAACGGCCAAGGTCTATACAGATTACCAATTGATGACCTCCGATAAGCGTATTGCAAGGGAAGTTCGTAGAGTTTTTCAATTCATAGAAACGCCTTACAAGCACCAAAAGTATAAGCACCTATTGGTCAGCCCCAATTCCAATCGCGAAGGATTTTATGAGCTTATTGACCGCGAAATTGAACACGCGCGTGCTGGACGCGAAGCAAAATTTTGGGTGAAAATCAATAGTATTAGCGATCATGGAATGATCGAAAAACTTTATGAGGCAAGTCAAGCAGGCGTTAAAATACGGTTGATAGTGCGCGGGATCAATTGCTTGAAATTAGGCGATCCAGAACTCTCCGCTAATATTGAGGCGATCAGCATCGTTGACCGATTCCTAGAGCATACGCGCGCCTTTTGCTTCCACAATAATGGAGTTCCAGAATATTTTATTTCCTCCGCAGACTGGATGACGCGCAACCTGAATAGAAGGGTAGAGGTAACGGCACCCATTTACGACTTAAAAATTCAACGTCAATTGCGCGATCATTTTGAAATTCTTTGGAAGGACAATACAAAATCACGAATTTTCGACCAAAATCAAGCCAATCCATACCGTACCCTTCCAGGTCCGAAAATTCGTGCACAAATAGAACTGCATAATTACGTTCGGAAGCAGTTGTTAAAGGGTTAAATTCGCTTATGATTGTAACCAAACTTGGCGCCATTGATATTGGCTCTAACTCCGTCCGATGCCTCATTTCAAATGTTGTATACAAGGACGGTTATACCTATTATCGAAAAGTCAGCATGATTCGATTGCCCATCCGATTGGGACAAGAGGTCTTTATGAATGGTGCGTTGAGTTCTGAAACGGCTGAACGTTTTACAGAAGGTATGCGTGCTTATAAGCACTTCTTGAAAGTGCATGGCGTGCAAGGATTCAAGGCAGTTGCTACCTCGGCAATGCGCGAGGCTACTAATGGAATGGAACTGGTTAAAACGGTCAAAGAGGCTACGGGCATTGATATCCAAATCATCGACGGTGAGGAAGAGGCCCGACTGGTATTCAATAGTAAACTGTATGACATTATCCAGGCACCACAGAAAAATTTCATTTATGTAGATGTAGGTGGCGGTTCGACAGAAATAACGGTTATTCAGGATAAAAAGGTGCTTGCAAGCGAAAGTTTTAAACTGGGTGGTGTAAGAATCATGAACTCCTTAGATCAGCCTGAGGAGTGGGCACGAATGAAATCGTGGCTAGAGAAACAAACGAGAAATATTAAAGACAAAGCGGCAATCGGCGCGGGAGGTAATATTAACAAATTGCATAAACTCAGCTTAAAATCACTGTCAACGCCACTTCGTCTCAGTTATATCAATGAGCAATGGAATATGATCAACGATATGGATGTGGAAGAGCGCATAACGAAGCTTGGATTGAATTTTGACCGTGCCGATATCATCGTTCATGCATTGCCCATCTATATGCGAGCCATGGAGTGGGCCGGTGTTAGTCGAATGTATGTACCGAAAATCGGGGTATCAGATGGTTTAATTCGCGACTTATACCACCAGGATTACAAAGCATCGGTTGAGCTTGAATAATGAGGTTATAGATAACTTCAATCACTTTTTATTTCCTGTGTGTTTTTAACTATATACTTTTGAGTCAAAGAAACAGTTAACCCTTAAACAACATAATCATGGCAGTAACTACCGCGACAGATACAAACTTCGAGCAATTATTAAAAGACAATTCACGTGTGGTTGTGAAATACTACGCAGATTGGTGTGGTGCGTGCAAGATGTTCTCTCCAAAATTTAAGCGCGTATCCAATGAAGATGAGAATGCCGATGTATTATTTCTAGATGTAAATGCAGAGCATAATGAAGTTGCCCGTAAAGCAGCAGGAGTAAGTAATCTGCCATTCCTTGCAGCGTTCAAGAACGGCGAGCTCGTCGAAGGCTCTGCGGCGTCAAAAGAAGAATACTTGAGAAAGTTGATTGAAATGACTGCTTAAGACAGTTGGTCAATTTGGTATACAACCCGCGTCCTTTCGGCGCGGGTTTTTTTGTACCGTTTAAAAAACGAAAGGGAGCCGCCAAGCTCCCTTTCTACCTAAACCGCCATGAAAATCTGCTTTCGCAGAATGTTCCATGAGTACTTAACCCAAAAGTTTCAACTAGGTTCATGGGTGCTAAAAAAAAATCTATAAAAAAAGCCGCTCCCATGGAGCGGCTCTATTTTTAAGATGAAAATCTTTGATTAGTGGTTGCTGAGGTAATCAGCTACACCGTCGTGTGTAGCGTTCATACCTTCTTGACCAGGTGTCCAGTTTGCAGGACAAACCTCACCTTTTTCTTCGAAGTACTGAAGTGCATCTACCATACGCATTGCTTCATCAACTGAACGTCCCAATGGGAAGAAGTTCACCAATTGGTGCATAACAGTCCCTTCCTTGTCGATCAAGAACAAACCACGGTAAGCGATCATTTCTCCTTCGCAAGTAAGGTTGCCGTCTTCGTCGTATGCCCACTCACCAGCTAATACATCGTAGTTGTGTGAGATTGTTTTGTTGGTATCCGCAACAATAGGGTAAGTGATTCCTTCGATACCACCGTTGTCTTTGCTCATTTGCAACCATCCCCAGTGGCTCTGCTCAGTATCAGTTGATACAGCGATCAACTCAACGCCTTTAGCAGCGAACTCTTCTTTACGCGCCTGGAAAGCGTGCAATTCTGTAGGACAAACAAAAGTGAAGTCTTTCGGGTAGAAGAATAGGATTACATATTTACCAGCGTAATCCGATAATTTGAAATCTTCTACGATCTCTTCTCCGTTGATTACAGCAGCAGCAGTAAAATCTGGTGCTTTTTTTCCAACTAGTACAGCCATTTTCTTAGTGTTTTATTTGAATTATGGGTCAAAAATACAATAGACCAATGCCTATTATATATGATTCGTGTTAGGTTTTATCTATGAACGCATTTGTTCATCATATGTTCATGTTTGCGCTCATCCATGCTGCGATGAACATACCCAATATGACAAAGAAAAGCTTCTTGATATTGAATTGATGGTTCTGGGCACTTTCAAATAGAATAGTGGTACTTACATGCAGCAATAGCCCGATTGCAATAGCCAGCAAGTAAGGTGCAGCAGTTAATGTGAAAGTAAGGGAATTCGCAGTCGAAGCACCAAGCGGTGTAGCAATGGCGAAAAGTACAAGGATGCCTACGATTGTTTTTGTCTCGACAGCGGACTTTCTTAGTGCCGCAGTGACCAAGAGCGCAATTGGCATTTTATGCAATGCAATTGCCCACAAAAAAGAACCTGTACTGTGGTCATGTCCGTGAGGGCCGGAATGCGTTAGGGGCATACCTTCAATAAAAGCGTGGAGAAGTAGTCCAATAATGGCAAGCCATGGAACTTTTGCATTGTGGCTATGAAAGTGTCCGTGTTCAAGTCCTTCACTCAGGTAGTCCAACAAGAGTTGAATTCCAAATCCAATCATTATCCACCAACCCATGTGCATATCGCCAGAGGCAAATACTTCGGGTATCATATGCGTCAAAAGAGTTCCGAAGAGGAAAGCGCCGGAAAATGCAAGTAAATATTTAAAGGTGTTGGAGTTCGTTTGAATGATCCAAGCAGCGCCGGCTCCAAAAGCAACGGAAAGAATTAAAATGGTCCAAATCATCATTGCTCAGGTTTGGTTGCAATAAATATCATCCGTTCACTGTATTCTTCGTCGTATTCGCCCAAATCATAATCGCCATGAACAGAACGAACCAATAGTCCTGCCGTTTCCAACATTGTTTGTAGCGTTATTTTACTGAAGGCGCGAACGCGTTCTTGAAATTGAAAAAGCCTACAGCCATCTTCAGAAAGCTCAATATTCTTTAAAATATAGCCGTTCTCGACACTCCGAGTAATGTGGTAGGTAGCCATTTCCGTGGTTACCGTATCCCTTGGGACCAATTGGTCCACAATCATTGCGGCGTTCATATAGTCAATAACCAGTTTGCCTCCTGGAAGTAGGGTAGCCGCCATATTATTTAATGCCAATTGATGGTCTTCGTCGTTCTCGAAATAGCCGAAACTGGTGAATAGATTGAAGGTCCAGTGAACCGGAGCGATATCTATTTTTTCTAACATGTTGCCCACTTTGAACTCTAGATCTTCATTCGCCATTTCTTGAGCATGTGCAATACTTTCAGCACTGAGGTCTATTCCGATGGTCTTTAGGCCGAGTTCTTGAAGCACTTTAGCATGCCTTCCGCGCCCGCACGCCATATCCAATGCTCGCTCACCTTGGTTAACTCCCAGGGCTTTGCAGAGCGTTTGGATTAATCCACGTGCCTCATGGTAATCACGATGACTGTATAGGTCATGATAATAAGGCGTGTTAAACCATGTAGCGTACCAGGGTGTCGTCATGCGGTTATAAGATCAGCGTACGAATGTAGGGTTCAAACATTTTATAAATAGCGACTAAAATTACGGCAATTAAGACATACCGTGTAATGCGGTTGGCTTTTGGGTGCTGGATTACCTTCCGAGCGCCAAATCGTGCGCCAATCGAAGTACCAACGGCCAATGATAGGCCATATTTCCACTCTATACTTCCGCTTAATGCGAAAATAGTGAATGCCGGTATGGTCATTAAAAAAGCGATGAAGAGCTTCATAATGTTACCGTCTTTCAAGGCATATTTTGCCTGCAAGACCGCAATGGACAGAAAAAATATTCCAAAGCCCATTTGGATAAAACCACCATAAATACCCAAAGCGAAAAAGCTCAGCCAAATTCCAAGTGTTTTTTTCTTTTTCGCTCCATCCGTTGAAATAAGCCACTTCTTCGGATTTGTGAGCATGGTAATGAGCAAAATGATCATGATTATTCCTATGCTGATACGCATGGCATCTTCTGGAATATCTACTGCTAAGTTGGCACCAATGATGGCACCAATGATTATCGGCGGTGCGATGAAGTAACTCTCCTTAATCATGTATTTCGCACGCTGCGTTTTG
Source organism: uncultured Polaribacter sp. (assembly GCA_964397915.1). Classification (GTDB taxonomy): domain Bacteria; phylum Bacteroidota; class Bacteroidia; order Flavobacteriales; family Schleiferiaceae; genus UBA10364. The sequence continues at coordinate 8,843 of CAYNLA010000015.1, read as the reverse complement.
GGCAGTGATGAAATCGCACTTGAGGTTTGAAAAATTGCACCGACTCGGTTGGTGGCATTTGCCGTATTGGGGTCCAAGCCTACCCACATTAACAAAGGAAGCGTTATTGCGGAGCCATTACCGGCAACCACATTAATCAGCCCTGCGAAGAAACCTCCGACCGCCAAGGCAATTAAATCTATCCATTCCTTCATGCGCTCAAAGTTAGCGTACATTTGTAGTCTAAAATGCAGAAGGGTGCTACAAAACAACAACGACTATAGGCTGATCGTCAAAACATTGTTCGGTCTGGAGGAGATTCTCGGAAAAGAATTGCTTGCCTTGGGCGGGCGTGAAATAAAGACTTTAAACCGCGCAGTTGCAGTGGTGGGCGACATGGGTTTCGTCTATAAAATCAACATTGCTCTCCGCACTGGACTTCGAGTTTTGTTGCCTGTTGCAGAATTCGAAATGGAAGATGTAGAACATTACTATGAAGAGATGTTCGACATTCCTTGGGAATCGTACTTCGATATAGAGAAGAGTTTTGCCATCGATGTGGTAGGTACAAACGACCTGCTCAACCACAGTAGTTTCGCGGGACTAAAGGCAAAGGATGCAGTTGTCGATAGGTTTCGGTCGAAGAGCGGTGAACGCCCTTCTGTTGAAAGAGGTACTCCAGATGTTCCCATTCACATCCATATTTACGAGCGCACCATTCGTGTCTATCTCGATGCTTCCGGCGATTCGTTGCATAAACGTGGTTATCGTTTAAAGGCGGGTTTTGCCCCTCTAAATGAGGTCTTGGCAGCTGGAATTATTCTTCATAGCAAATGGAATGGCGGTATGCCCGTTTTAGACCCTATGTGTGGATCTGGAACCTTCCTGGTGGAGGCCGCACTTATTGCGCATCAATTGCCGCCTAATATTTATCGTGAATCCTTTGCTTTCCATCATTGGAAAGATTTTGATGCGAGCCTCTATGAGAAGATTCGAGAAGGCTTGCTCTCACGAGCCAAAGAATACGAAGGTAAAATCATGGGACGTGATATGGAAGAATACGCTCTAGAAGCCGCCGCTGAGAATATCGAACGTGCTATGTTCGACGATGCCATTCGATTGCGCCAAGCGGATTTCTTTGAGGCTGAGCCGCCTGCAGAAAAGGGTTTGATGTTGGTGAACCCGCCCTACAATGTTCGTATCCAAGCACAAACCCACAAGATGTACCGTCAAATGGGTGATACGTTAAAGTCAAAATATGCAGGATGGGAGGTCTATTGGATCACCTCAGATATGGAAGCGATCAAATCCATTGGTTTGCGACCTTCTAGAAAATGGAATCTTTTCAATGGTGAATTGGAATGTAAATTGCTTCGTTTTGATATGTATGAAGGAACCAAAAAGGTTCATAAATTAAAGTCTTAAACGTTACTCATATGAAATACCTAAAAGTACTTGCTGCACTTCTAGTAGCTTTAGGATTGAATGCTCAAAGCAGCAGTAACCTTCGTCGGGTCCAACGCGAATCCGAAAAAGTAGTTTCGCTGACCTCATCAATTATGGACGGAGTGATGACGTTTGAGAAAGGTAAAAAAATGCGCCCGCTCATTGATGAGCAGCTTAATACTTGGCGCAAATCGAAACGCTCATTTGATCGACTAAACGACGAGGCTGATCAGGCCTTGTTGGAGGTAGTAAATTCATCTTTAAGTACAATCGTGGAGGCTTCATCAGGTCCATTGAAGGATTGGCTAGATGAGGATCCTCGTGGCGATTATGGAAGAGCCTATCTGTCCTTGTGCGAGGCAAACATAAGTGCGATTTATCAAGCGATGGATGATTACGCCGTGCAATATGAAATCAATACGCGCAAATCGGATGTTCAAGAACGCTTTGAAAGTCAACTTTCCTTGATGGCTTACACCTCAGAAATGAATAGGGGAGCAGCGCCGGTAGATAGCATTGTAGATTTTATCAAGATAGAAGTAGGAACTACAGATATTGATCAATTATTTGCGGCCCAGAAAGCACTGATCAAAGCGTTGAGCGTGCAACTTCGCGGCTACGGTGAAGAAGCATTCTACGAAGGCAATGAGGAGTTGTATTACGCCTATCAGAAGTACTATGAAGAGCTTTTGGAGTTGGCAACTGCGGATTTGTTGGCCGATTTTACTAAAATGAAATATGACCTAGTTGAATTGCGCTCAATCGCAGGTTCGACTGAGGCATCGGCACGAAAAACATTGAGCTTTTTCGATAACGAAAAGCGTCTTTTAATGAAGCGTGAATCTCGCTTTGTTCAACGTAACCTTCCCAAAGCGCCTAAAAAATAGATGCGGGTTGTTGAGGTCGTACTTCCGCTTCCACTGGATAAATTGTTCCATTATTCTGTTCCAACGGAATGGGAGAATGATGTGCGACCCGGAATGCGTGTTTTGGTTCAATTTGGTGCCAGAAAAGAATACGCAGCGGTCATTACACGAGTTCTTGAAACCGTTGAAGAACTTGAGTTAAAGCCCATAATTACACTTTTAGATGAGTACCCAGTAGTACTCGAACATCAACTTTTGCAATGGTCTTGGATGGCGTCTTATTACATGGCGCCAATAGGAGATGTGATGAATGCTGCGCTGCCTCCAGGTCTTAAGTTGAGCAGTCAGAGCGTTGTAGTGTTGGATGAAGAGGTTGTGCCAGACGAGGCGCAGATGTCCGACGCACTCTTTACCCTCTATGAGGCACTATTCCACAATAAAAAACTGACATTGGAAGAGTTGAGAGGGATTTTAGCTGTTAAAAATCCCATGCCACTTGTTCAAAAAGCGTTAGAGCAGGGTTGGGCAATTTTAGAAGAAGAACTCAAGAAAGTCAGCAAGGCAAAAAGAATTAAACTCATCAGATTATCCGAGCACTCGTTTAAGAATTTGGACGAGGCGTTTTCACAGACTTCAAGGAGCGAACCACAAACGGCTGCATTGTTGGCGTTAGTCAATGATTGCGGAGTGAAAAATGCTTTTCAAGATCGAAGAGGTTTTGAGAATAAACATGGCATTACCACGACACAAGTTCGTGCATTAATTAAAAAAGGAATCGTCGAGGAGGTTGAGGAAATAGACGGAACTACGGCCGCTGCTGCCCCAAATACTGCCGTTCAACTCAGTGCTCATCAACAAGAAGCAATGGATGAAATTAGAGGGGGTTTTGCCACGGGAAAACCGGTCCTTTTGCACGGTGTTACTGCCTCCGGTAAGACGGAGATTTACATAAATCTGATCAAAGAGGCATTTCAAAAGCACAAGCGGGTATTGTACCTCTTGCCTGAAATCGCACTCACAACGCAGCTCATTAGTCGGCTTCGGATTCACTTTACCGTTGCGGTGAGTCACAGTAAATTCTCTCCTGCAGAACGTTTAGCTGCATGGCGCGAGTCAATTCAAAATGATCAACCCTTATTGATCATCGGAGCACGCTCTTCCTTATTCATGCCCTTGCCGGATTTGGGACTTATAATAGTTGACGAGGAACACGAAAGTAGCTTCAAGCAATATGAGCCATCGCCGCGCTACCATGCCCGAGATACGGCAGTTTGGATGGCTACGCAACACCAATGTCCAATTGTTTTAGGCTCGGCTACGCCAAGCCTAGATAGTTATTTCAATGCGCAAAAAGGGCGTTACCACCTTGTTTCACTGCTCAAACGTTTTCATACCGCCCCCTTACCTGAGTTGGAAGTTGTTGACATGCTCGGTGCCAAAAAGCGCAAAGAGGTTGTAGGCAATTTTAGCATAGAATTAGTGGACGCAATGCGCGAGACATTAAGCAAAGGGGAGAGTGTAATTCTATTCCAAAATCGTCGTGGCTTTTCTACCTACCAACAATGCCAGACCTGCAGTCACGTGGAGCAATGCGTACGTTGTGATATTAGTTTAACCTACCACAAAGGGCCACAAAAATTAAAATGCCATTACTGTGGCTATACGATCCCTCCGGTAATGAAGTGCTCTTCGTGTGGAGGAGAAAGCGTTTTGCACCATGGCTTCGGTACTGAGCAGATCGCAGAAGAGGCGGCAACCTTATTCCCAAAGGCACGCATTAAGCGTATGGATTTGGATACCACACGAGGGAAGCATGCCTTTGCCGATATCATCAGGGCCGTTGAAAATGGCGAAGTCGATATCTTGGTGGGCACGCAAATGGTAACCAAAGGCCTCGATTTTGATAAAGTGGGGCTGGTGGGAATAATGAGTGCAGATAATCTACTCAGCTATCCCGATTTTCGAGCCAACGAACGCGCATTTCAAGTCATTGAGCAAGTTGCGGGACGAACGGGCCGGCGCGGATCACGTGGTAAGGTGCTCATCCAGGCAATGAAGCCGATGCATGCCATTATTCAAATGGCCATGAACCACGATTTTAAAGGCATGGTTCAAAGGGAATTGACTGTACGTCAAGAGTTTGCTTACCCGCCTTTTGTGAGACTCATCACAATTACCCTAAAGCACAAAGATCAAAAGTTGCTGATGAGGGCTTCAGAAGCATTTGCGAAATCGTTGCACAGTAAAATTGGTGAACGCTTCTTAGGTCCTGAGTTTGCTCCTATTGCCCGATTGAAAAACCTCTATCAAATGCAAATCATTGTCAAGGTGGATAAGGGCAGCATTGGGTCTAAAATTCGTGACCGCATTAAAAAGGCGCATCAAGAGGTCTTACTAACTCCGGATTACAACCGCGTGCGTGTATTGTTCGACGTAGATCCGAACGCTTAAATCGATAAAGGAAAGTGAGCTCGGACTCCAAAGAAATAAGGAAATCCTAAGACGAGTTGATAATCCGCTATTTCCCAGGCATAGCCAACAAATATTGAGGGGGCGAGTAGCGGCGTCTCAAGGTCATTTATATTCTCATCCAAGAATCGGACATCCATTGATGCCCCGGTATGCCAATGTTCTGAAAGGTTCCATTGTTTTCCCGCCCCAAGGTTAAATCCAATGTTACTTGCATCTTCACCAATGCCGCTGGATTGAATAAAAGCGAGGCGACTGGTTCCAAACCATCCATTTTTATGGAAAGAAAGTCCAGCTTCCGTTGTGCTGCCCCATCCGGCCATGTTGCCGTAATAAAGGTCTAGTTTGATTTCTTGTGCACCAAGTCGAACGCTTGCGAGCAGAAGGATGAGCAGTAGTTTTCTCAAGACTCAAATGGTTTGAAGGTCTCTGGTGTCGACGCAATAATTTCCACCGTTTCCTTTGTAGTAGGATGTTCGAATTTAAGGCTACGCGCATGAAGGCATATGCTCTTATCTCTTTCTGCACGTCGCGCACCGTATTTCACATCGCCCTTTATGGGGTGGCCGATTGCGGCAAGTTGAGAACGAATCTGATGATGGCGCCCAGTATGCAGATCGACCTCTACAAGCGAATATCGGTCGCCGATTGTTAAGGTTTTGTAGGTGAGCTTAGCCTCTTTGGCACCTTCTTCAGGTTTGAGGAATGCCGTAGATTTATTGTTTTTCGGATTTTTCTTTAAGAAGTGGGTGAGCGTTTGACTCCCTTCCAAACGACCTTCAACAATGGCCCAGTACGATTTTTGCGTTTCCCGATTTTTAAAGGCGGCATTCATTCGTTCCAATCCTTTGGAGGTGCGCGCAAAGAGAACAACTCCTGTGGTAGGACGATCCAAACGATGGATAACGCCTAAAAACACATTGCCAGGTTTATTGTATTTCTCTTTGATATAGGCCTTCAGGAAATCGGGCAGAGGGGCATCTCCGGTCTGATCTCCTTGAACCAAATCACCTGCCTGCTTATTAACGGCAATCAGATGGTTGTCTTCAAAGAGTATATGAGGCTGCATGCTTGACTTAACTGGTGTAGCTTTCGTCTTCATTTGGGAAATCGACATCTTTTACGTCCTGAACGTATTGGCCAATTGCTCCCGTAATTTCATCGTAAAGGTTCAAGTATCTGCGCAAGAAACGCGGATGGAATTGATGCGTCATGCCCACCAAATCGTGAAACACAAGTACTTGGCCATCAACACCCGCACCCGCTCCAATTCCTATTACTGGTATAGTGAGCATCTCTGCTACTTCCTTTGCCAGGTCGGCAGGTACCTTCTCTAAAACGATACCAAAACATCCCGCTTCTTCCAATGCCTTCGCATCTTCCTTGAGCCTCAAAGCTTCCGCTTCTTCTTTTGCGCGAACACTGTATGTGCCAAATTTATAGATGCTCTGAGGGGTCAAACCTAGATGGCCCATCACTGGAATACCCGCCGTTAAAATGCGCTTGATTCCATCAATGATTTCAATGCCGCCTTCAACTTTTACTGCGTGTCCTCCGGTTTCTTTCATGATGCGTGTGGCCGAACGTAAGGCGCCCTTTGAGTCGCCTTGGTAAGAACCGAAAGGAAGATCCACAACAATCAATGCGCGGTCTACCGCTCGAACAACTGAACTCGCATGATAAATCATCTGATCGAGTGTGATGGGTAATGTTGTTTCATGACCGGCCATAACGTTAGATGCACTGTCTCCGACGAGAATACAATCTACACCTGCGGCATCTACCATTTTCGCCATGGTATAATCGTAAGCGGTAAGCATTGAAATTTTCTCCCCTTGGTCTTTCATTTGCTGAAGACTGTGGGTAGTTACCTTCTTAAATTCTTTCTTTGCGACTGACATCCTGCACGATTTTTGTGAATTATCTGCTGCAAAGAAAACAACCTAAGGCATAGGTTGTATTTTTACGACCCATGAAAAACCTCTTTCTCTTCATTATTGCAGCTTTTGCAATCACTTCCTGTGATAACTCACTACAAATCAACGATGATTACGATGTGCAAAACGTTGTTTATGGCCTCTTGGACAAGGATGATGATACACAATGGGTGCGATTACACCGCACCTACCTCGGTCAGGATGGACTTCTCGCAGGGGCGACCCATAGCGATAGTTTGTATTTCGATACAGCAGCCTTGTACCTAACGCAACTTAATGATGAGGGTAATATTATAAATACCTACGAGTTTTACCGAAAGGATACCAACATACTTGAACCGGGCACCTTTACTACGGATAACTACCGTCTTTATTGGACCGATGCACCTATAGATCCCGCCTTTGAATACCGCGTTAAAGGCTTCATCCCAGGCAATAATAATTTCGAGGCGATTACACCTATTGTTGGAAATGTGGAGATTACGAAGCCTAAGGGATTTCAAAAAGTAACCTTTGGTGTGCGCAATGCCGAGTTCGGTTGGGATGCTGCAAAAAATGCTCGAATGTATCAAGGGTATATTCATTTCCGTTACAAAGAAGCCCCTCGCGCTAACCCAAAGGATTCAGTAGTAAAAAGACTTACCTATACGTTACCGGTGCGCACCGGTTCAAATCTCAACGGGTCGGGCACGTTTATATCAGAACTTAGCTACGAATCGTACTATCGATTCTTGTACAATAATATTGGCCCAACGTCAGATTTGGTGCGTGTTTTCAAAGGTATAGATGTTGAAATTTGGGCAGCAGCGGATGATTATGCTACATATATTAATGTCAACCAGCCTTCACAAGGAATCGTTCAAGAAAAGCCAATGTTTACCAACGTAGATGGAGGCATAGGTTTGTTTTCCTCTCGCGGACGAGCCATTAAGAAGAATGTCAAACTCAGCAGTATGTCTATGGATAGCCTATGGCGAGGAATGCATACCTGTGGCATGGGTTGGCTGGACTTCCAAGGACTGGACAGTGTGGTCTGTGAAGACGGTTTTCCGGTTGTAATCAATTAACTGCTTACGGACAAGTTGTCATTTATTTCTGGCTCAAAAGGCACAGAATGACATTCTATTGTCGTCTAATGTGACAGATTGCTCTCTCATCATTCTTTTTTGGCACGTGGCATAACCCTTGCTTTATTGAGGTCGTACAAATAGAATACTCAACCTAAATAAATAAGTACAATGGGTAAAATCATAGGTATTGACCTTGGAACAACCAACTCCTGTGTATCTGTAATGGAAGGTAACGAACCAGTCGTTATTCCAAACAGCGAAGGAAAAAGAACTACCCCATCTATTGTGGGTTTTGTTGAAGGTGGTGAGCGTAAAGTAGGAGATCCTGCCAAGCGTCAAGCTATCACTAATCCTGAAAAGACAGTTTACTCTGTGAAGCGATTCATGGGGGAGAAGTTCTCAAATGTTCAAAAAGAAGCAACACGCGTTCCTTACAAAGTGGAAGGCGGAGATAATGATACACCACGTGTAAACATTGATGGTCGTCAATACACTCCACAAGAAATTTCAGCGATGATTCTTCAGAAAATGAAGAAGACGGCTGAAGATTACTTGGGAACAGAGGTAAGTGAGGCGGTGATCACCGTTCCTGCATACTTTGATGATGCGCAGCGCCAGGCGACCAAAGAAGCAGGTGAGATCGCAGGTTTGAATGTTCGTCGTATCATCAACGAACCAACGGCTGCAGCACTTGCATATGGTCTAGATAAAAAAGGCTTGGACCAAAAGATTGTAGTTTTTGACTGTGGTGGTGGTACACACGATGTTTCTGTACTCGAGCTCGGTGATGGCGTATTTGAAGTTAAATCTACCGATGGTGATACGCACCTTGGGGGTGATGACTTTGACCAAGTGATCATTGACTGGTTGGCAGAAGAATTCAAGGCGGAAGAGTCGATGGATTTGCGTCAAGACAACATGGCGCTTCAACGCTTGAAAGAAGCAGCTGAAAAAGCAAAGATTGAATTGTCTTCTTCTACTGCTACAGAAATCAACTTGCCCTACATTACGGCGACTGCCTCAGGTCCTAAGCACTTGGTGCGTTCATTGAGCCGTGCGAAGTTTGAGCAATTGGC
>CAYNLA010000014.1:0-25619 GCA_964397915.1 uncultured Polaribacter sp. | reverse complement strand
CTCGTGAACCCGGCAGGACTCGAACCTGCGACCGTCTGCTTAGAAGGCAGATGCTCTATCCAGCTGAGCTACGAGTCCAAACCCACAGGGTGAGGAGAAGAAGTTGTCGGGAAGACAGGACTCGAACCTGCGACCCTCTGGTCCCAAACCAGATGCGCTACCACCTGCGCCACTTCCCGAACTAATAATGAACTTCTCTTCGCGGAAAGACTGGGACTCGAACCCAGGGGACGCTATCGCGACCACAGCTTAGCAGGCTGCTGCATTACCACTCTGCCACCTTTCCGTTAGGGAGCGCAAATTTAGCCGTAAAATCTATTTGCGCAAGAGGTAGTGCACGTTTTTATCGTAGAAATAGAAGATTTTCTTTTTGTCTTGATAGAATCAACAAACCCATTGAATCAGTATTACCCTCCTACCCTTTGGTTTTTAGGCTTTTGGATACTCAACGCGTACGTGATAAACTCCGCGCATAAATTTTTTAAAAGCGTCTCGAATGACGTTAATTTCCTTCAAGGTGATATCTGCATTGTCAAATTGGCCCGATGAAAGTTGATGGTCGATCACGCGATCAATCATTGAATTCAGATTGGACTGGGTTTTTTCCGGTAAACTGCGTGTAGAAGCTTCCACTGCATCGGACATCATTACAATCGCCGTTTCTTTCGAGAAGGGTTTTGGCCCAGGATATTGGAAGGATTCAAACTTGCTCGCATCTGGATGATCCTCTTTGAACTTGCGGTAAAAGTATTCCACGCGCGACGTACCATGATGGGTACGAATAAAGTCGACAACGATATCTGGAAGGCGCTGCTTTTTGGCCAATTCAATCCCGTCGGTGACATGACCAATAATAATTCCAGCACTTTCCAAGTAGCTCAATTCATCGTGGGGCGAGGTGGTCGAAGTCTGGTTTTCTGTAAAATATTGAGGATTTGCAAGTTTTCCTATATCATGGTAAAGCGCACCGGTGCGTACAAGCAAGGTGTTTCCTCCAACCAATTCGGTAGCATATTCTGCTAGGTTGGCTACCTGCATGGTGTGTTGAAAGGTACCGGGAGCTTCTTTAGATAGACGCTTCAATAATGGGTTATTGGTATCACTTAGTTCGAGTAGGGTTAAATCGGAAACCACCCTAAAGGTGCGTTCGAAGAAATAGATGAGCGGAAAGATGAACAACAATACCAATACTCCGATGAGGGAGGAAATTAGCGGACGAATGGCTTCAGAGTTCCATTCCATTTGACGAATAAGGTGAATGCTTAGGTGCGTGATGATGACCACTGCCATGATGGTGAGCGTGCTTTGAAACAATTGGCTCCTTTTATATATACCACGTATGTTGAATAACGTCATGAGGCCTGCTGCGAATTGGACCACAATAAAATGGACTGCACCACTAATGAACGGGGCGACCAAGAGCAAGAGGAAGATGTGTGTTATTAAAGCGAGGCGATCGTTAAAGAAACTTCGAATCAAAACGGGTAATAATACCAGTGGCACAATAAATGGGTTCAAAAAAGTCACGGACTCGGTCCAGAGCGTGGTGATTGCGGCTCCAGCGATACCGAACATATAAAGGTTCAAACTGGAACTATGTGCCAAAATCTTTGGGTCGTACTGATTCAAGTAAACTGCGATAGAGAGAATCAACAATAGGATGTAGAGAAATGCCCCCAGCTTCCCAAGCATGTTGATGGCCTCTCCACTCCCGTCGTAATTGGCTTCAAGTGCCTTAAGTACTTCAAACTTATCCTGTGTCAGCGTAGCGCCTCTAAGAATAATAGGCGTCCCCTTTGTTATTATGCCCTTATTGGGTGTGAGTGCCGCATATTTAAAGGCGAGCGCTGAATCGACTAAAGTCGCATTGAGCAAGAATGTTGGTGCGATTTCTATGCTATCCGGCAAACCATAGGTTGCTTTGATTGATTCCGGCGACAGTGCTTGACTCAAGTCCAAAGGCGAGCCGTTGTGCAAAAAGATTTGATGTGCTTCGCTAGGGACCGATTCTACAACGCCTCGGCGTTGCCAAACTTCCAATTGGTCCAATACATCCGGAAACCCTGCTAAATCTAAAGCCCATTGGTCAACGGCATATTGGTAGTCGTAGAAAAGATCACAATTGCGCTCCAATGCAGTTCGATCCGATTGCATTTGATCGGCACTCTTCGGCAAGACAAAATCTAAGGGAGCCAACAAATCGTCTTCAAGCCAAACTTGACCTAGGCGGTATTCGTATTGAAATTGGGCCTTGAAAGGAATGCTTACAAATATTGCTGCTGCACTTACGGCAGCTACTACAATAAAATAAGCCCACTTTTGGCGGCTTTGAAGCCAATCCAATCCTTTCATCTTCTTCCTTCTTTTCTAGAGGCCAATTTAGTAGTTTAGTAGCGTCTTTTGACAAGAACCCAAATATCAAAATCCAGAACATGAAAGAAGTAGTAATCGTCAGCGCTGCCAGGACACCAATGGGCAGCTTTGGTGGTACACTAAGCACAGTACCCGCACCTAAAATCGGGGCCGCTGCCATAAGTGGCGCCCTCGCAAAAGCAGGAATTTCTCCAGATCAAGTAGATGAAGTCTACATGGGCAATGTCCTACAAGCCAACGTAGGCCAAGCGCCGGCTCGTCAAGCAGCCATTTACGCCGGCATCAGTAGCAATGTCCCAGCCACCACAATAAACAAAGTTTGTTCTTCAGGAATGAAGGCCATCATGATGGCTGCCCAGGCCATAAAGGCTGGTGATGCGGAAATCATCGTCGCTGGAGGTATGGAGAACATGAGTGCAGTTCCCCACTACCTACCGAGCAGTCGTACGGGTGTGAAACTGGGCGATACTCCGCTAGTTGACGGCCTTGTAAAAGATGGCCTAACGGATGTGTACAACGCCCAACATATGGGGTCGTGTGCCGAGTTATGTGCCTCAGAACACAATTATTCTAGAGAGGCGCAGGATGCATTCGCCTTAGAGAGTTACCGCCGAAGCGCTGCTGCTTGGGATGCAGGCAAATTTGACAACGAGGTAGTTCCCGTGATGATTCCTCAGCGCAAAGGGGATCCAATTGCCTTCACTCAAGACGAAGAATACACGAAAGTGAATATTGAAAAGGTACCGCAGCTCCGCCCTGTATTTAAAAAGGACGGAACCATTACTGCTGCCAATGCCTCCACCCTGAACGACGGTGCTGCCGCACTTGTTATCATGAGTGCAGATAAAGCTGCTGAATTGGGTGTAAAGCCATTGGCTAAAATCATCGGTTATGCAGATGCGGCCCAGGAACCAGAATGGTTTACCACGGCCCCAGCAAAAGCGCTACCGAAAGCCATGGCTAAGGCGGGTAAAACACTTGACGAGGTGGATTTCTTTGAATTTAATGAAGCCTTCTCCGTCGTGGGACTCGCGAATACAGATATCCTCGGATTAGATGCTGCCAAAGTCAATGTAAATGGAGGTGCTGTAAGTTTAGGACACCCCCTCGGAGCTTCGGGTGCGCGTATCATTACCACACTACTTTCTGTCCTCGAGCAGAACAATGGTAAAGTAGGTGCTGCAGCCATTTGTAATGGTGGCGGAGGAGCCTCTGCCCTTGTGCTAGAGCGCATGTAAAGAGTAAAAAATTAGAACTCCAACCCCCGGCCGAGGCCGGGGGTTTTTATTTGTTCAAAAAATGAGGTTTTCAAGAACTCGCATCCCAACGTGTTGCGTTAACTTGGCTTTTAATGAGTGATACAAAGCTTGGCATCGCGTTTTTAGCCAGCGCCCCTATGCGCTTGACCCCATCTGACCGTGCAGAAATGGTCAATGTGCTGCTTTTTGGGGAAACCTTCGATGTTTTGGAAGAGCAACCCAAGTGGGTGTACATCAAACTGCATCATGACGGTTATGAGGGATGGATTGACAGGCTTCAATATCAAGAGATTAGCCCATCCTACTTCGAAAAAATTTCAACAGAGTCTCGAGCGGTTTGTTGTGAGACCATTCAGCTGCTCAAAGCGACCGATGCCTCGCAAAGCACGCTCATTCCGCAGGGAAGTTACCTCCCCCTGTTAGCGAATAAAAAAGTGTGTTTAGAACATCAAGATTTTGAGTTTGAAGGTGAGTACACCACCGGCAAAAACTCAAGAAAGGCTTTGATAGATATTGCTTTTTCCTATCTAAACTCTCCCTATCTATGGGGCGGTCGAACTCCCATGGGAATTGATTGTAGTGGATTCACCCAAATGGTATATCGCCAGTACGGGAAAAATATTCCTCGTGACGCGAGTCAGCAAGCAAAAAAGGGCATGACTTTGAGTTTTCTCGAAGAATGTGAACCTGGAGATTTGGCCTTTTTTGATAATGCTGAAGGGAACATTGTACACGTCGGCATCGTCATCGAAGAAGGGAAAATTATTCACGCTTCGGGAAAAGTTCGCGTTGATGGCCTAGATCACAGCGGGATTTACAATGCAGAATTAGGACGCCATACCCACAAACTCAGAGTCTTAAAACGTCTGATTTAACGGGCGAGTGCCTTGATCACATCCCCTGCCATTTCCCAAAAGGCGTCTAGGGCAACAAATTTCTCTTCGTAAAAATCTATAATCGCTGGCCATTGTGCTTTGTCGAAGAAATAGGCATTGGGCAATTGGACCCAAATGCGGCTCACCATCACCCCGCTCTCGAGCATCTGATCTCGGACATATTCCATTTCGCAATCCATAGTGCTGTTAAGCATGGACTTGAATTCCTCAAACTGATCGAAGAAAAGCGCCCTTATGTCTTCATCCTTGAACTGCAAATCGATGGCCAAGCCAATCTCTGGGAAGGTCAGCATGCGAAAAAAGATTCCGCGCACACCCGTTCGATATGCTTCCCAACGTGCACCTCCACCACCTAAACTTTTGTGGCGTGACATACGTTCATTAAATAGCTTAAAGAATGCCGTATTGAGGACTTTTTTTTCTTCTCTCTTAAACATTTCAGAAATTAGACCTGATGAACGCGCAATATCGGAAACTCGACGGAACGAAGGTTGAAAATCCAGCAGACTATGCTAGAAAATACCTAATTACACATCCAGAAGTGACCTTAAGTGTTGGAGCCGATTCACAAAATATCGGAAGTCAGACCATTTATGTGACTGTCATCGCCTTTCGCCACCCAGGTAAGGGAGTACATTACATCTACACGAAACGTCGAGAGCCTCTCATTAACGATATGATTACTCGTCTTTTCAAGGAGGCTCAGGACAGCATCGAAACCGCGGAATACCTCAAGTCTCAGAATATCACCAAGGCCATTACCATTGACGTGGATTATAACGAAGATGAGCAATTTGCTTCGCACAAACTTATCCCTATGGTTAAAGGCTGGATTTTAGGTCTTGGCTATACAATGAACACTAAACAAAATATCCAAATCGCTAGCATTGCTGCAGATCATTTGCTTTAGACTAGGATGAGTGTGATGTAGCACACACCCCAACCCTCTCGATGGCCCTAGTTTTACCCATCTAAATATTGCAACTATGGGACTCCTCTCCTTTCTTTTCGGCGGAAATAAACGCCAAGAACGTCTTGTTCAAGCACTTCAAAACGGTGCACAAATTATTGATGTACGTACACCGGGCGAATTTGCTCAAGGACACGCGAAAGGTTCGGTAAATATTCCTTTGAACAAGCTTCCCAATAGCATGAATAAAATTGGTAAAAAAGACGGACCCGTGGTTCTTTGTTGCCGATCAGGTGCTCGTGCAGGAAATGCACAAAGTATGTTACAATCCAAGGGCATCGAAGCGATTAATGCGGGACCTTGGCAAAGCGTTGCAAAAGCGCTGAAAGAAGCTTGATATTTGAGTATCAAATGAGATTTGGACCATACCTTTGTCCCAAATTTCTAGCACATGCGAAACGTAATCCCCTACCTGACCGTCGCATTACTTTTAGCAACTTCCAGTTTTGCCCAGAGCAATGGTAAACTTGAAGGAGAAGCCTTAGACGCTCTAAACCTCAGTCCATTAACGAATTGGACCGTAGAAGTGATCCAAGGTGATTTCATTCAAGAGACTGTTGTTAACGAGGCGGGAACGTTTGAATTTAACGCCCTACCCACAGGGCTTTACAATGTCCGTGCAATCAGTCCTTCCGGGCAGATTCAAACGTTGCATGAAATTGAAATACGATCTACGAAGCCTGAATTTATAAGCCTGTTCGTAGAACGAATCACGTCCTTGGACGAAGTTGCCGTTCGAGCCGATGCCTTTCATAGGACCCCAGAAACTCCGCTTAGTATTAAGAACATTAATCATTCGGAAATGATGCGCATGCCTGGGGCGGTTCTGGACCTCAGCAAGGTTATTCAAAATTTCCCCGGGGTTCTGCCTAAACCTTCATTTGGATATGCCATTGCCATGCGGGGTGGCGCACCTAACGAAAATCGCTATTTCCTCGATGGAATCTCCATTCCGACGGTGAACCACTTTAGCATTCAAGGCGCATCGGGTGGCGCCGTAAGTTTAATTAACCTCGACCACATCCAAGGAATGGATTTGGTCACTGGCGGATTCCCTGCTGATGTTGATGATGCCCTCTCTGGGGTATTAATGCTTGAAGGGCGCAATGCACGCAATGACCGCTGGGGAATTCGTGCAACACAAGGCGGGACCGATTATGGATTAACCTTGGAAGGACCTGTTGGAGAAAAGACGAGAGTTACGCTCAGCGGGCGAAACAGTTTCTCACAGCATTACTTCAAGCTCTTTAACATACCTGTTCTACCCACTTACCAAGATGCTCAACTTCGCGTACATCACAAAATTGGAACACGTAGAGATCTTACCATCATTGGTTTGGGCGGTTGGGACGATTATAAACTATATACCAACGGACGCGGCAGTGATGCCCTACTCTACAATGTTGGCTACATCCCCGAAGGAACGCAGCAAACAAAAGTTTTGGGTGCGCGCTATCGCTCTTTTACGGACAATGGGCGTTGGGAATACGTTCTGAGCCAAGACCGCATAGGTAATCAAGCAGAAAAGTTCATTGGCAACACTGGACTTCCGGAAGACCGCCAATTGGACTACACCGCAAACGAAATCAATACACGCTTCAACCTCAGCCACCATGTGGTTAGCCAAGATTGGCAATGGAAGTATGGCCTGAATGCAATTCATCGCGCCTATGACCTTGATATGTGGAGTCTGCGCTATGCTCAAAACCTTGGAGCCATTTCGACCGTTGAGCTTGCAGATGAGGTTTCATTCTTAAGTGCAGGGGCTTTTACGCACCTTACAAAGAATTACCTCGATAATCGACTATCTACTAGTGCTGGATTACGTCTCGATCTGCACACGCTGAATGCGAATACCAGCAATCCACTTGGCCAACTTTCCCCGCGGGTAAGTGCGCAATACCATTTGAGTGATGCCTGGGCCATTCAAACCAACCTCGGCTCGTACACCCAACTTCCGGCGGCCATTACCCTCTTAGCAAACGCAGCAAATGACTGGAATGAAAGCCTTGCAGCAAGAGTTAATCAAGCGGCTATGGGCATTGAATTCCAAAATGGTCAAACCTATAGATTCTCCCTAGAAGGATACTACAAAGGCTACAACCAAATGCCTTACCTCCTTGAGGACGGCATGAGTTTTAGCCAAGCCATTGGGGCTTATGTCGCAGTGGGTGATCAGCGCAGCTCCTCAATTGCAGAGGGCCGTACTTATGGGCTTGAACTGTTCCTTCAGC
This sequence comes from uncultured Polaribacter sp., assembly GCA_964397915.1. Taxonomy (GTDB): domain Bacteria; phylum Bacteroidota; class Bacteroidia; order Flavobacteriales; family Schleiferiaceae; genus UBA10364. Next base: position 17,887 of record CAYNLA010000014.1, on the reverse strand, counting down.
AAAAGCTAAAAGGTACTTACTGGTGGACCATGAGCTACAACTTCGGCTATAGTGAGACCCGTTTAGACGCAAGCCAAGATTGGAAACCAACAGTTTGGGACAATCGTCACAGCTTAAATCTAGTCTTAGGCAAAGTTTGGGGTAAGGGATGGCAAATTGGGGCGAAATACCGTTGGGCAACGGGAACTCCATACACACCCTTCAGCACAGATTTAAGTGCGCTCACTACCAACTGGGATGTGCTCCAACGCGGAATATTCGACGTGAATAACATTATGGGTGAGCGTTTGGTGGCCTATAGTGTTATCGATGTCCGATTGGACAAAACCTACAACAAGAAAAACTACAGCCTGACTTGGTTCTTGGATCTTCAAAACTTTACCAGTTCTGATATTCCGCTGATGCCCTACCTTACTGTAGAACGTGATGATGCCGGTGCTCCTGTTCTAAATCCACAAGAGCCGGGTAAGTACAATATGCTATTAATTCAAAGCGATACGGGCCGATTACTTCCTACCATAGGCCTCATCCTTGAAATTTAATTTTTTGGTTCGCGATGACGTATTTTTGCGAACCGTAAATCATTCTTAATGAAAAGTATACTTCGCAAGCTTCCGCTATTCTTAGCCAACGTAATCATCGGATTAACCTTCCTCGTCCTGTTTGGATGGATCGTTCGTGAATCTACGAAAGGGAAGCAATGGATACCGCATAACGTGAGTCGCAGCATCACCTTCTTTACCACCCTTCCGGACCGATTAATCATCGCAAAGGAAGCCGTTGAGCGCTTACCGCTCGTGTATGTGCCTTCGCCGGAGAATTTTGAACCGGTCAATACATTGGATGAGGATGTGAACGTATTGATCAGCTATGCAGATGCAAATTGGAAACGCACCATAGCCATCAAAAACCTACGCACAGGGGAAGAATTGAAAACTTGGCACATCGACCGTCTTGCGAATCCGCACAATAGAATCATGCACAGCTTGATGCTTCCTGACTCGAGCATCATATATTCTTTGAACGGAGTTACTGGGTTAATTAAAATTGACAAAAACAGCGAACGTCTCTGGAAACAGGACACCATCGCACACCACCATGCCATTAACATGGGTGCCAATGGTACATTTTGGGCCAATACCTATTCTAAGGATAACGGTGAGCACATCTACTATGGCGCTAAATTCAGCATTGACGGGCGTGAATTTCCATTCATCGACAACACCATCACACAGTTCGATGCGGAAACAGGCCGGATTCTATACCACAAAAGCGTTACTGAAATTTTGGTCGAAAATGACCTAACGCACCTTTTGATTAAATCGGATTCTCCTGGAGACCCATTGCACATCAACGATGTTCAACCGGTCTTAACAGATTCAGACCACATGAAGGTTGGAGATGTATTCATTTCTTCTCGCACGAGCTCTTGGATCATGCACTACCGCCCATCGACTGGGGAGGTTATCGAATTAATCGAAGGTCCCTTCATGAGCCAACACGATGTAGATATAGAGTCCGATTCAACCATCATCTTCTTCAACAATGGTGGCCAAACCCTGAAGGGTGAGCGCCCAGACCAACACCGTTTAGCGAACGACTTGATCGTTGTCGACGAACAATTCTCCGGCATTCAGCGCTACTACTTACAAACCGGAGTCTTTGAACGAATTGAACAAGAAGTATTCGAGGAAAACCAAATATTTTCATTCACAGAGAGCTTGGTTGACGAGCTCCCCAATGGCGGCTATTTTATCGAAGAACAGAACTCAAGTGTACTCTGGGTGGTTAAAGATGGTGAAGTTCTGTATAAGAACATCCTGGAAAGCCAACATGAGGGACATCATCATTTGGCGAACTGGGGTAGATTAATGCCTTAACCTATACGCTATGACCTTTGATGAAATCATTGAATTCAGGGAATCCAATCGGAAGTTTGATCCAAATGCTCCCGTCCCTGAGGCAGTAATCGAAAAGGCGCTGAAGCATGCCACACTCGCTCCCAATAGCAGTAACATGCAACTTTGGGAGTTCCATTGGACAAAAAGTCCTGAGGCAAAAGCAAAAATGATAGAGGCCTGCCTCAGTCAAATGGCGGCAAGATCCGCACAAGAGTTAGTTGTCTTTGTCACACGTCGCGATCTTTGGCGCAAACGAATGAAATGGCATTTAAATCTAATTGATAAGGATGCCGAACGTTTGGGAGATCCTAACGCACGTTCTATTAAGCTTCGAAGAAAATATTACGGCATGCTCATGCCCGTCTTTTATTTTAATGATGGCTTCGGGTTAATGGGACTATTCCGGAGAATATCCACGTTTTTTGTTGGGCTACGTCGCCCTATCGTGCGCGGTGAGGGCCATGCGGGACAACGCATATCCGTTCACAAGAGCTGTGCGCTTGCCGCAGAAAACTTTATGTTGAGTTGTGCTGCACAAGGCTATCATACCTGCCCTATGGAAGGCTTTGATGCGAAACTCGTAAAGAAACAATTGAACCTTCCTCGAGGTGCTGAGATTAATATGGTCATCGCCGTAGGAAAAGGCACGAAAGAAGGCTTCTGGGGGCCCCGAAGACGTGTGGACGACTCTGAGGTAATCAAATACCATTAAAGGGTCTCAAGAAAGGCTAAGAGCTGCGCTATCTCAATTTTAGACAATCCAAGAGGTTGAATTCTTCCGTCAGTGTATTCGTGTCCGGATCCTCCCGCATTGTATTGCGCTATAACGTCGCTCAAAGAGGCTATGGATCCATCGTGCATATAAGGTGAAGTCTGACTCACATGCTTCAGCGAAGGAATCATAAATAGGTATTTATCATCCGGATTATTCGTTAAACGCTGACGACCTAAATCTTCAGGGTGTTGAATAGATGTACCATTATTGGCAAAGCTAAAGTCTGTGAATAGCATTCCTGAATGGCAGTTCGCACATGCCGCCTTTCCATAGAACAACTCCCCTCCTTTGTATGCTTCCGTAGATAATCTTGAAGTTCCTGCAATAAAACGATCGATGGGCCGATCAAAATCTATCAACGTGCGTTCGTAGTTTGCCAGCGCCCTGACCAGCAAATAGGCAGTAGCTGAATCTCCATAGATGTCAACAAAATCATTTTTATAAGCAGTCTGATTGATTCGTCGTACCGCATCGACCACATTATGATGCATTTCATTCTCGTCTTGTAAGGGAACTAGCACCTGCATTTCTAGGGTGGGCACCCCTCCTTCTCGCATAAAATAAGGTCGGTAACCCACGTTCAATAGGCTCGGGCTGTTTCTCGTACTCAATGCACCATCCACTCCAGGTGAGATGGCCTGGTCATCCGCAAAGGCATGGGTAGGCTTATGACAGTTTGCACAGGAAATCGAACTATCAAGACTTAGGATGGGATCAAAAAACAGTGCCTCCCCTAGGGCTGCTGCCTGCGGATTAATGGGATTATCTGACGGAATATCCATCTCGAATAGGCCGCCTTCCAAATCAGAAAAAACCTCTTGGTCGGTGCTACAAGACGTAAGTAACACAGCGAATGCTAAAAAGAATCTAGAAAGGTGATGCATATCTTGGATCCGTGATCAGCGCCTGATCCGTCAATGTGTGCAAAAACGCGATTAAGTCTGCTTTATCCTGTGCATCGAGCATGAGCCCGGTGCCCATTGTCATGGCAAGAGCCGGGTTTAGTGCAGCGGAATTTTGTAATCCGCTATTGTAGTGATTGATGACCTCTTCTAATGTTTTAAAACGTCCATCGTGCATGTACGGTGGTGTCAATGCAATGTTGCGCAGCGTTGTCACTTTCATGGCCCCTGCATCGCCCGCCTGTCCCGTAACTTTTTTACGTCCTTGGTCATTGTAGATGCTATCGAGTCCATTGTTCATGTATTCCTGAGAAATGAACGTCTTACCACTGTGGCAGTGGCCACAATCCGCACCAGAAGTCTCTGGAAAAAATGGGTTGTATTCATCAAAGAACAACTCCATACCTCGCTCCTCCTGCTCCGTAAGCATGGTGGTACCCGCGAGGTATTGGTCATATTTACTACGGTACGAGACAATGCTGTTCATGAACTGTTCTAGAGCCAAAGAAATTTTATGTGCTGTGATTTCCTCCGTACCAAAAACTCTAAAGAATTGACGCGTGTACATGGTGTCTTGCTCCAGCTTTTCAACGACGTTGGGCAGTGTCTCATGCATCTCCAGTTCATCTTGAATGGGCAACAGACTTTGTTCGCGAAGCTTATCTGCGCGACCATCCCAGAAGTAACCATTGGTATTCCAAAGCATATTCACAGCACTCATGGCCTGACGTTCGCCTTTTAACCCATCAATGCCCGTAGAAAATCGATTGGTATCTGTAAAGGCATTTTCTTGCTTGTGGCAGCTTGCGCAAGCCATAGAATTATCTCCTGATAGTCGCGTCTCGTAGAACAACATGCGTCCTAGTTTAACCCCCTGAACAGTCAATGGGTTATCCGCAGGAAGTTCCGGTTCTGGTAGATCACCATATTCCAGGACATAGGGAGTGGTATCCCAAACGGGCACCGGCGCCTTGTTACATGCGAGTAGTACTAGCCCAAAGAGTCCCAGTTTTATACCTTTTCTAGCGTACATGAAGTTTAATTGTCTCTGCTCCGGTCTTATGTTGAACCTGAAGAAGGTACAATCCTTTTGAAGAGAGCTCAAGGGTATTTTCACCGCGATCTAAACGACCGGATTCAACTGTGCGACCCAAAATATCGATGACTTTAAATTCAGACGGCGCATCGACCACCACTCGGAAGAAACCATTTGATGGATTCGGGAATACCGTAAGTGGAATGGAATTTTCCTTTGTAGCCATCGCTGCGTTGCCTTCACTTGATGTGAATACATAATTATTCATGTTATGGATAACCTGAGCCGCCGCACCTGTTTCACCATGACTTATGGGGCCTGTAGCAAGGGTTTGACCTCTGAATAGCTCATTATAATCGGCATTGATTGAAATGAGCAATGTATCCGTACCGAGCATCGTTCCTTGTGTAGGAATGGTTAAGTGTGCATAGTTATCATCACCCAATCCATGAAATTCAAAAATTTGTGAAAGGTTGCTTCCTCCGAGCCCTTCCGCACAGATGAATCGGTATCCAGCGGTCCAACCCCAATGCATAGATGGGCTTTTAGGAGCCAAGGGATGCTGTGGATTATACGTTGTTGGATCCAAGTGGTTTAAATCTTCATTCACACCAATAGCAAACCTTATAGATTCCAAAGAATCAACTACGAACTCCCCTAAATCTATCATTGTAGTACTAAAACCATCCACTAAAGCGATAGTTGAAGAGGTATCTGGCGCCTGCATGCCTTGGGTTAGAATGATTTCGTCTATGTAGTATTGAATTCTGTTCAACTTGAAAATATTTCCAAGATTGTTCACTCCTTGAACGGAACTCGCGCAGGTATCTGAACCTATGCGGTGATTGATTTCAAGCATTACGCGCTTTGTTTGTGCTTGAAGGCCAAAAGCGCCTAGAAAAAATAGAAATAGTACAAGCTTCTTCATATGAATGTTTCCAGAGGGTGTTAGCAAGATACGAAATACTTACCTTTGACTTTCAAGGGAACATACTCAATACCCTTGAGTTGATCCCTTCTTGTAAACCATTACAGCGATGAAAACAAAAGAAGAGATTGTTACCAACTGGCTCGTACGCTATACGGGCGTTCCCCTAGAAAATTTCGGACAATACATCCTACTGACCAACTTCCAGCATTACGTCAATATTTTTGCTGAGATCACGGGTGCAGAGGTTCAAGGAATAGGTAAAAGCATGCCTAGTGCAACTCACGGTGGCATTACCATGATCAACTTCGGGATGGGATCCCCAAATGCTGCAACTGTGATGGACCTTCTAAGTGCAATCAACCCAAAAGCCGTTTTGTTCTTAGGAAAATGCGGGGGGTTGAAAAAACGCAATAACATCGGCGACTTGATTTTGCCCATTGGGGCTATTCGTGGCGAGGGAACTTCAAACGACTATTTCCCACCTGAGGTGCCGGCCATGCCTTCCTTTGCTCTTCAAAAAGCCGTAAGTACGACCATTCGAGACCTGCAAATTGATTATTGGACCGGAACCGTTTACACAACGAACCGCCGCGTTTGGGAGTTTGATACCAAATTCAAGAAATACTTGAAAAAGATTCGCGCCTATGCCATTGATATGGAAACCGCTACGCTTTTTACGGTGGGATTCCATAATAAGATTCCTACCGGGGCGTTGTTGTTGGTCACGGATCAACCCATGATTCCTGAGGGCGTGAAGACATTGGCAAAAGACGAGGTCAATTCGAAACTTTTCGATCAGCAGCATGTTCGCGTGGGAATTGAATCATTAAAACAACTCATTAACAAAGGTGAAACCATTCGTCATCTTGTTTTTTAGTCTGTGATATTCATCTCAATAATTCCTTGCTAAGGAATTACCTTTGCACAAATAGCAATGCTTCATGACCCTAGCTCAATTTCAACATGCCTTGACCACATTGGATGAACTAACTTTCGTCCTTCCAAACGGCATTAAAGTTCCCGCCCATTTCCACATCACAGAAGTAGGGCAAGTGGATCGATTATTTTTGGATTGCGGTGGAAAATTGCGCCGTCAAAGTGTTGTTAACTTCCAACTATACACGGCGGATGATTACGATCACAGATTAGCAATCACAAAACTTTCCGGTATTGTCAGCCAGAGTGTGGAACAATTGGGGCTAAACCCTAACCTAGAAATCCGCGTCGAACATCAAGGTGCTACCATAGAAGTGTATGGTTTGGCATTGGAAAGTGGTCAACTTCAATTGACTTCACTCCAGACCGATTGCTTAGCAAAGGATAAGTGTGGCATCGAACCGGCTGCAGAAAAGCCGAAAATTCGCATAGGTGCAACCGCTTGTACTCCAGGTTCGGGTTGCTGTTAATTTACAGACCCAACCCTAGGTGAAGACCAATGCTAAAATGACTGTCCGCAGGATCCCATGCATACTCGATAGCGGGGCCTATATGTAGTTCGCCTACAAGAAATTCATAGGCACTTTCAAAATGAACTGCAGGGAGTAATTCATCGGTATGCGCACCTTCCCAGGTAAGTCCCGGACTGATATTCACAACCCATTCAGGAGTGAATCTGTAGCTGCCAACAATGCCAGCAGTCGAGTGCTGATGATCGTCAAATATTCGCTCATAACCTAGACCAATACCCCAAGGAGTATGACCAATGTTTTTCACCAAATGCACATGCAGTCCACTGGTCCATTCTTGCTCGGCTATCATATACACTGGGTTTAAAGCAACCCCCAGCTCGAGGTCGTGATTGTGATGATGTTCATGTTCGTGGTTTTGTTCAAGGGCCTGACCGAAGGCCGATAAACCAGAGAATAGGACGAAAAACAGAACGGACTTTTTCATGACAACACGTTAAATATCTTTTGAATTAACCCTTGATTCAATCAGAATGTTTTTGCGATAACTACAAAAAGATGATTGAATTAAAAAAAGAAATACAGCTAAATACTTAGCTGTATTTCAGTGGATTATAGCGGAGAGAGGGGGATTCGAACCCCCGATAGAGTTGCCCCTATACCAGCTTTCCAGGCGGGCCCTTTCAACCACTCAGGCACCTCTCCGAAGGTGTGCGAAAATAGCTTAGAAAACCTTCTCCCACAACATGTAAGTGTCCTTATTACACTACCTTTAACGATATGAAGAAGGTCCTGTTTATCTGGTTATTCATCATGTCCTTCGAAATGAATGGGCAAACCGATACGTATTTCGTCTTGCCCCCCCTTTACGAATGGGAGGCTGGGGACCACGACATCTACCTATACGTAAGTACTACCTACCCTTCTTCAACCGTTTGGGTGTATAATAGCGACACCAGCTTCTCTCAAACAATGATTGTTACCTCAAATAACATTGGTACATTCACTTTTACAACGCCTGTTACTGCGCTTCAAAGTACTTACGGGGCAAGAAATCTCGCCTGGACGGGTCAGAAGCGGTATATGGATGCTTTATTTGTAGAAGCCTCTAACCCTGTAACGGTGACCCAGCGGGTATTAGACCCTTACAACCAAGAGATTATTACCGCTAAAGGCCGGAATGCTTTAGGGACCGATTTTTATGTCGCTTCCCAAACACTGATCACATCTACAGTTTCAGGCAATTACGTTGGTTACCAAGGCATGCACTACATCAGTGTCGTTGCAACTGAGGACAGCACGAATGTGAAGTTTAAGGCGAAGCCAAATAATGTATTCGAAAACGGGCTAGATAGCGTTGTTTTCACTCTGGATGCAGGTCAGAGTTGGGTTTCGATCATGGAAGACAACGACGTTTTATTGGGCACTCGAATAGAATCGGACAAACCTATTGCCGTTACGGCAGGAGGAAACCACTTAAAAAACGCCTCGGCAAACAACGCCGATGCGGGCATTGATCAGGTCACTCCAATTGAACATTTAGGAACCAAACATGTGGTTTTAAGGGGGATGGCCAATTATCCCAACGACTATTTCATGTACATCGCTACCCAGGACAGTACAGATATTTCCGTTGATGGAACGGCAATTTTAACCAATGGTAATGCAGGCGATGCCGGTACTTATAGAATGGCGGGAAATGCGAGTACACCGGGCAAACCGTTTATCGTGGAAAGTTCTAAACCCATTTATATTTTCCAAGTAACTACGGGTACAACAAGTAACGATCCTGAGCAAGGTATGGCGCAACTTCCGCATGTTGACTGCACCGGTTCTACATTCATCCGATATAATAGAGCTTCTGGATTGGCTACTTCCGCATTGGTTACTATTCCCTCGAGTGCTGTGGCCGATTTAAACTACAATGGAAACCCGATTAGCGGAATCGCGGCCATTACGGTACAGCAAAGCACATACGATCCCAATTGGTCTGGTGTTTATATCAATCCGTCCACACTGACGAACAACTTTACGTTGGATTGTATCACACCGTTCCATGTGGGAATTCTTGCAGGTCAAGGGACCTCCACGGGATTATATGGATACATCAGTGGTTTTGATGATGATTTAAAGTTGCTCGATCCGTTTTACGCACAACCTGTAACCAATGTTCCCTTAGGCGCACTTTGCGCCACTCCAATTCAACTTTCCTTCGGATATATCTCATGTGTGGATAGCATCACAGTGGTCTCCTCCACCCTCCTCTCAGGTTCAGGAAGTGTTGTGGATTCTAATGCTAGAGATACTATCCTGCATGCGATGATCGACCCCACCTATACCGGTCCGGTATCCATCAAAGTAGTAGTTGCGGATGATCGGGGAAGTACAGACTCTATTTACTTTGATTTTGATTATTACGGTACCACGTATGACCCTATAACCGACGATACAACGAGCGTTTGTTTGTCACAGCCTACTACAATCGAGGTAAACAACCCGACATCGGGACTTTCATACTTGTGGTCAAACGGCGATACAACGCATAATACAACGACCAATCAAAGCGGTTGGCTTTGGGTTACGGTTGATTTAGGATTATGCCAATACACGGATAGCATTTTCTTGAAAAACTCGTCATTATTCGAACCTCCATACCGCGATACCGCATTTTGCGACTCATTACAGATCGATTTTTCTTCAAGTGTATTGGCCGATTTATATTGGACTACCCTAGATACCCATACTACTTCAATTCTCTTAGACAGCACCGCATGGTATCCGTACGTTGCGACCGACGTAAGTGGGTGTATTTCTGAAGACAGTTTGTTTTTCCGATTAATTCCAGAGCCCTATATAGACGAGGGATACGGCTGTCCAAATTATACACTGACCGCAACGGGATACTCGGCTTTCATTTCGTTAGAACTTGGAAATGCAACCTACATGCAGCCCACCCTAGATACACTTTTCCCTTTTGCAGGAACGCATGAACTGACCCTCATAGCTGTAGACAGTTGCAATAACTTAGATACCATTCATAGTGTACTTGAAGTGGACTGCCTTGACGATGTTTTGATGTATGTACCTACGGCATTTACGCCGAATGGTGATGGCACCAACGATCAGTATTGTATTTCCAGCTCGATGCCCGAACGCACAAGTTTTGCTATTTACGATAGATGGGGAAACGAATTGTACAATGGGCCTGCAACTGAATGTTGGGATCCGTTATCTGAAAATAAAGAAATCCCTACCGGTGCATTGACTTTGCGAACGTTCACAAGGCTTCCTACCGGTAGCCTTCACCTGGATGAATACACCATATTCTCTTTACCGTAATGAAATTATCCTGGCCTAAATACATTGTCTTTGACATGGACGGAACACTCGTGGATAATTATTCGTTTCACATCGACGCCTGGCTAGAGATTTGTAAAAAATACAATGGTCCAACCACCAAAGAGGCCGTTATCGCTGATTTGCATGGAACTAATTTTGAAATCTGTCAAAAATACTTTGGGCCGACCCCCATTGAGCGTGCGGAAGAGATCGGTGAAGAAAAAGAAGCCATGTACAGGTCTATTTACCAAAACCACATAGCGCCAATCGACGGACTCCATCAATTCTTAGAAGCTGCACAAAACAAGGGAGTGCGGATGGCAGTGGGTACGATGGGCACTCGAGAAAATGCCGCTTTCGTCATAGAGCATTTGGACATTCAGCATTTTTTAGATCATTGGTACAGTGCAGAATCTGTGTCGCGAGGGAAACCATCACCCGACATCTTCTTAAAATGCCTTCAACCTTGGAATCAAGCAAGCTTGAAAAAAGAACAATTGTGGGTTGTTGAGGACACTTCTTCTGGAATCCAGGCTGGGAAGCGTGCTGGCGCTCAAGTAATTGGTCTTACCAGCAGTAAAAGTGAACACGAATTGCGAAATGCTGGGGCCGATTTCATCGCTGCCAATTTTACCGAATTGTTAAAAATGATGAGGTAAGGTGAATTCAACCTTTACTTTTTAGCCTATTTTTACCTTAGATTGATTCATTACGAATGTCTTATCTAGATACTGCCATTGTTATTGCTTGGCCTCAATGCACTGCGAGAGCAGATGAAAGCCTAGCTATCTTGTTGCGAAAAGCGGGATTGGTGAAGAACCTTAATTTCCGCGTGGGTCATGCCGCTATTTGTTTGATTAATCCCCAAACACATGAGGTCTTGTACTACGATTTTGGAAGGTACATCACCCCAAGAGGCTATGGTCGTGCTCGCAGTAAATACACTGACCCAGGGCTAGCCCTAGTGACTAAAGCAGAATTCAATGAGGAGCGAGATTTGATGAATGTAGAGGCCATCGCAAGTGAGCTGGACAGCAAATCTAAATTCACGCACGGTACTGGCCCCCTAGTATTCTCAGTAAGCAAGACCATTAATTTCATCAAAGCCAAGGCTTATGCAGATGATATGGTCATGAAAGGTTATTTTGAATACAACGGTCTATACAAAAGCGCAAGTAACTGTGCTCGATACGTAACCGAAACCATGAAGGCCGCGAATGAAGATGGAACGGTTGGCACAAAGCTCAAGTATCCATTGACAGTACGCCCTACTCCATTGTTTAATGTTGTTGCTGCAAAGACACAGGACACTATTTACAGCTTTGAAGGTGGAACATTACAGTACCTCGAAAAATCGAGAAGACACAGCATTTCTGACCTAAGTGCAGGCTTATTAGAAAGTTCCTTAAGTAAGTATACAAGCTCGCGTCCCGATGATAGCATTCACGGGGATATTGAAGAGCCTACGCGTCCTGAAGGCCTTCCCTCCACCGCACAATGGCTGGGAGGATTAGGTGAAGGTGCATGGTTTGATATAAGCGATGTAGCAGGCAATGAATTCACTGGACGTAAATACGATAAGACCGGTGCATTAGAACACGAGGCTCGCTACAGCAACGAACAAATCGACGTACCTGAAATACCAATTGTAACCTACGCATCGCACTATGGCTTCATAAGCTTAAGGACAGGTGATGTGGTGCATCGTTTCTACCGAAAATGATAATAGGATAAAAACAAAAAACCCGCGCCAAGGCGCGGGTTTTTTGTGGTCCAATTAATTTTCTAGAAATCCATTTTGTAATAGAATACCGGGAAGAACCCGAGCTGGTAATTTTCAGCAATGGTTCCACTTTCCGGCAAGTAGGTCAAAGTGAGGATGTTCTTGTTACCAGTAATGTTGGAAATATCAAGGGCGAACTCATGAGCAAGGTTCATGAAGTTCCACTTGTATCCCACTTTGAAATCGAGTCGGAAGTATGGGCGGTATTGATTGCTGTTGAAGGTAGCATCATCAAAGAATTCAATCTCGGAAGCTACTGCTGAGGCTGTTGGATCGATATCACCGAACCAGCGACCTCCGATTGAGCTCACCTTTGTCCCAAGGTTAAGGACACCATATTTGCTTAACTGGAAGTTCTTCGCCATGATGAAGTTAAAGGCATATCGCCCATTAAACGTCGTGTTCACCCACATGTCATCGGCACTTCCCGTTCCTGCGGCTGCGATATTCTTTGAGCCTTTATACTTCGCGTCAAATAGTGAGCCTGTGAACAGACTGTAGAAGCCGTTACGATAGTAGTGTTCAGCCGTGAATTCGACTCCGTAGTTACGACCCAATCCTGTATTTTCGAGCGGCTCAGCCCATAATCGGCCAAAGCCTGTCCCTCCGTTTACTAAAGAGAAGTAAGAAGGCACCATCTCTACTGGGACGTCCCATAAATACTGATAGTACGTCTCGAATTTAATGCGAACGGGGTAGTCAAAATTATGCTCCCAACCCGCGACAAGGTGTGCACTCTTAGTGAGTCCCATACCTTTATTGTACTCTGTTCCTAATAATCCATCTGCGATTGCCTGTGGTGTCGCTTGAGAACCTCTATAGTAGTACAGGTAAGAGCTTTGCATTTGACTATGATAGCCAGCGCCTGTAAAGAGTTTGTTGTGCTTATTTACATCGTAATTAAAACCTAGACGCGGCTCAAACGGTGAAAGTGAATTCTCATTGATTGACGAATAAAGCGCTGTAACACCTGCTGTCATTGTGAGGGCATCGGTCAACCTGTTTTTGTAGCTCACGAAGGGTTGAACCACTGCATATCCATCCGCTGAGAATGCTCCATCCTGTGTACCCCATGGGAATTCCCAAGGTGAAATTTCGCCTGTTAAGCCATTCACAATACGCGTTGAATCGAGATAATTGACCATTACATAGTCTATGTTCACCCCAGCCTTAAGACTTTGACGGGCATCGATTTTTTTGTTGTAGTGACTGTAACCATGAATTTTGGTTTCATAGTACCAATAGTTCAAGATTTTCGGAGAAGAATCTACACGCCAGAAACGTTCCGTTCCTACGGTATCGATACTTCTGAACACTTTATTGTTCAACGCATGAACTGCAGATCTAGATATTGCAGCACCGCTTTTCACATAGCTGGTTGGTGATAAGCGTTTGTTGTAGGTCCCTCCGACAACTCCCATGTGCGTATCAAAGTATTGATCGCGATCAACAGTACCATAACTTTCAAAATCGCCCGTAATTAAATCTCCATCTGTTCCGGTTATATCAATAACGAGATTAGACGTACCTCCCATGCCCCAAAGGCTGAGCTTTGAGCCGTCTTTTTGAGGAAAACTGATTCGGAATGCACCATCGGCATAATTTGGGATAGCAGTAGTTCCTAGTGGAATACCTAAGGTTGATGCCATACCCAACGTGGAATATCGCCCCAAGAGCAAATAGGAAGGGGCATTCGGCTTTTCTTTGCCTAGACGACCTTCAGCCATGAGTTCAACACCTAATAAACCAAACTGAAAGCTTCCTTCAAAAGGTGTTGCATTGTTACCATCGCGCATTTCCAGATCGAATACACCTGCGATCGCGTTACCAAATTCTCCTGGCCAAGCACCCGTGTAGAAATCACCGCTTTGAATGTATTTATTATTCAGAATGGTTACCGGACCACCTCCTGTTCCAGGGATAGCAAAGTGGTTAGGGTTGGGTATGTTGATGCCTTCAAATCTATACAGGATTCCAGCAGGTGTATTTCCCCTCACAACGATATCATTACGACTATCGTCCGAGCCTTGAACTCCTGCGAAGTTTGTTGCCATACGAGCTGGTTCGCCGCGTGAGCCTGCATAGAGGTTTGTCTCTTCAACGGAGAATTTGCGCGCGCTGACCACGGCCATCTCATTTTTCACATCACCGCGAGGTGTGGCAACAACATCCACTTCATCAAGTTTCACTGTGCTTTCTGTCAACTCGACTCTAATCACAGCTTGCTTTGCAGAATTAAGTTCAACAACCGTGCTCTTGGATTCGTAGCCAAAAAGCTGCACTGCTACGAGCTTTCGACCTATCTCGACTTCCAACGAAAATTGGCCATATTCATCCGAAAATGCTTGAGCATTATCACAAATAATCATGGCATCTGCCAAGGGAAATTTTGAATCTGCATCAATAACAGTACCTCGAATGGTTTGAGTTAAAGTCTGTGCTTGGAGGCCGATGCTAAAGAGCATAAGCCAGAGTAAGACATGGCGTTTCATAACATTTCTTTTGTTGAACCCGAAGTTAAGGTTTCTAATACGTCGGAATGGATGAATGAATATCAAGTTATAGATAAATTTCACTCAAAACCATTTGTATGCTTGTGGGAACGAGTTATGGGTATCTCAGAAATGACACATTAGATACCTAGCGCGCCTACATTTGAAGGGCGCTTTAGCAACCATCCTGTGAGGCTTCGTCTTGGTTTTTTTGCCGGTAAGACTTCATGCAAAACGGTAGCACTTCGAAACAATACAGCCCGATTGTACAATGGCGGAATGATTTCAGGAGATCTAGAATGGATTTTAAGTTCACCTCCATCCCCGTGTTGCCAACTCTTATTGAGGTAAATAACCAAGCTCAACTGACGATTTTCGCGACGATCAAATTGGTCTAAATGGGCTTTATAGAAGGCGCCTACAGGGTATTTTGCTAAATGAAATTCGTAGCCCAATAATGAAATAAACATCATTCTCGCCAATTGGGCCCGAAGGGAATCTATGCCCGCAAAAAAGCCTTCAAGTTCAGGTTGACTTTCACGATCAAGCCAATGAATGTAGTCGCTTCGAATTTCCGAAATACGTTGTTCCTCCGTAGACTCTCCTATTTTTGCCGCCCGAAGCGCTCCTTCAGCTTCAACAAGATCAAATGCGGCCTCAACTTTGGCTAATACAGCCTCAGGTAGAAAATCATCAATGATGGTATACTCATTCTCTGCGAGCCGGTCCAATGCCTTGTCCCATTGCTCTCCCTGAAGGGAAGCCCACATTTTCTAGAAAAATTCCGAGAATTTTGTTTTACCCTTGACGTAAACCTGCCAAACCATACTGCCCGGATAGGTCCCGGTTAGCTGACTTAATTTCTTAAATGGGTACTTAGCTGTTTTGGCGCGAGCACGCTGGATTTTTGAAAAACGACCATAGAAGGCAAAGTGTGCCTGAAGAATGGCGAAAGTATGCTTCGGTTTTCCTTCGAGAACGAATTTTATACCGGCAATGCCATCCAGGATTAATCGGATAAAAACTAATGCCATCGCACTTGCATGCGGCAGGTTCTTCACCAAAATACTTAGATTATTCCTGAAATTTAAGAAGGTCTTTTTCGGGGAGTCCATTTGTAGGGTTGCACCCCCAAGATGATAAACCGTACTTTCCGGTTGTACCCAAACTTCGTATCCAGCACGTTGCATTCGCCAACATAAGTCAATTTCCTCCATGTGAGCGAAAAGCATTGGGTCCAACCCTCCTATTTCTTTAAAGACCTTCGTTCGTACGGCTAAACACGCTCCAGTAGCCCAAAAAACCTTTCTTGGCTGGTTGTATTGTCCTATGTCCGATTCAAGATGATGAAGAACTCGACCTCGACAAAAAGGATAGCCTAAGGCGTCCATAAATCCCCCTGATGCTCCTGCGTATTCGAATTTTTCAGGATCTCGGTCCCATAAAATCTTTGGCTGAAGTGCTGCGCAACTGGGATACTCCTCAAAATGTTCAACTATTGGATTGAGCCAACCTGGTGTGGTTCTTACATCACTGTTGAGAAGAACTGAAAAAGGCTCGTTAATTGACTTAAGCCCTTCATTGTATCCGCCCGCATACCCTAGGTTTTCACCTGTCTGAATCCATCCTACATTGGGAAAATTCTCCCGGACATAGTGCTCACTGTCATCTGAACTATCATTATCGACAACATACACGGGATGCGGAGCACTATGTTTTACCACGCCGGGTAGATAGCGCTCCAAGAGCGCTCTTCCATTCCAATTCAAAATGACAACAGCAACTTCCTTCACACCCTAGTTATTGTACATATCGAACCAAGTTCCTTGATTCCCAATGATTAATGAATTTGAAATACGTTCACCAAAATTATCTCGACCATATTTCGTTGAGGTTGCATCAATATCGGGTCCAGCGTTGGTATGGCGACTCAAGTGGAATTGCCATTTATGATCTTTAATCTCACCTATTGCGCTACTATGGATAAGCGTATACTGGCGTCCTATCAGCTCCTGATCTACAAAAATGAAAATTTGGTTTTGCTGCGTTGGTGTGCTAGGACTCTTCAGTTGATCGTATTGCCAAATCTGGTATGGATAGTTTTTTCCATCGAAAGGTCGCTCCTCAACTAAAGAAGGAGCACCATATTGCAAGAATACTCGGCCCATTTGTGTCATGTACCCTTTCAGCGTCTTAGAACCGAATTCCTTGTCTACTTTATCGATGATCTGCAAATACCCCTGCCAGGTACCTTTTGGATCTTCAGGTGCCCGATTTTTCCAATAATTAACTATAAACTTGGCTGCAAGTGCCGTATCCGGCTGATCTTTCAAGTTCATTAAAATGCGACGATCAGATAGCGACACTACTGGTGCAATCATTCTTAAATACTCGGGAACCAATTCCCATTGCCCCCAACCTTGTTGCACAAATGCATCTTTACTCAAAGCTTCGCCTGCAATCTCCCACTTTGACAAGGCGTCCTCATCAAACCATTGAAAGTTCGTTTGTTCTTGAGCAATGACTTTTGCATTTTGATTTAATACCTTGACAACGATTCCATACGTGCCGCTAGCAACCGCGCTCAAATCGTAACTTATCCTCAATGGAGTCACTCCATCAATCAGTCGTTTAAAACCATAGGTACCTTCTACTATCGAACCTTGCAAGTCAACCAGTTGGTATTGGAGTACATATTTACCTTGCCTTGCAAAAGCCTCTGCGTACCACTCTACACTGGGTTTTGTAATCAAGGGTAAACCAAGGTTAGCCTTGGGTACAACACTGCTTCCAGATTTTTGATAGAGCGGTAATGACGTCTGAACGGTATCCAAAACTAATGGAGCGGATAACTGAACCGTATCCTTGACTAGTATAAGAGTATCGCTGTACGACCAATTTTGATTGCTTACAACATCACCTAAATCCACTTTAATTGGCAACGGCTGCCAACTTTCTAGTAAGAATGTACTTTTCTGTAGCAAAAGAGGTGCCCCAGAGGCACTGTCAGAATTAATATAGTTATAAGCAAATACGTCTACCTTATTTCCTATAGTAAGCACTACTTTCAAACTTCCATTCCAGCTACTATCCGGCAACATTTCATAGGCTAATGTGCTCGCATCTAATGTGCTATACACATCTACATAAGGAGAACCTTCTTGAGTTGACGATACGATAGGGTTTAGTCCAAAGCGGACACCCTGAGCCATTGAAAGCGACGTCCAAAGGCTTAATAGGAGGAGAAATTTAATTTTCTTATTCACTCCCCAAATATAATTGCATATTTCCCCTTGCATAACATCAAATCCTGTTTAAATTT